>JALWIX010000038.1:13102-58832 GCA_027082175.1 Campylobacterales bacterium
GCAAAAACCGTAAGGGTTTTAGCAAGCAAACTGCTTTGCTTGCGTGCCTTTGCGAAAGCTTGTAGTATATGCGAGTTTGAAACTCAAGGAGTTTCGAGAGCGAGCAAAGGAGTGGCTATAATATTGTTATTGGTGTATTAGTAAATTATAGTTGGATAAATATTAAATTATACCAATAAACCAATAACTAATATACTAATATACAAAAAGAAAGGAATATAATTTATGCTTAGAAAATGTAGTTTTTGCGGAGCTTATGAGAGCGATGATAACCCTTTGATAGCGGGAAACGGCGTATATATCTGTAAAAATTGTGTAATATCGGCTTATAATATACTTTTTGGTGAAGAAGATGATGAAGAGAAAAATGAAGAGAGTTTTGATAAAGAACTATTGACTCCAAAAGAGTTAAAAGCGGTATTAGACGAGTATGTTATAGGGCAAGATAGAGCGAAAAAGATTTTTGCGGTAGCCGTATATAATCACTATAAAAGAATTTTTAAGCAGCAGAAAATTGATGACGACGATACTGAAATAGCAAAATCCAATATTTTGCTCATAGGTCCTACCGGTAGCGGAAAAACTTTAATGGCGCAAACAATGGCAAGATTTTTGGATGTTCCTTTAGCTATCGCCGATGCTACAAGTTTGACTGAGGCTGGATATGTTGGCGAAGATGTTGAAAATATCCTCACAAGACTTTTACAAGCCGCAGACGGAGACGTTAAGAAGGCCGAGAGAGGAATCGTTTTTATAGACGAAATAGATAAAATCTCAAGACTTAGTGAAAACAGATCCATTACTAGAGACGTTTCGGGAGAGGGCGTTCAGCAAGCGCTTTTAAAAATTATTGAAGGGAGTTTGGTTAATATTCCTCCAAAAGGGGGAAGAAAACATCCAAATCAAGAATTTGTTCAGATAGATACTTCAAATATTCTTTTTATTTGTGGCGGTGCGTTTGACGGATTAACAGAAATTATTAAAAGAAGGATTGGCGGAAACGTTTTAGGATTTGGACAAGAAAAGAGAGGCAAAATGGAAGAAGAGGAGCTTTTAAATTATGTTGAGCCTGATGATTTAGTACATTATGGTTTAATTCCCGAGCTTATAGGACGTTTGCATATGATAGCAACGCTTAATCAACTTACAAAAGATGATTTTGTAAGAATATTAACAGAGCCCAAAAATGCCCTAGTTAAACAGTACAAAAAGCTTTTTGCCATAGACGATGTTGAACTTACTTTTGAGAAAGAGGCTCTAGAGGCGATAGCTGAACTTGCGATAAAACGAAAAACGGGAGCTAGAGGACTTAGGGCGATAATGGAAGAGATAATGATAGATATAATGTTTGATTTGCCTGAATACAGAGGATATGAGATTGTCATAACAAAAGATGTTATAGAGAAAAAAGAGAAGCCTATCTTTATTAAAAAGAGCGGAAAAAAGAGTGCATAAGGGAAAAAGATGATATTTGACAAAATTGTAGGTTTTTTCTCTAACGATATGGGGATTGACCTTGGAACAGCAAATACTTTGGTATTAGTAAAAGGGCAAGGGATCATTATAAATGAGCCATCAGTTGTTGCCGTACAAAAGGATAAATACGGCAGAGAAAAGATTTTAGCCGTAGGCAGGGAAGCCAAAGAGATGGTTGGTAAAACTCCGGGAGATATAAAAGCCGTAAGGCCGATGAAAGACGGGGTTATTGCCGATTTTGATATGACTGAGAAGATGATCAGATATTTTATAGAGAAGGCTCATAGTAGAAAGGCTTTTTTAAGACCAAGAGTTATTATCTGTGTTCCATACGGTTTAACTCAAGTTGAGAGAAAAGCGGTTAGAGAGTCTGCTCTTAGCGCTGGAGCCAGAGAAGTATTTTTGATAGAAGAACCTATGGCGGCGGCTATTGGCGCGGGATTGCCCGTTAAAGAGCCTCAAGGAAATTTGGTTGTGGATATAGGAGGCGGTACTACTGAGATAGGAGTTATTAGTCTTGGTGGTCTAGTTATTTGTAAATCCGTTCGAACCGCTGGAGACAAGATAGATAAAGCTATAGCCGATTATATAAAGAAAAAGTATAATCTTTTAATAGGCGATAGGGTTGCCGAAGAGGTAAAGATCAATATAGGAACAGCCTTACCTTTGAAAGAGCCTTTAAAAATGATAGTCAATGGTCGAGATCAACTCTCTGGAATGTTATCTTCCATAGAAGTTACAAGTGATGATGTTCATGAAGCTATGAGAGGACCTTTAAAAGAGATTGCAGATGCGCTAAAAGAGGTTTTAGAAAAGATGCCGCCTGAATTAGCGGGTGATATAGTTGAAAATGGCATAGTAATGACAGGAGGCGGCGCGCTTATACGAAACATAGATAGGTACATCTCCGAGTTAGTAAAACTTCCAGTATATGTTAGTGATGAACCGCTTTTAGCAGTCGCTAAAGGGACGGGTAGAGCGTTAGAAGAGATAGAGATTTTACAACAGTTATCAAATGAGTAAAAAATATCTCTCCTTTTTTTTACTGCTAATGCTCTTTTTGGGAGGTTTGAAATTTACCGAAACCTACCAAAAAGGGTTTCTTTTTTTAACTGAGTCTATTAAAACCACCTATCATGATTTTAGTTCCTATTTACAAAATATTATTATAAAGTATTTGAAACAAGAGGAGACTATATCTTCACTTTTATTGGAAAATAGAAAATTAAAAAAGTATTATCTTGAATTAAACGCTACTAAAAAAGAGTTGGAAAGTCTAAAAAAAGAGTGCAACGTAAATACGAAATTTTATCTAGACGTAAAACTAATAAGAGCTATATCATATACCACACTTGGTGATTTTTCTTCTATGTGGATTGAGATGGATGATTTTAACCAAACAAAGATTTACGGTCTAATAAAAGATGATTTTGCAGCGGGGATAGTAGTAAATAAGAATGGGAAGCCTATTGCTTTACTAAATAGCAACGAAAAGTGCGCTTATGCGGTTGAGATAGGTCGTTCAAAAGCCCCCGGAATAGCTATGGGGAAAAGAAACGGAACTATGGTAGTAAAGTTTATTCCTATGTATAAAAATATAAAAATCGGAGATGAAGTAGTCACAAGCGGGATGGACAATATCTTTTTTTACGGGATAAAAGTAGGAAAAGTTATCAAAATTGAGTCGATGGGAAGTTATAAAGTCGCCATCGTTAAACCGTATGCCGATTTAGCTAATCCGAGATATTTTTGGATTGTTTTAAATAGTCGTTAACACTAGATTGCTTGTTATTGTCATTGATTAAAGACCAATGTTTTTGTTCTAATATCGTTTTTATTAACATTTTTGTAAAATTAGTAAATTTTTATATAGACACAACCACAAAAGGGTAAAAAACTATGCCAAAAAGAGAAGATATAGATACGATTTTGCTGATTGGCTCTGGGCCTATAGTCATAGGACAAGCCTGCGAATTTGACTACTCAGGAACTCAAGCCACCAAAACTCTAAAAGAGCTCGGATATAGAGTAGTGCTTATAAACTCAAATCCAGCTACCATTATGACAGATCCGGAATTTGCCGATAGAACCTATATTGAACCTATAACTGAAGATATAGTGGCTCAAATCATCGAAAAAGAAAATGTAGATGCCATTTTGCCAACAATGGGCGGTCAGACGGCTTTAAACGTAGCTATGAGTATGTATGAAAAAGGTATGCTAGAAGGCGTTAAGTTTTTAGGCGCTAATCCGGGAGCGATAAAAAAAGGCGAAGATAGACAGGCCTTTAAAGAAGCTATGTTAAAAATCGGTATGGATCTTCCAAAAAGTCGATATGCTTACTCTTTGGATGAGGCCATTGACGCCGCAAAGGAGATAGGTTTTCCTCTAATAATTAGAGCTAGCTACACTTTAGCCGGCGGTGGAAGCGGAGTCGCATACAATATAGACGAATTTAAAACGTTGGCTGCTAAAGGTTTAGAAGCTAGTCCAATAAATGAGATACTGATAGAAGAGAGTTTGCTTGGCTGGAAAGAGTATGAGATGGAGGTTATCAGAGATAAAGAGGATAACTGTATCATCGTCTGTTCTATCGAAAATTTAGATCCAATGGGCGTACATACGGGAGACTCCATAACAGTAGCTCCGGCTTTAACGCTTACGGATAAAGAGTATCAAAGGATGAGAGACGCCTCTTTTGCGATTTTAAGGGAGATTGGCGTTGATACCGGTGGCAGCAACGTTCAGTTTGCGGTGCATCCACAAACCGGTAGAATGACGGTTATAGAGATGAATCCAAGAGTTAGTAGAAGCTCGGCTCTTGCTAGTAAAGCTACCGGATACCCTATAGCAAAAGTCGCCACACTTTTAGCCGTAGGATATACTCTTGACGAGATTAAAAACGATATAACCGGAACTCCTGCAAGTTTTGAGCCCGTAATAGACTATATTGTTACAAAAATACCAAGATTTACTTTTGAAAAGTTCCCTCATGCAGACTCTACGCTAACGACATCTATGAAGAGTGTGGGTGAAGTTATGGCGATAGGCAGAACTTTTAAGGAGTCGGTTCAAAAAGGGCTTTGCTCACTTGAAACAGGACTTAGCGGTTTTGATAAGATAGATGCGGATATCGAAACTATAAAAAGAGAGATTAGAAGACCGAATGAAAAAAGACTATTGTATATAGCCCAAGGTTTTAGAGAAGGGCTAAGCGTTGAAGATATTTACGAGTTGTGCAAGATAGATAGATGGTTTTTATATCAAATAGAGGAAATTGTAAAATTTGAGAAGAGAATAGACCTTGATATTTTACAAAACGAAGAGCTTTTAAGAGAAGCTAAAACTATCGGTTTTAGCGATAAAATGATAGCAAAAATAATAAATGAGAAAGAAAATACCGAATTTAGCGAAAATGATATCTATATTGCAAGAAAAAATCTTCAAGTAGAGTTAGAGTATAACGAAGTAGATACTTGCGCCGCGGAATTTAGAGCTTTAACGCCTTATCTTTATTCAACTACCAATATAACAAAACTTCCAAAAACAGGGGATTTAGAAAAAAGAAGCGACAAACAAAAAGTTTTAATAATAGGCGGCGGTCCAAATAGAATAGGGCAAGGTATAGAGTTTGACTACTGTTGCGTCCATGCGGCTTTTGCTTTAGAAGATATGGGTTATGAAACGATTATGTATAACTGTAATCCTGAAACTGTCTCCACAGATTATGATACCAGCGATATACTCTATTTTGAGCCGATAGATTTTGAAAGAGTAAGAAACGTCATAGAAGTAGAAAAACCGGACGGCGTAATCGTTCATTTCGGAGGACAAACACCCTTAAAACTCGCAAAACCGTTAACTACTATAGGCGCAAAAATAGTAGGTACGAGCGCAAAAGTAATCGATCTAGCCGAGGATAGGGAAAAGTTTAGCGATTTTGTTTCCAAAAACGGACTTTTGCAACCCCAAAACGGTACTGCCACCACAAAAGAAGAAGCTTTGAAGATAGCGGAAAATATAGGATATCCCGTTTTAGTTCGACCTAGTTATGTTCTTGGCGGTAGAGCTATGAGGATAGTCTATAACGAAAAGGAACTAAAAGAGTATATGGATGAGGCTGTGAGCGTTAGTCACGAGTCTCCGGTTCTTATAGATAAGTTTTTAGATCATGCCGTAGAAGTTGACGTAGACGCAATAAGTGACGGGAAAGACGTATATATAGGCGGTATAATGCAGCATATAGAAGAGGCAGGAATTCATTCGGGAGATAGCGCCTGTTCTTTACCAACCGTATCCATAAAAGAGGAGATTTTAAAAACGATTCAAGAGCAGACTAAAACTATAGCATTGGGATTAGGAGTAAAAGGGCTTTTAAATATCCAATATGCAATCTACAAAGATAAAGTTTATCTGATAGAAGTTAATCCAAGAGCGTCTAGAACAGTTCCTTTTGTTTCTAAAGCTACCGGATTGCCGTTGGCAAAAGTGGCGACAAGAGTTATGCTTAAAGGAGAACTTAAAGAGGCTTTAAGTTATTATGACAAATACGGCATAGTTTATGAAGAAGATGGTATATTAAAACCTAGACTAAAATCTCATATATCCGTAAAAGAGGCCGTTTTTCCTTTCAACAAACTTATAGGCGCCGATCTTATACTAGGTCCTGAGATGAAGTCCACTGGTGAAGTTATGGGTATCAGCGACAGTTTTGGTATAAGTTTTGCAAAATCTCAAATAGCTGCCGGCAATAGACTTACGTTAGAAGGAAACCTCTTTTTATCTTTGACGGATTATGATAAACCGTATGCGGCTGAGATTGCTAAACTCTATCAAGATTTAGGTTTTAAAATAGTAGCTACTAGCGGAACTCACAAAGTTTTAAAAGAGGCTGGAGTGGAGTCTCAAAGAGTCTTAAAAATAAGCGAAGGTCGCCCAAATATTGAAGATATGATAAAAAACGGCGAAATAGCTATGGCTATAAATACAAGTGACAACAAGTCAAGCAAAGATGACGCAAAAAAGATTAGAGAGGCGGTTTTAAGATTTGATATACCTTACTTTACTACTCTTGCAGCAGCGAGAGTGGCTGCAGATGCTATAAAAAAGCTAAAAGAAGCAAAATTAGAGCCAAAGGCGCTTCAGGATTATCTGAAGGAGTAGAGGTTGAAGGTAGAAGGGAGAAGGAAGAAAGAAGTAAGAAGTAAAAAGAGAGAAAAAAGAGTTCTTCAACCTTCATCCTTCAATCTTCAACCTGACAAAATATATCTTGTTCAGACCGAAACTACCGTAGGTTTTTTATCTCAAAACGCTAAAAAGTTGGCAAAAGTTAAAAAAAGAGAGCCTAACAAACCTTTTTTAATCTCCATAGATAGTTTTAAAAGGCTAAAAGAGTTTGCAAGAGTTCCGAAAAAGTATAAAAAGATGGTTAGAAGAGCCCAAAAGACCACTTTTGTCTATCCAAATAAAAAAGCACTCAGAGTTATAAAACAGGAAAATCATCTTAGATTTTTAAAAAAATTTGGCTGGATGTTTTCTACTAGCGCAAATGAGTCTGGGAAAAGATTTGATTATCTATTTGCGTCTGAAAATGTTGATATTATAGTAGAAGATAATAGAGGATTTTTTGAAGGAAAACCCTCAAAACTGATAAAACTAGGTAAAAATAGAGCGAAAAAGCTAAGATAGAGCAGTACAAATATCATTTGCGTTAAAAAATTGGAAAATTGGGTATAAATCTTGAAAAAACAGAGAAAAAGCCACTTCTAGCCTTTAGTCGTCTTTTAGTATAGTTTCTTAAAGTTTTGAGACTAAAGGCTAAAAGATTTATCAATAAAGACCAAATCTTCCGTCGGCTCTTTTGTATAGAACTCTTATCTTTCCTGTTCTATCCTCAAAAACTATAAAATATTTGTCGCTATTTTTTAGAAACTCTATAGCTTCTTCAATCTCAACGGGTTTATCGATGTCAAGCTGATGAGGAACAACATCTTCTGAATATTTTAAAGCTTCGTTAATCTCCTCTTGAAGCATAGGCTCGGCCATTATCTCTTCTAAGGAGATATTTTTATGATTTTTGATTTTGTCAGCATATCTTCTTAACACTTTACTTGCTCTATCAATTGCCAAATCGATTGCTGCGTATACGTCTTTGTCTTTCTGTTTTATAACCACGTTTCCTTTTTTAGCGATATGGATATCAAACTCGACATTGTATCCTTTCGAGCCTTTTCTTTCATCCCCGGAAACAGTTACGTTTATGCCGGTAATATCAAGATTGTATTTGTTAAGTCCATCTATCGCTTTATAGATATAATCTTTTATACTGTCTGTTAAATCGAAAGATTTTCCGTATATATGAATGTAATCCATTTATCGTCCTTTTTTTTCTAAAGTTTCTTTAAATTTTAACAAAATAAGGCTTAAGAAGGGGTAATATGAAAGCAAGACATCATCTAAGGTTTTTGAATCGTTCTTCTATGGTATCTTATAGGTTCTTCTGTTTGAAGATTTGTAACTATGGTATCTATGATAACAGTAGCGTTTGAGTCGTTGGTGGCTATGTTATTGTCTAATATATTTGAAGTAGTGCAGGGTAAATTTTTACCTATATAATATATCGATACGTTAATATCAAAACTTGGAGAGTTTGCGGGATATTTTATATATATTTTCTCCACGCAACCGTTTGCAGTATCGCTTTTGTGTCCAGAGATCGCTAAAAGAGCATATTCCGTTGCGCTTCTTGCTAGTAGTTCGGTTTGTTCTTTTAGATATAAGTCGCCCGTCTGCTTAGCGCTTTGAGTAGAAAGGGATATCATTAGTGTCAATAGTGTGGCCATAAAAACTAAAATGATAATTGCCGTAATTAAACTAAAAGCCTTTCTCATCAATAAACCACTTTCTCTTTGCAAAAAGATATATTGTAATCGTTTGTTATAGGTTTATAAAGACAAAGTTTTAGACGTATTACCTGATCTACTTGTCTAAATTTGAATACCGAAACGTTTTTTGCCAAAATCGCACTCTGACCATTGCTATATTTGTCTCCTTTCCAAGGTCTATAGTTATAATATAGCGTTAGTTGCGATTTATCTATATCGGGAACTATTGCGTATGCGGTCCATGTAAGATAATACTGCTCGGTAATCTCTTTCCCGTCTAAAGTAGGAGATATTTTTAAAATGTTATTGTTATAACCTGTTATATCAAAAACATAATCTCTACTGTTACAATTTGTGGGATCGGCTTCATTGTAGCAGTTCCATCCGTACTGTTTTATGTCAAAACCTGCGTATAGTCCTTTAAAAATAATTCCCATGTTGGCGTTGGTTAGCGTTACGGAACCGTTAGATAGAGCCGTAACTATGGAGTCTGTTATGTTTAAATCGCTTCCGGGCGTTTTTAGTTGAGTCGAGTTAGTTTCTATGCTATAAAGGTCCACAAAACCGCTCCAACCCGGCGTTATGATATTTTTACTGCTGTTCCAAGCTCCTTTGAAGCTATCGTTGTCGTAGCTTATCCATTCCAAAATTTTATAATCGTCGTCGGCGGTAGATAGCGAGGTTATATTTGTATCGTTTGGAGGCAGTCTTCTCGCAATTGTAGCCTCTTTTACTCTAAACTGTAATCTTTTTGCTATCTGTTCGAGAATTAGTTCAGTTTTTGTTTCCAACTCGTTTACGGCTCTATTAAATATGTAATCTTCGTATAATCTAGATATAATCTGAGCGCTGATGGCTCCTATGATTGATAGGATCACTATAACAAAAATCAGCTCGATTAAAGTAAACGCTCTTTTCAATCAAAAAGTCCTACTTAAAAGATTGGTGGTGCCTATATTTGAGGCGTAACTTCTAAAGACCGCTATAATTTCGCCCGTTTGATTATCGGTTATTGTAACTTCTATCATCTTTATATTTGTTGAACCGCTTTTTTGCGTAGTAGAAAAGTCAAAAGAGATACTATTATTAGTATAATTGGCGTCGTCGTTTATGTATACGACTTTTGTTTTTAGCGTAAAATCTTTTACGTAATCGCTATCGGCTTGAGATATTGCGGTTAAAGTGGATATTTTGTTATTGAAGTCGTCTATATCGTTTGGTACGGTATCGGTCGCTTCTTCTGCGAGCAGTAATGTGGCGAAAGTTTGATTTGTATCGAAAGACCTTCGATATTGTCCTTTAAAATGTCCGATTCTTCGAGAGCTATTTATGTCCGGATAGCGATTTAATTCGCTATCTCCGTTTGTGACGTCCAAAACATATTTTATAATCTGCGTCCCGCTATTTTTTTCGTCCCATTCATATGTAAGAATATTTCCTATTTTTGTTGCGCCGGCAAGCAGTGCTTCTTGATTTAGAGAAAACTCGCTACTTTTTGTTGCCTGAGACAGTACGACGGGTATAGAGACCATAGCCAAACCGATTATAATAATCGTAAATATAAGCTCTATCAACGTCGCCGCTTTTCTCACCACTCAATCCTTTTTTGAGTGGAGGTACTTATGTTTAAATCAACAGTTTTACCGGTTTTTCCAACTCCAGCCCAATCTTTAGCGCTTCCAGGAAAGGTTACGTAAAAATGGTTTGTTGTGGCGTTTTCGTCAAATTTATCGTATATAAGCCAAGAGGAAGCGTTCAAATCTATTTTGGCTTTATAAGGGTAAGAGGTTCCCGCATATATAATCGTTTGGTTTTCTACGCCTTGAGAAATTGAAACGGATGAACCTGGAGTGATAGTGATATTGGAACCGGTTATTATTAGATTTAATATTTTCCCATCATTCGTAGAGTTGTGTTTTTTGTTAATATACCAAAATATGTCATCTACGCTTTCTTCACCTTTTAAGTTGGCATAATCTGTTCCGCTTTTTAGATATATCTCATAATAAATTTTTGCGTTTATTATATTGTCGGCGTCTTCGTCGATATAATCTGGCGCATGTACTCTAGCGAAATAGAA
Source organism: Campylobacterales bacterium (assembly GCA_027082175.1). Lineage (GTDB taxonomy): Bacteria > Campylobacterota > Campylobacteria > Campylobacterales > Nitratiruptoraceae > Nitrosophilus_A. The sequence goes on from JALWIX010000038.1 coordinate 23,543, forward strand.
CGTTGCGTTTTGATCGTTAGTTCTGTTAAAATCGCTACCGCTAACGGTTCCGTTAGTCTCTTTTACGCTTATGTTGAAGTCGTTTTTAGAGATTGTAAAAGGTTCGTCCGGATTGGAGGTGTTTCTATCAAAATTGAACTTAACGGCAACATTTGCTATGCCGGAAGTAAAGTTTCCTTCAGAGCTTTTAAAAGTTACAGTATATAGATTAGTAGGAGTCAAGGCCGTTGAGGTGTCTGTTTCAAAATATCTTATCCTGTTTTGGGTATCCGACCATGTAAGGGTTTTGTTGTTTATAAGAGAGATTGTGTGATTTATATCTTTTGAAAAACATCCCTTTGTATAGTTGGTGGCGGTACTGTTATCATCAAGTATAGCTTTTATAGATAGGTCTATTTTTGCGGACATGTCCGCTTCGTTGGAGAGGTAAGTGTAACCGCCAGTTGAGTTAAAATTAGATAAATTTACGCTATTTACAAAAGCTTTTGGAACAAATTTTAAAACTTTTGAACCTTTTATAAGACATCCTACTTTACCGTTGGTATGCTCATTGGTATCGCTTTGGGCTATGCAGTCGATTGAGCCGTCGTCCTTAGGCTTTTGGTCTACTTTTGTCCAGTCGTTATCGATAAAAGTAACATTAACATCTCCAACATTGTCGTACTTTAGATATAGATTTTGCGCTTTGCCGTTATAAAATTGGACTTGAGTATTTAAAAGCGTAGGGTCTGAAGAGAGAGTAATGCACGTTAAAGGCAAAACAAGAGACATTGTGCCGTTTTTATCGGCGCTGTTTGTTATAAGCTGGTCATACCCGCTAACGTTTGCGTCGCTATTGTATAAAGTGGCGTTTAGATCAGCAAGATAGGGTTTTGCGCCTATCAAAGGAGAAGCGTTGATATCCAAAGAGTATTTGTCAGGCCTTATGGAGAAGTTGTCTCTTGCGCACACTGAGCTAGCCAGTTCGCCTCCTAAAACGCAATCTATACACTCTTGGCTAGCTTGATTTTCCATAGCTCCGCCAGGTCCTGGTCTGCACTCTGCGGCGCAAGGACACGTATCTGGATAGTCGTCAGGATTAACGTTGTTTGGCGTTTGGTTTTTATTGCATTCGCCGCTGTAACGACCTTGAGTATATATCCTACTCACTAACATTCCCCATATACAGTTGTAAGTTTTTTCAAGACATTGCCAGCTGCTAATATCCCAATCTATCGGGTTACCGTACTCGTCGCTAACGTAGTTTACCCTAAATGTAGCATCTCTTAACGCGCCGTTATAAGTTACGTTAGTTTCTAAAATTTCAGTATCGTTAAAAATCAAATCTTTATCAAAAAGTGATAGAGAATCTTTACATATAGATGTTTTTAGTTCATCCGTAGCATCTTCCGGGAAATTTGGCGTTTTTATAAGAGAGATTCTAATAAGTCCGTTATACTCATCGGGAGTTATTAGATCCTCTTTTGTTTTAACCACTTTTACGAAAAACTCTTTTCCGGCTATTTGAGTATATAAGGAGTTTATGGAACTGTTGTACTCTTTTGATAGGTTTTCGCCGTTATAGTTTTCGTTTACGACGTTAAACGTTCCTAGCGTAGGCTCATATGCTGAGATAGAATTATTGAAATCTTGACATTTGGGCAATGGAATGGATGTTAAATCTATTTGAGTTCCTCCTAAAGTGTATATATAAGATGTTGAATAATCTAACGTTAACGGTTCTGTCGATAATAAAGTAAGATTATATTCGATTGTAGCGTAATCGTTTGTAAGAAAATATGGTTTAAACTCAAGTTCTGTTCCGCTGCCTAGATGAAGAATACTTAATGTTTTATTTGTATCGTTATATTCGACACTTACTCCATTATATGTTGTATTATCGTCAAAGTTGTATGTAGTTGTCCAGTCAACGTCTTTAACAACTGTCGAATTGTTTTCATATTTTATTTTATTGGAATCAAAATATTTATATATTTTTATATCTTTAGCTACTTCATAATCATCGTTTCTAATGGTTAATTTAACGTTTATTTTACTACCTATAGGAATTTGAGTGGTACTATTGATCTCTTGATTGTTGTAGTATAGTTTTTCTTCATAACATATTTTAGGTTGATATAGTTTTACCGAAAAACCTATAACGCTAGCAAAATATGCATCTTCTTCAGTATCTAGCGTAAGTGTAACGCTATTTGTGTTAGGATCATCATCTCTAATGGAAGTCATTATAGAAGTAACATCGTAAATATCTATATCGATACCGTTTGTATTTGATACTTTATTTTCACCGATAGCAGGTCTTTCTATATTGGCTAGGGTTGCGTCGAAGATATTGTTTGGATCTGAGGCTCCCGGCATATCGTTATCGTTTAGCTTCATACTGTCAGGAGTATAAACATATTCACCTTCTCCCACGAAAGAGGCAAAATGAGAAATAACGTCTCCGTAAAGTGGTAGATAGAGATTATCTATCGATATATCTTCAGAGGGATTGGAAGTAGAAAGATGTTTGTATCCGTTATATATAAGAACTCTTTTGTAATCAGTAGTAGATGAACTTTTATATATAACTACCAAACACCATGCTCCATAATCGCCTAAAGAGTATTCTATTCCTTCGTTGGTGGTTATATTTGCCGCTGTAACGGTAATTTTTTGTCCGGGAGCAAAATTTTGAGCATAATTTTTTATCAGTTCAGTTACATCTGCATATGCGGAATATACTGCACCGTAATCTCCATACCACTTATAATAATCTACTTTTGAAGCAATAATTTGTGTATAATCATCCATTCCCTCTATCTTAAACCATATTTTGTTAGCGTCTGTGTTAGTAATATCTACGGTATAAGATGAAGTGTTATAGATGTAGTCCCAAGTTGTAGGGGAGGTCATATAGGCTCTGCGTTGGTGACGTTTATATGAGGTTCCTTGTTTAAAAGTATTTATATCATTTACTCCATTTATATTTCCTTGCCAAAAGAGGCCGGCCCATAAAATATCGCTATAATCGTTAGGCAAGTTTAAATATGCGCTAGAAGAGTTGTATGTTCTGCTGTCGCCATCTATATCTATGTATTTGACAACGTAATTATTATCGTTTTTATTTGGATCGTTTGTGCACTCTCCTCCAAAATCCCAAGTTTCATTTGTTACGCACTCTACAGTATTGCCGGTGATTAAAAAGTCGCCTAATATATTTCTAGTATTTTCCGGATTTGTTATATTGAAATCTCTTTCTCCTTCTATGAACACTGTTGAACTCTCTTCGATAAATTCGATAAATAGTTTATAATTTCCCGTAGCTCCCCACCAAAAATAATCTACCCCTTTAACTTTTATATAGTATGTTCCAGGCTCTAAAATCTTTTCTATGTAGAAATTGTAGTTGAACCTGCTTCTGTCATCGTTATTCGCAATCGTGTTGCAAGAGCTATCAAGAAGCTCTCCATAACTATCTAAAAAGTCGGTTGAAACATATTCGGTATAGATTTTTATTTTTCCTTTTGTAGGGATTTCTATTTTAAAAGTGTCTACATCTCCTTTTGGATCGATACTTCCGTCTACCGAACCATTAATTGCTATCGTCTCGTTTGAAGGACAAGAGTTTGGATAGTCTGGAGTTTCGCCATATAGTATCGATAATATAATAGGTATTAATAAAAATATCTTTAAAAAGTTTTTCATTTTAAAACCTTTGTGAAGATAGGTGTATAGGTTGTGCGGGAAAATAATAAATATTAGAAGTTTGCAACCCAACCACCCACCTTTTTTTGTTACAACTTACCTAATATTTAAGTATAGAACTATTTTCTTTTGATAAAGCTTAAACCCAGGTTATATAATCTTTTCAATTTTTTTGTGTTTTATCAAAAGCTGCTGTTATCGCTTTTATAAAAGCGTTTCGTGTTGCGTTTTCTTCCAAAGCGGCATATCCCGCCGCGGTTGTTCCTGCCGGACTCATAACTTCGTCTTTTAAAATAGCTGGATGTTTTTGTTTCAAAAGATGTGAAAATCCTTCAAAAAGTCCTTGGGTTAATTTTTTAGAATATTCTCTTTTTAAACCCTCTTTTACTCCCGCATCCATAATAGCTTCAGCTACAAGAGCTAAAAATGCGGGACCGCTTCCAGCTATTGCCGTAGCAATATCTAGCTCTTTTTCACTATCAACCCACAACACTTCGCCTACTTTTTCAAAAATATTTAAACTAAGAAGTTTGGCGTTTTCGTCTCCGGTTATGGTTGTCATCGATTTTTTATGTATCGCGGCAAGATTAGGCATAGCCCTTATATAGGTTTTGGAGTTTATACTTTGTTTTAACTCTTCTAGAGTGGTTCCCGCCAAAACGGAGATAAGAAGATATGAGGTGTTTTTAAAATATTTTGAAATCTCTTTTAGTGCGTGAGGTTTTACGGCTAAAATAACGATTTTCTCTTTTGAGTCAAACTCTTTAAAAGTTTTTGTAGTAATTTTTTTATCTTTAAGTTGTGACAATTTTTCTTGGTTTTTTCCCACAACCTCTATATCAAAATCATCTTTTAGAGCGTCAATCAAAGCATACGCCATTTTTCCTGTGCCAATGATAGAAATCTCTTTCTTCATTAATAAACCTTTTATATCTTTTGTGCTTTATTATACAAAATATTTGTTATAATTTGCCAAAATCAATAAAAAGAGGAGAGATGAAAAAGTTTGGTTATTTTGCTTTAGTCGTTACGATCTTATTTATAAACGGTTGTTCTTCAAAAAATGATATGGCCGAATACAACAAACCGGCTATATATTGGTATCAAAAAATCGTCAAATCGGTAAGTCAAGGAAATCTTGATAAGGCTGATGAGTATTTTACATCTTTACAGAGCGAGCATATAAGCTCACCGTTTATAAAAGAGGCTATGCTTATTTTGGCTCAGGCACATATGGATAACGAAGAGTATTTGATGGCAAATTTTTATTTGGATGAGTATATTAAAAGATTTGGAACATCTAAAAAGAGAGAGTTTGCCGAATATATGAAAATAAAATCATCTTTTTTAGGTTTTAAAAATATTAATAGAGATCAAAAACTGCTGCAAGATACTATATCAAACGCAATCTATTTTAAAAAAAAGTATCCTAATTCCGAATTTATTCCACTGATAGAAACAATTTTGACTAAACTATATATGGCCGAGTATATTTTAAACAAAAACATAATGGAACTCTATCTAAGAAGAGACAAACCTAAGGCGGCCTCGGTTTATGAGCAAAAACTTAAAAAATCGTGGTTAAAAGATAATGAAATAATAACGCCTAAAAGCTGGTACGATTTTTTAATAGAATGGTAAAGAAAATGAAGGAGATAATGTGGTAAGGTGGTAAGATGATAAGAAATACCTAATTCCTTTTCTTATAATCTAATGTCCAATGTCTAATATCCAAAAAGCAAAAAACGGAGGAAATTATTTATGAAACTAAGCGATTACAGCGCTTTTCCAACAACTTTGCCTATAATAGTTGAAGATGAGCTATTTTTATATCCTTTTATGATCTCTCCTGTTTTTTTAAGCGATGAAGAGAATATTTTAGCGGCTCAAAAGGCTTTAGAAGATAACTCTTTGGTTTTGATATGCCCTTCTAAAGAAGGAAAAGAGGGACAAAGGGATTTTGAATCAATATATCCTGCGGGAGTCGTAGGCTCAATTATGAGAAAAGTTACTCTTCCAGATGGAAGGATAAAGATACTTTTTCAAGGGTTGGCAAGGGGAAAAATTATTGAGCCAGTTGCAAAACAGCCTCTTAGAGCTCTTACGGACTTAATAGAGTCTAAACCGTATAACGAAATTAAAGTCGAGGCTCTTTTAGAGGTTTTAAGAGAAAAGATTAGAAATCTTGCCGCGGTAAGCGGGCATTTTCCTCAAGACTTAGTAAAAACGATTGAAGAAAATCACGAACCAAACCGAATCGCCGATTTGGTAAGTAGTTCAATCAGGCTTAAAAAGAGTGATGCATACGAACTGTTTATTGAGCCTGATGTTGAGAAACGGATAATGCTCCTTATAGATTTTATAACCGAAGATATTGAACAAAGCAAGCTTCAAAGGGAGATAAAAAGTAAAGTTCATAGCAGATTGGAAAAAATAAACAAAGAGTATTTCTTAAAAGAGCAGCTTAAACAGATACAAAAAGAGTTAGGGGTAGATACGCAAAGAGAAGAGGAGATAGAGGAGTATAAAGAAAAACTTGAAAAAATAAAGCCGCATTTGACTCAAGAGGCGTATAAAGAGATAAAAAAACAGATAGATAGATTTTCTCGAATGCATCCAGATAGCGCGGAAGCCGGTGTTATTCAGACATATCTTGATTGGGTGCTTGAGGTTCCGTTTGGAAAATATTCAAAGAAAAAATTAAATATCGACGACGTTAAAAGACAGCTTGATAAAGATCATTACGGATTGAAAAAGCCAAAAGATAGGATTGTAGAATATTTTGCCGTTAAAGAGTTGATGGAGTTAAGAGGTATAAAAAAAGAGAAAGGTTCAGGGGCGATTTTATGTTTTGCGGGGCCTCCTGGCATAGGTAAAACCTCTTTAGCAAACTCTATTGCCAACGCTTTAAAACGACCGCTTGTAAGGATTGCTCTTGGAGGACTAGAAGATGTTAGTGAACTTAGAGGCCATAGAAGAACGTATATAGGAGCGATGCCAGGACGTATAGTTCAGGGGCTAATAGAAGCAAAAGAGATGGATCCGGTTATGGTGCTTGATGAAATAGATAAAGTAGGTAGAAGTTTTAAAGGAGATCCTACCTCAGTCTTGTTAGAGATACTCGATCCGGAGCAAAATACGCATTTTAGGGACTATTACCTAAATTTCAGTATAGATTTAAGTAATATGATCTTTATAGCGACGGCAAACGATATCAGTTATATTCCGGCACCTCTTAGAGACAGGATGGAGTTTATTTTTCTTAGCAGTTATACTCCTAGCGAAAAATTTGAGATAGCAAAAAGATATCTTATACCTCAAGAGATAAAAAAACATGGACTAAAAAGGAGCGAGATATCTATCTCGTCTAAAGCTTTGGAAGAGATTATAGAAAAATATACAAGAGAAGCAGGCGTAAGAAATCTTAGAAGAAAAATAGCGGATATAGTTAGAAAAGCCGCTCGCGAGCTTTTGGAGAACTCTCAGATACATAAAATTTCAGTTACTCTAAAAAATCTTCATAAATATTTGGAAAAACCTATTTTCGAGATAGAGCTAGCAGAAGAGGAGCCTCAAATCGGAGTTGTTAACGGATTGGCATGGACTGCCGTAGGGGGAGATGTTTTAAAAATAGAGGCTATTAAAATAAAAGGGAAAGGCGCTCTACAGTTAACGGGGAGTCTGGGCGAAGTTATGAAAGAGTCCGCTAGAATAGCATATAGCGTAGTAAAAGTGTTGATAGACAAAAGAGATATAAAGATAGATCAAAAAGTAATTCCTAAATCTCAAAAAGAGTCTGAAGATGGAGTAATCATAGAGCCTAACGAGGTTTATAGAAGATACGATATTCATCTACATATACCGGTGGGCGCTACTCCAAAAGATGGACCTAGTGCCGGTATTACGATGGCTACGGCTATAGCATCGATTTTGTCTGAAAAAAAAGTAAAAAATGACGTAGCGATGACGGGTGAGTTGACTTTAACGGGGAAAGTGTTGCCTATAGGGGGATTAAAAGAGAAGTTAATCGCCGCTTACAAAGCTAAAGTTAAAAAAGTTTTAATTCCTAAGAAGAATTATGAAAGAGATTTAGATGATATGCCCGAAGAGGTTTTAAATGAGTTGGAGATAGTGCCCGTTACGCGAATTGAAGAGGTTTTAAAAGAGGCGATTATATGGGATAAATAGCAAAAGAGTTTGATTTCTCTTTTGCTTATAAGAGCGCGTAAGTCTTTATTCTTTCGTTTAAAATCTGTTCTCTGATGGGCTTATTGATAAAGTCGTTTGCTCCGTTTTCTAAAGCTTCCATTTTTTTAGTTTCATCGGTACTCAAGACAACTACAGGGATATTTTTTAGTTTATCTTCACTTCTTATAATTTTTAAAACTTCAATTCCGTTCATAATAGGCATCAAAATATCAAGAAGTATCAAATCTACAGCCGATTTTTTTAATATCTCTATAGCTTCAATACCGTTTTTAGCTTCAAATATTTCGCCAACCATCTCATTTTTCATTAGCATAGTTTTTAAAAGTTTGAGATTTATAAAGTCGTCGTCAACTACTAATACGTTTATTTTTTTCATATTTACACACCTTTAGAAACAAATTTTTCTATAATAAGTCTTAAAAGATCTTTATTTATAACGTTTTTAACGATTTCATCAAAAATATCTATTTCTTCATTTGTAGGTTCGTTGTTTGGATCGATAAAAAGAATATATTTAGTCTCTTGTTTGGCGCTATTTTTCAACTCTTTTATTTTTTCAAGATCATAATTATCAATCTCCTTATCTATGAATACTATTTTATATTTTTTTGTGGATATTTTATCTATTAAGTCATCAAAACTTGAGGCTATGTCAGAAGAGTATTCCAAAGAATCTGTTAACTGTTTAAAGAGTTTTGATTCGAGTAAAGTCTTTTTAGCGATTAAAATATCCTTATCGTAATCAACGCCAATATCTTTCTTTTCAACCTCTAACTCGTCAGGAAGTATAAAAGTCTCTTTTTGTGGTTTTTGTTCTCTTTTCTTTTTATACTCTTTTTCTTCTTTAGTTACTATTTTATCCGATAAGAATTTTTTAAGTATTGCCGCAATCTCGTCTCTTATTATCGGTTTTGTAATATATTCATCCATTCCTTCGCCGAGATATTTTTCTCTATCGCCTTTTAGCGCATGCGCGGTAAGAGCTATAATAGGGATATGTTGTTGCCCGTAATCCTCTTCGAAATCGAGTATTTCGTGTGTCGCTTCGATACCGTCCATTATAGGCATCTGTATATCCATAAAGATTATATCGTAGTCGCCGTTTTTTCTCTTTTCAAAACCTTCGAGCCCATTGTTTGCTAGGTCAACTTCCAAACCAAAATCTTCAAGTGTTTTTTTGATGAGTTTTTGATTGATAGCGTTATCCTCGACAACGAGAGCTTTTGCATTAAACTTGATTTTTGAAATATCTAACGTTTTGGTCTCTTTCGCTTTTTGCTTTTTGTATTCGCCGATATAATACTGCATAAGCTGTTTTGTTTTTGTATAGTTTACCGGCTCATATATAATTCTCATTAATGAGTCGGAAAAGTTTTCAACTTTTTTATTATGAGAAATTTTAGAGATTAAAGAAACCGGTATATTTCTAGCGAAGAATTTTTTTAGATTGTTTTCTTGTATATAGTCATAGTCAAGTATAGTAAAATCGTAGCTTGAATAATCGGCGATAAGATCGGTAATGCTTGTATGAGGAATGAAGGATACACCCAAAAATTCAAGATACTCTTTAATATATTGATTATGATCTTTTGGCTCGCTTTCATTTATGTAGTACGCCACTTTTATGCCGGAGTACTTATCTTTTAGAGATTCTGTTAATGTCGGAATTTCTTCAAGCTCCAACACAAAGAAAAATTTAGAGCCTTTTCCTACTTCGCTTTCTAAGTTGAGTTGACCGCCCATTAGCCTGACAAATTCGCTTGAGATAGTAAGTCCTAAACCTGTGCCGCCATACTTTCTCGTTACGCTTATGTCAGCTTGCGAGAAAGCTTCAAAAATTTGCGCTTTTTTCTCAGCGGGAATACCTATACCGGTGTCTCTTACTTCAAAATAGACTTTAGCCTTGCCCTCTATATTGCCTAATTTCTTAATTTCAACTGAAACCGATCCTCCCACATCGGTAAATTTTATGGCGTTGCTTACAAGGTTTATCAATACCTCTTTGATTTTTGTTGGGTCTCCTTTAAGGGGCTTTTCTAGGTTAGGGTCTATAAAAAGTGCTAGATTAATATCTTTTTCCGCCGCTTTAGGAGCATAAACTTCGATTGCGTTTTCAAATTCGTTTATAGGATCGAAAACTATATTTTCAATTTCGATTTTGTTGCTTTCGATTTTAGATAGGTCTAATATAGCGTTAATGATTTCAAGAAGATTTTCGGAACTTTTTTCGATTATATTTACAAACTCTTTTTGTTCCTCATTTAAATCTGTGTTTTTAAGTAGTTCCGTAAAACCTACGATCCCGTTTAGTGGGGTCCTGATTTCATGTGACATATTGGCCAAAAACATACTTTTAGCTTTACTTGCCTCTTCGGCATACTGTTTTGCATTCTCAGCCTTTTTCAAAGCGGTTTCTAGTATCTCATAGGCGGTATTTATCCCTTCGGTAGTATTTAAATCCAGTTTAGATTCTATTTCCCCTTTTTCTTGAACAATAGTTTCAGATTCGGCGACTTTTTTTAGAACAGACTCTAAACGATTAATATTTTTGTAGATTCCTCTTGCCAAAAAGAAACCTATAATTGACACAAGTATAGAAAAGAACCAGACTAACGCCGAGACTATAAGAGTGTAAAGCTGTGTTTTAGCTATATTGTCCACATTTAGGTGAAGATCGTCTTTAAGTATCTTTTCGCCTTTTAAGATAATATCTATCTTCTCTGTTTGCAAGTTAAACCATAAAGTTGGATCTACGGGATAGATACCATCATTTACGGCTCTTTGTATATCAACTCTTGTTTGCGACACATCATCTAAAATCTCTTTTGCATCTTCTTTTTTTAGCACTTTTTCAATTTTTTCTTTTGTGCTGTTAACTATTAATGAAAAGTTTGCAAAACTATCGGCTTTTCCTATGAGTTGGTTCCATATTTTCATCTCTTCGTCGCTCATAGGGGTATATCTAGCCAATACATAAGAGATAAATCCTCTTTCGATACCGGAAAACTCTTTTGAGTTGACAAACTGTATATATGTTGTCGCTAAAGAGGATATTTCCGGGCTTATAGCGAAATACTCTATCTTTTTTATCTCATTAATTAGCGGGGCATTAATGGTATACGTATAAAAATCGAAAAATGCTTTTTTAAAGTCTATATTTAATGAGTCTATCTTTTTTCTCATTTCCGGGAGCAGTTTTAAAGATGAGATATATGTCTTTGATTCTTTTTGAAATTTTGGATGGGATTTTAGATATTTGTTTAAACGATTTATCGATTTGTTTACTATTTCTCTTTGTTGTTGCAAGGACTCTTTTATGAGTTTTCCTTTGCTTCCCAAATATATTGAAGTCATACCCCTCTCTTTTGCCACTTGAGTAATAACGTCGCTAATATAGGTATTTAACTCCAATCTTTTTTTGATCTCTTCCGTCTGATTATAGACAATATAGGAGTTATATAAAAGATAACTTGAGATAAAAAATAGTAAAATAATAGGGATTAAACTAATTAATCTTAATCTTCCTTTGATACCCATATCTTTCCTTTACAGTTTTATTTTATATTTTTTTGCGATCTGTTGACACTCGTAAGCGCCGCTTTTTTTACCGTTAATCAAAATCTTTTTTGCTTTGTCAAAATCTTTATATTTTAAAATAATCACTTCCGCCAATAGGCAGTTTGCTCTTTCGTTGCCGAACGAAGAAGCTATTTGCAAATATTTTTCCGCTTTATCCAAATCTTGTTGCGCACCCAATCCTTTTAAATAAAAAAGGCCTAAAAAATAGTAGGCGTTTTTAGAGTTTTCTTGTGAAGCCGCTTTTTGAAACGCTTGTAGTGCGGCTTCAAAATTTTTCTGTTTATAATGCACAATTCCCTCCCTAAAAAAGGAAGCGTATGCAAAAAAAGGTAAAATTAAAATTATAAAAAACTTCATTTTATCGACCTTTTAGGTATTGTATTTAAGATTATTAACTAAATTTTTAAGTTTTTCTATCTCGTTTTCAAAATTTTCATCCCTTTTTTCTACTTTGTTTAAAATCTTCGCAATTTCTTCCATTCTTAAATTTTCCGCTATACTTTTTAGTTTTTTAGCCTCTTTTTTAAACTCTTCTTTATCGTTTTTTTCTAGCAAAGTTTGAATGGTTTGTAAAAACTCTTTTAAAAATTCATCATAAATCTCGATTTCTAGTCCTATTTCCGCCGCCGCTTTTGTAATCTGCTCTTTTGAAATATCGTCAATTTTTTCTTGAGTATCTTTTGTGTTGTCCAGATGAACTAATTTGTCGTCAAATGAGTCGAATTTTTTTTCTAAATATTCAAGATACTCAAAACATTGTTGAATAGATTCTTTTATTTTTTCTAGATTTTGAGAGTCTAATTCATTTAAGATTTGATCTAAATATTTTACGACATTGTCAATTCTTAGATTTGACGCGCTTCCTTTTAGTTTATGGCATATTTTTTTTATCTCATCTAGATTTTTATTATCCAAAGATTTTAAAAGCTCCTTTTTGTACTCTTTGTTTTGCTTAATATACTCTTTTAAAAATTCAATTATAATAGATTCGGATAAGCCTAACTCTTTTGAAGCGGTTGTTGGATCATAAGGCGCAAACAATATCTCTTTATCTCTATCGGTCTCTTTTTTAGTTTCGTGTTGCGTTACGGATATTTCGGTATCAATATCTATATATGTGTTTGGTTCGTCAATATTTTTAAACGATTCTTCTTCTGTTTTTAAATTATTCTTTTCAATATTGCTTTCATCCTGATTTAAAGTTAAATCTAAATCGTCTTTTTTATTTATATATTGTTTGAACACTTCTATGAAGTCGTAAAATTTTTCGGTAATCTCCTCAAGTTTTTTCAAGTCGTTTTCGCCAGTTGTACTCGCCAATATATCATTTGCTTTTTCTATTCTAAGGTTGGCGGCCGCTCCTTTGATTTTATGAATCAAAGTATGGACTTTTTCGGCGTCTTCGCTTTTTAGGGCCTCTTCTATTTGAGGTTTTAGTTCTAAGGCCTGGGAAATAAACTCTTCTAAAAGCTCTTTTATTAGTGATTCGTCAAGACCCAATTCTTTTGCGGCTTTTTCAAGATCGTAAACCTGCGAATCTTCTTTTTTTAATTGTTCGACAGTTGCTATGCTATTGCTTTTTTCTTCTTCTATGTCTAAAGTTATATCTGCATCTAGGGATATATCTAGGAATTCGTTTGAGTTATCCGCTAAAGAGGCGCTGTTTTGATTTTTCTCTATTTCCAATAAAGGTTCTTTATATCCTATGTCGATATCGTCAAAATTTATATTTAAAGTTTTTTTGTCAGCGCTATCTTCTTGATGAAATTTATCTTCTTCCGGCGATTTTGTCTTATCGATATCCTCAAACTGTTCCGTATTTTCAAAAATGTTTAGATGCGATGTTTTTTGTTCGGATAAATCTTCTAAAAAACTCTCTTTTTCAATCTGCTGCTTTTTTTCATTTTCATCCAAAATATTTGGAATATTTTCTATCTCTAAGAATCTTTCCGTTGGAGCGTCGTTTGAGAGAGAAGATGTTGGCGATAAATTGACTAAATAATAGTTGGAATCTTCTTTAACTGAAGGAAGAGTAGTGATTTGTAACTCTGCTTCTATTTCGTTATCGTCTAAATCAAGAATGACTTTAGGTTTTTTTAGTTGATTAAAGATTATGTAATCAATCCAGGAGAAATTTTTAAAATTATATATATATCCTGGTTTATTTACAAAAAAGTCGGCGATATCATCAGTTTTTTCCCTTAACTCCTCTATTGACTCAAAACCCAAAAATTCTAGCAGTTCTTGACTTATAGCCAACATCTGTTTATGTGAGCCGTAAAGAATCAATTTTGTTCCTTTTCTCTCATCTCTTTATAGAGCTCTTCGGCTTCCTTTATATCTTCTCTACTCGCCGGTTTTCTTGCGGCTATATAACCTGTTTTTTTACCGTTTTTATAAACAGGTTTTATATAAGTTTTTACCCAGTAATATCTTCCGTCTTTTCTAAGATTTTTAACTAGACCAACCCACTCTTTATCTTTTTGGATTGTATCCCACATATCTTTAAAAGCAGCTTTTGGCATATCGGGGTGTCTTATGATGTTGTGGGGCTTGCCTAAAAGCTCTTCCTTATCATAGCCTGCGATTTGACAAAATTTTCTATTTGCATAAGTTATTATGCCTTTAAGGTCTGTTTCGCTGACTATTACGCCCTCTGTGAACAGAAACTCTTCATCTATACATTCGGGTTTTTTCACAAGTTCTCCCTTTATTTAAGAAAGAGATAGTCGAATAAAAGTAAAAAAAGTGTGAAATAACTATAACATATTTTTATTAACTTAATCTTTAGAAAAATGATTTTTTATGTTTAAAGCGTCTTTTTTATTTAAAATTGTCGAGAGCTCTTCAATCGATGCGTTATTGATATTTTCAAAGCTTCCAAAATAGTTCAACAGTCTTTTTATTTTAGCTTCTCCTATACCTTTGATTTTTAAAAGCGATATTTTTTTGTCCTCTTTTATTTTCTGTTTTTTGTGAAATGTTACGGCAAACCTATGAGCCTCATCTCTTAGTCTCTGTACAAATTGCAATCTTTTATCGGAGGGTTGCAGTTTAAAAATATCGTTTTGAGTATAAATTATATCTTTTGCTTTCCCTTTAGCTCTATATGCTTTAAAATCTACTTTTTCTTTAGAGATGGCGATAATGTCCAAATTGACTCCAGCGCTTTTAGCAGTTTCTTGGGCGAGTTTTCTTAAGGTTTCTCCGCCGTCTATTATCCAAAGATCAGGAGGAGGGTTTTTTTCAAAACTATCGCATCTTCTTTGAAGCAGTTCTTTCATCTGGGAATACTCATCTTTGGATGTTAGATTGTAGTGTCTATAATCGTTTTTTTTAAATATTCCGTTTTCAAAGACGATCATTGCTCCAACATTAGCCCTTCCTTTTAAATGAGAATTATCAAAAACTTCGATTCTGTAAGGAGTGTTTTGGAGTTTGAAAAGTTTTTTGATATCTTCCAAAACTGAATCTTTATCCTCTTTTTCCTCTTTTTTTATAATCTCTTTCGCGTTTAATATCGCAAGATTTATTAATTTTTGTTTTTCTCCTCTTTTTGGATATATAATGGAGATGCTTTTGTCAAATCTATCTTTTAAAAGCCGTTCTACCTCATCTTTTTGACTAAAATCTTTACCTACCAATATCTTTTTAGAAACAAACGGCGATTCTGCTTGATAAAAGTCTAATATAGCTCTTTTATAAGCTTCGTCTATATCAAATCCTTTTTCTATATCAAACTTCACTATAGAAGAGGAGCTTGAGATAACTTTGCCTTCCCTCATAAAAAGTCTGACTATAGCGGCTAGATTTCCTTGAGTTTCGATTGCTATGATATCTAAATCTTCTAGTTTTGCGATATCTATATTGCTGTATATTTCGCTCTTTTTAATTCTTTCGATCCTATCTCTTATCTGTGCGGCCTCTTCGAATCTAAGATTTTGGGAAAGTTTTAGCATTTTGTTCTCTAATCTTTTTATCAACGCTTTTTTGTCTATTATGAGTTTTATCGCCTCTTGTACTATAAGAGCATACTCATCTTTATCTATTTTTCCTTCGCAAGGAGCCAGACATTTTTTTAATTGATAAAAAAGACACGCTTTTTTTCCCTTAAGAGAGCCGCTTTTTTGGACTAGGGGAAAAATTTCGTAGATTGAGTCCAATATATCTTTTGCGGCTGTAGAAAAAGGCCCGTAATATTTTATTTTTTCTCCTTTTACGACTTTTCTTGTGATCTCAAATCTTGGAAAATCCTGGGCTAAATCTATGTATATATAAGGATAAGTTTTATCGTCTCTTAGTAAAATATTGTATTTGGGTTTTAACTGTTTAATAAGAGAATTTTCCAAAATAAGTGCGTCGTTTTCATTTTCAACTACAATATATTCCAGATTTTTTACTTCGCTTATCATTTTATATATTCTTGGACTAAGATTGGGGGCGGGAGATAGCGTGGAAGAGAGTCTAAAATAGCTTTTTACTCTATTTTTTAAGCTTTTTGCTTTGCCTATATATAAAATATTTCCTTTTTCATCGAAATATTGATAGACTCCCGGCCTATTTGGAAGATTTTTGATTTTTTGCGATAAGTCGCTATTTAAAGCTAAGTTTTTCAATCTTCGTCCCTTAAACTTTTTATCTTTTCTCTTATTTTTTCTAAAATCTCTTTAATCTCTTGATTTTTGGCAAAATTTTCAAAATCTCCTTTGGAGTTTTCTTTGTAACTATTAAACTCTCTTTTCTTGTATAAATATCTTTTTGTTTTATCGTTTTTTACAAATGATTTGATACTTTTTATTTCAAGATTTTTGCACTCATTTGAGTTTTTTTTCATTATATTTAATAGTTCATTTATAAGATTTAGATTATAATTGAACTCCATTTTGATACCGGGATGGTCAAAAACGAAAAAGAGGGTTTCATTTTTTTTGTAACAAAAAAGAGTATGATCTTTAAATCTTTTCGGTAAGAGCGATATAAGTTTGTTAAAACAGCTATGTTCGCCAAATTTGCTATTTTTAGGAAAGATATGAGACAAAACAGTTTTTACGCTTTTCATATTGCTATTATAACACTTTTAGTTTTTTTTATTGCGGGTTGCGGTTATAAGGCGGACCCTTACTATCCTCAAAAAAATACAAAAGAAGTTAAAAAATGAGATATGATTATATAATCGTTGGAGCCGGTATAGCCGGGCTTTACGCAGCTTTAAACATACCTGAAAACAAAAGTGTCTTAATTATTTCGAAAGAGCCCTTATGGGAGTGTAACACTTTTTATGCTCAAGGCGGCATAACAACCGCAAAGGATGAGTCCGACATCCCCGCTCATATTGAAGATACTTTAAAAGCAGGCGCCGGACTTTGCGACATTGAGGCCGTTGAGATTCTTAGTAGAAACAGTTTAGGAGTTATAAGCGATCTTATACAGAGAGGTTTTGAATTTGATCGCGATGATAAAGGAAATCTTCTCTTTACAAGAGAAGCCGCGCACTCCACGGCTAGGATTTTGCATGCCGGAGGAGACGCCACGGGAAGAAAATTGCATATATTTTTGATGCGAAACATAAAACATAAAGTTTTAGAAGGCGCTATAGTTACGGACCTTTTGTGTGACGATGGAGTCTGCTACGGAGTAACCATAAGATATAAAGGAGTATTGCAAAATGTTTATGCTAAGAATATTTTTTTAGCCAGCGGCGGAATAGGTTCTTTGTATGAGTATCATACAAACGCGAAAACAATAAGCGCCGACATTCACGGTATTGCCGTTGAAAAAGAGATTGAACTTAAAGATATGGAGTTTACGCAGTTTCACCCCACAGTTTTTATTAAAAATAAAAAGGCTAGAAAACTTCTTTTAACCGAAGCGTTACGAGGAGAAGGCGCAACCGTAGTTGATGAGAATGGCAAAAGGTTTCTTTTCGATTTTGACGACAGAGGAGAGCTTGCTCCAAGAGATATAGTAAGTAGGGCTATTTACAGATATACTCAGATGGGCCATCAAGTTTATCTATCTTTTGAAAACTTTGATGAAGAGTTTTTTAAATATAGATTTCCAACAATCTATAAAAATTTTCAAGAACTAGGATTTAGAGTTCCAAAGCAAAGAGTACCTATTTCTCCGGCTTTTCATTTTATGATGGGCGGTATTAAGACAGATTATTATTCTAAAGTTTTAGGTTTTCAAAATCTTTATGCAATTGGCGAGGTTGCCTGTACGGGCGTTCATGGAGCAAATAGACTTGCTAGCAACTCTTTGCTTGAAGGACTTGTTTTTTCAAAAAGAGCCGTTGAAGATAGTATTTTTAATGAAAAAGATATAAAAACAAAAGAGTTTAAAATAGATCAAACTCCATTAGTTAAAAATATTGATAAAAAGATGAAAAATCTACTTAGAGAGACTATGTGGAATAGTGTCGGAATCATAAGAAAAAGAGATAAACTTCTAAAGGCCGCTCAGATTTTAGATGATATTGGTAAAAAAGATATAGGAAGATTTTTAAAGCTTAGAGTTTTAACGGCTAAAAAGATTGTTGAGAGCGCGATTGAAAGAAGAGAGTCTGTGGGAGCTCACTATATTGAAGATTAAGTTTATGATTGGTTTAATTTAAATATTAAATAAAATATTAAAGTATTAGGAGTCAAAATGCATGGATTAGAGTTAACCCATACTTGGGTAGGTTATCTTTGTCTTATTATTTTTATAACAGGTTACTACTTTATAGCCGCTGAAGAAAAATTTCATATGAATAAGGCCAAACCCGCCCTTCTTATTGGTACCTTGATGTTTATGATAATCGGGATATATTTTGCCATAAACGGGATGGATCCCGAACCTTTACATGATGAGATGGAAAAGTTAATTTTGGAGATTGCGGAGATTTTCTTTTTCCTCTTTGTCGCTATGACATATATAGAAACGCTTATAGAAAGGCGTGTGTTTGATGTTTTAAAATATAAATTGACTTCAAGAGGGTATAGTTACAAAAAACTTTTTTGGATAACCGGACTTTTGGCGTTTTTTATATCTCCGGTAGCCGATAACTTAACAACCGCTTTGATACTTTCTACAGTATTGTTTACTATAGATAAGACCAACAATCAGTTTTTGGTTCCAGGAGCTATCAATATAGTTGTAGCGGCTAATGCGGGAGGCGCTTGGAGTCCTTTTGGCGATATCACAACTTTGATGGCTTGGACCGCTGGAAAAGGTGAGTTTGTTGATTTTCTTTTTCTCTTTCCGCCTTCTATAGTTGGCTGGTTTCTAACCGCTTGGCTCTTATCTAGAGTGGTTCCGGAAGGAGAGCCGTATTTTGACGCGAGTTTGCCTAAGATGGAGTTAAAGCCGGGTGCAAAAGTGGTTATATGGTTAGGAGTATTTACCATCTTTTTTGCGGTTATGGGACATCAGTTTTTCCATTTTCCCGCAATGTGGGGTATGATGTTCGGTTTGGCACTGCTTAAAATGTATTCATATCTTCACAAAAGAAAAAACTCCAATGATAAGTTTGACGTATTTGTAAACATGAAACATATCGAAAATGACACACTGCTCTTTTTCTTCGGTATTTTGTCCGCAGTTGGTGCGCTTCACTTTTTAGGATATCTAGAGTATATAGTAAAACTTTATGATATTATTGGTCCTACAGCGGGAAATATTGGAGTGGGTATTATATCTGCGATAGTGGATAACGTTCCTGTTATGAGCGCTATTTTAAAAGCCAACCCGGATATGGGAATAGATCAGTGGCTTCTTGTTACGTTAACTGCGGGTATCGGCGGAAGTTTGATCAGTTTTGGTAGCGCCGCTGGCGTCGGGGTTATGGGTAGACTTAGAGGAATCTATACTTTTGGCGCCCATATGAGATACGCTTGGACTGTAATGCTTGGATATATAGTATCTTTGATTGTTTGGTATATTCAGTTTGAAATTTTCGGTTTGTATTAATAAATTTTAATCGAATTATATTTGGAAAAGGATATAGATGAAAAACGTTCCTATAGTTATTTTGGATTTTGGTAGTCAATATACGCAGCTGATTGCTAGAAGATTAAGAGAAGAGAGAGTTTATTGCGAAATTTACCCATATTTTACAGGTATTGAAGAGATTAAGGCAAAAAATCCAAAAGGAATTATTTTTAGCGGCGGACCGGCTAGCGTATATGATAAAGAGGCTCCAAGAGTCGATAAAGAGATTTATGAGCTAGGAGTTCCTATCTTGGGAATATGTTACGGAATGCAGCTAATAACAGTCGATTTTAACGGAGATGTCGTAAGAGCGAATCATCATGAATACGGAAAAGCAAGACTTATTTTCGATAAAGTTCACAGCTCTTTCTCCCCGCTCTTTAAAGATACCAAAGATGGTCAGATTGTATGGATGAGTCATGCCGACAAAGTTGAAAGACTACCATACGGATTTGTAAGAATCGCTCATACTAACAACTCTTCATTTGCAGCGATAGCAAACGAAGAGAAGAAAATTTACGCTCTTCAGTTTCATCCAGAAGTTTCCCATTCGGAAGAGGGGAGCAAGATTTTAAGAAATTTTGCAAGAGAGATATGCGGCGTTGAAGAGAAGTGGGATATGGGTCACTTTGCTAAAGAGCAGATTGAAAAGATAAGAAAAATAGTTGGGAAAGACAAAGTTTTGTGCGCTCTAAGCGGCGGGGTGGATAGTTCCGTAGTTACGGCGCTTTTATATGAGGCTATCGGCGATCAGCTTATACCCGTATTTGTAGACAACGGTTTGTTAAGAGCAGGCGAGAGAGAAAAAGTGGAGCATGTATTTAAAAATATGCTAAAAGTCCCTTTGATAGTTGTCGACGCTAAAGAAAAGTTTTTGAACGCTTTAAAAGGAGTGACTGACCCGGAGCAGAAAAGAAAGATAATTGGCCACACTTTTATTGAGGTGTTTGAAGAGGAGGCAAAAAAACATACCGATGTGAAATATTTAGCTCAAGGAACGCTTTATCCCGATGTTATTGAGTCAGTTTCGGTAAAAGGGCCTAGCGAAACTATAAAATCTCATCATAATGTAGGAGGATTGCCCGATTGGATGAAGTTTGAGCTAATAGAGCCTTTAAGAGAGCTTTTTAAAGATGAGGTAAGAAAACTAGGACTTGAGCTTGGACTTCCTAAAGAGATGGTTATAAGACACCCTTTTCCGGGACCAGGACTTGCTATTAGGATAATGGGAGAAGTTAACAAAGAGAGTTTGGAGCTTTTAAGAAAAGCCGATACCATACTTCTTGACGAGATAAAAGCCGCAGGATATTATGAGAAACTTTGGCAGGCGTTTGCGGTTTTGTTGAACGTTCAAAGCGTTGGAGTTATGGGCGACAAAAGAACTTATGAAAATACCGTCGCGGTTAGATGCGTAGAGAGCACAGACGGAATGACGGCCACGTTTGCTCATCTGCCTCATGATCTTCTTGAAAATATCAGCAACAGGATTATTAACGAAGTTGATGGAATAAACAGGGTTGTTTATGATATAAGCTCCAAGCCTCCGGCCACTATAGAGTGGGAGTGAAACGGCTCTGCAGCCATTTTTTAATGGCTATATTGGCCGTTTTATATAAGGTTTTAAAAGTGAGCGAAATATATATACTTTCAAATAAAGATATTCAAGGCGCAAATAAACTTCCGGTAATTAAGCAGATTTTTTTCAAAAAAGATTTAGATTTTAAAAGATATGACTATCTGATATTTACTTCAAAAAACGGTGTTTTGGCAGCTCAAAATATCTCAAGAGATTGGAGAGAGATACCCTCGTTGGTCATTGGAGAAGCAACTGCCAAAATGGTAGAAAAGTGCGGCGGCAAAGTGGCTTTTACCGCAAAAAAGTTTTACGGTGACGAATTTGCAAAAGAGATATCTAAAAATTTTGATAAAAAATCGAAATTTTTATATTTGAGAGCGAAAAGGGTTTTATCAAATCTTACCTCGATATTGGTAGACAGAGGCTTTGACGTAACGGAGTCGATAGTTTATGAGACAATATGCGAGGAGTGTAAAAAGTTAAAAAAACCTTCAAAAAACTCGTTTATTATCTTCTCTTCTCCTTCGACAATAGAGTGTTTTTTTAAATGTTTTGATTGGGATGAAAGTTATAAAGCCGTTGCAATAGGTAAGAAGACCGCTACTTATATTCCTTCAAATATAGATTATATAATCTCTCCAAGTCAAAGTTTACGAGCAACGGTTGATTTTATCAAAGATACGTTGGAATATAAATTTTAGTTTATTATAAAATAGAGTCTTAAAAAGTATCTAATCCAAATATATACTTTTAAGCAAATTTATTTTATAATATATTTAAACCTGAGCGGTGCGCTACCCGCGATATGGGGGTCCGACAATAGCACTATGGAGGGAAATGTAGGACTGTGGTGTGTCGGTGGCTTCGCTTGAGCCCGGGACGCCGGGCGAGAAGTTGCCGCCTAAAGCAGTTCTCATTCCCTCATTTTTGGTCATTTGGGACCATTGCATAGCGTGAACGCCCGCTCGGGTTTTTTTATTTGTGATAAGAGTTATGCGCTATTTGCAAAATTTATAAACTTTTTTAGCTTATAACTCTTAATACATATCTTCAAAGGAAATCAATGAACATACTTGTTGTTGGAAGCGGCGCTAGAGAGTATTCAATAGGGCTGGCTTTAAAGAAAGATGAGAGTGTAAATGAACTCTATTTTGCTCCAGGCAACGGTGCGACGTTGAATCTTGGTAAAAATGTAGAGACTAGAAGTTGGGAAGAGCTTGCGGATTTTGCTAAAGAGAGAGATATAGATTTGACTATAGTCGGCCCGGAAGCTCCTTTGGTTGAAGGGATAGTCGATATTTTTAAAGATAAAGGTCTTACCATATTTGGGCCAAGTCAAAAAGCCGCTCTTTTGGAAGGCTCAAAAATATATATGAAGAATTTTTTAAAAAGACATAATATCCCTACCGCTAAATTTTTGGAAACAGATAGTCTTGAAGAGGCTTATAAATTTATAGAGTCTCTTTCCGAACCAATAGTGGTAAAAGCAGACGGTCTTTGCGCTGGAAAAGGCGTGATTATAGCTCAAAGCAAAGAAGAAGCTAAAAAAGCCTCGGGCGAAATGTTAAGCGGCAAAGCTTTTGGAGAGGCCGGTAAAAGGGTAGTTATAGAGGAGTTTTTAGACGGATATGAGCTTTCTGTATTCGCTATAAGCGATGGAGAAAAATACGTAATTTTGCCAGCCGCTCAAGATCATAAAAGACTTTTAGATAACGATAAAGGCCCAAATACCGGCGGTATGGGAGCTTATGCGCCTACACCATTGATAGATGAAGAGCTTTATAAAAAGATTGAAGAGAGAATTATCGCGCCGACTATAGAGGGAATGAGAAATGAAGGAACTCCTTTTGAGGGAGTACTTTTCGCTGGGCTTATGATTGTAGAAAATGAGCCTTATGTTTTAGAGTATAACGTAAGATTTGGAGACCCTGAGTGCGAAGTGTTAATGCCGCTTTTAAAAACGCCTGCTAGCGAGCTTTTTTATAAGGCGGCTACTAAAGATTTGGATAGTCTAAATATAGAGTTTTATAACAAATACGCCGTAGGAGTAGTGCTTGCTAGCGAAAACTATCCATACGGCAAAAGTAAGCCGGCAGAGATAATTATAGATGAGATAGTTCATAAAGATTTAGCCCAACATGCTCATATTTCGTTTGCGGGCGTAAGTTTGATCGAAGGAAAACTTTATGCTACCGGCGGTAGAGTGTTAGTTTGCGTTGGGATAGGCGATACTTTAAAAGAGGCAAGGGATTACGCTTATCTCCTTACGGGACAAGTGCATTTTGCCGGTAAAAAGTATAGAAGCGACATCGCATATCAGGCGCTAAGAGATTAGATATGGAGTTTGGTACTCAAGAGAGGCAGTTGGCTCCTTTGCAAAAAAGGGCTTTTGCCTTTTTGATAGACGATATTATAGTCTCAACTATTTTTTTAGCCGTTATTTGGGATATGCTACCGTCCAATGCTACGTTTTTGGAAATCTCTTCCGTAATGAATCAATTTTTGTTCTACTTGATTACCATAAAGATCATTTATCATACATATTTTGTTTGGAAGTTTAGAGCTACGCTTGGAAAATTGGCAATGAAAATAGAAGTTGTTGCCGCCGAAAAGTTTGCCGCCGTAACATTTTCTCAAGCCTTTAATAGAGCGATTTTTAGAATCATAAGCGAAATGGCTTTTTATCTAGGCTTTCTTCTTGCGTTTTTTGACAAAAATAGACAGGCGTTTCACGATAAAACGGCGAAAACAGTGGTGGTAAATGCATAAAGTTCTCTTTTTTTTTCTCTTTTGTATTTTTGCATACTCTAAAGAGTTGCCGCTAGAGCTGTTTGCAAAAAAGGTTGAAACGAAAGGTGAGATTGTTGTTGCCAAAGAGGATGTGGTTTTAGTTTACGACGGTTATTATATAGAGGCGGATAAAGCTTTATACGATAAAAACAGTTCAACTATAGAGCTTTTTGGAAAGATAAGTATACTCAAAGACTCTTCTTATACGATTTTAAGCGAATATGCGATTTTTGATATGATTAACAAAAAGATATATTCTAAACCATTTTTCCTAATAGAACAAAAAGATGGATTGTGGATAAGTTCTTGCGAAGCAAATGGGAAAGAGGGTTTGTTTCGTTTTGATGACTCTTTAGTCTCAAGTTGCGATCCTACCGATCCTGATTGGAAGTTGGAGTTTAGTTTAGGAAATTATAACGAGAAAAAAAGATGGATAAACCTATATAATGTAAGGCTATACGCGGGAGACATTCCCCTATTTTATCTGCCATATTTTGGATTTTCCACTTCAAAAGAGAGAAAGAGCGGACTATTAATGCCTAAATTTGCTCTATCTAATAAAGAGGGATTTGTTTATATTCAGCCTATCTATATAGCAATCGATCCGCAATGGGACTTAGAACTCTCTCCTCAAATAAGAACAAATAGAGGAAAAGGGCTTTACGCAACTTTTAGATTTGTGGATACGCCATATTCAAACGGATATTTTAAAACCGGATTTTTTAAAGAGAAGAGTAGTTACGTAGAACAAGAAAATCTAAAAAACAGCACTCACAACGGATTTGAGTTATATTACACTAGAAGTGTGTTATTTACTAAAAATACAACGGTTGATAAAAGAGACGGTCTTTATATCGATATTAAGTATTTAAACGATATTGATTATTTGAATCTTCAACATAGAAATATAGAAAAAAGTTATAAGAGTCTAATTACCTCTCGATTAAACTACTACTATAATATGTATAATCACTATTTGGGATTTTACTCTAAATATTTTATAGACACTACCAAAGTGACTAACGAAGACACTTTGCAGATATTGCCAAAGTTACAATATCATAGTTATCTAAAGTCATTTTTTTTAAATAACCTTTTATACTCCATAGATTATAAATATAATAACTATTATAGAGATATAGGAGTTAACGCTCAGCAGCATGAGCTAAATATTCCTATTGGGGTCTATTTTAGTTTTTTTGATGACTTTTTGGGCTTTTCGGCCACTGAAAACATATATATGACCTATATAGATTACTCCAATACTCCATACTGGATAGAGAATGCCTATATAGTTAGAAATTATCACAAATTTTCTTTATACTCGGATCTAATAAAAGGTTACGAAAATTTTCTGCATACCATACATCTAAACGCTTCATTGGTTGTTCCTAGTTACGAAAAAGACGAGGGTCAAAAAGAGGATTTTATAACTATCAATAGTGAAACAAAACGGTTAGAAGTTAGCCTAAAAGAGTATTTTTACGATAGAAACGGTAATGAGTTTTTGTATCATAGAGTTATCCAGCCGGTTTTTTACGATAGAGAGTATAAATATGGAGATTTGGAAAATGAGATAGGTTTTAAGATAAATGGCAAAATTAGCATTGTTAGCGATATCTTTTATTCTCACCAATATAGCGGCGTCAATTCTGTAACTACAAGTTTAAACTATAAAGACGCTATGCAAAGCGCTATTGTTTCGCACTTTTATAAAAATGGATTTGAGGGAAAGCAAGATTCAAGCTTTATTACGGTTAGACTTCAGCGAAATTTATCTAAAAAATATAAACTATTTGGTAAAATTGATTACGATTTTGTTAATAGTTATATGAAAAATTGGGAGTTTGGTTGGACTTATAAAAAGAAATGTTGGAATTATAAGATAAGCTATAGAGAAGATATTCGCCCGATTTTAACTTCTGTGGGGAGTTCCTCTATCAAAAATAGAGCTATATTGTTTAAAGTAGAGTTGGTTCCTTTAGGAGGAGTAGAATATACTTTTAGAGAAAGAAATGAGATTACAAACTAAGGATAGTATATGAAAACCGAGGCAAAAGTCGGTATATTTGTTACGTTGGGATTGGTTTTTCTTTTTTTGTTGAGCACTCAAGTTAATAGGTTTGCAAATTTTGGGAAAGACGGATATGAGATATATGCCTATTTAGAAGATGTTAGCGGATTAGAGAGAAACGTAAAAGTAAAAATAAAAGGAGTACAGGTAGGCTATGTGGAAGATATTGTATTGGAAGGAGATAGAGTAAAAGCAAAGTTATTTATTTTTAAAGGGGTAAAGATACCTAAAGGCTCTATAGTGCAAATAATGCAAGAGAGTATGCTCGGAACTAAATATCTTAGTATTATTCCAGGAAAAACAAAAGAGTATTTGCAAGCTAACGGTTATATAGAAAAACAGCGAATTCTACCTACTTTCGACGAGACCGCGCAAAGTATAGACGATGCAGCGAAAGAGTTTAAAGAGTTTATTAAAGAGTTAAGAGAGGATATGAAAGGCGAAAGAGGAGACGATCTAAAGAAGAGTGTGGCAAATTTAAGAGACATTACCGAATCTATTAAAAAATTGATTGAAGAAAATAGGCAAAATATTTCCGATTCAATAGTAAATCTTAACAATATGGCGAAAGAGCTCGCGTCTGCCGGAAAAAAATTTGGCGAGATGTCCTCAAAATTTTCTTACACCGCAGATACTATTAATGGCAAACTTCCAGATATTATGAAAAAAGTCGACAAACTTGCTAGCGACCTTTCGCAAGTTGGAGAAAAAGCTAGAGAGAAACTGCCTGAGATTCTAGATAGATTCTCATCTTTAGAGAAAGATTTGGAAGAGATTATAAAAGAGAATAAAGAGCCCCTAAACAAAGCTATAAGCTCGGCCGATTACTTTTTTAGTACCGGAGGAGACACATTTAAAAAGGTTGACAACTATTTAGAAAAAGTTGCAAATTCTCAGATTGAGATAGCTTTTAGAAGCGAATATATGGCAAATGACTCTTTTGCTAAAAATTATGCAAGTATTTACTATATACCTACTCCGGATAAGTATTATATGTTAGATGTAGTTTCTACAGACGATTATTCGAGGTTGGATAGCAGCGGCAACGT
The DNA here is from genome assembly GCA_027082175.1 of Campylobacterales bacterium. Lineage (GTDB taxonomy): Bacteria > Campylobacterota > Campylobacteria > Campylobacterales > Nitratiruptoraceae > Nitrosophilus_A. Next base: position 50,478 of record JALWIX010000038.1, read on the forward strand.
AATAGAGCCGCAAACTCATGAAGATTCTAAACTGCTAGTTTCTGCCCAATATGGAAGAAGATATAACGATTTTCTGTTTAGATTGGGTATTATTGAAAATACGGGAGGAGTTGGAGTCGATTACTTTATGTTTACGGATAAAGCAAAAATTACTCTAGAAGCTTTCGATTTCAATGCTGTAAACGACGCAAGGGGCACCAATCCACATTTAAAACTATTGGCTAGATATAGATTTTTGAAACATTTAGATACTTTTGTTGGAGTAGATAATTTTTTAAACGGCGACGCCACCAACTTTATATTTGGCTTGGGATTTGACTTTATCGATAATGACTTAAAATCGATTTTAGGGGCTGCTAGCGGCGCCGGAACTTTTATAAAGTGAGAGTGTTTGAAAGATAGCAAAATAGTTCAAAATATACAAAAAGCTTTGGATATTTTGGGACTCCCTCCTCTAGTTTCGCTCAAAGATATAAAAAACAGATATTACTATCTTGCTAAAAAACATCATCCAGATAGAGGAGGCGATGTAAAGGAGATGGAGAAGATTAATAGAGCCTACGAGATATTAAAAGAGTACGCCGAAAATTATAAATTTAGTTTTAGCGAAGAGGAGATTTTAAAACAGTTTCCAACTCAAAACCACGCAAAAAGATTTAGATTTTAAAAAAAGGAAGAGAGATATGCACTGTACATTTGAATTTGATATGAATAATATTAAAGAGAGATACGATATAGGAAAAGTTGCGAAACAGGCAAACGGAGCAGTTTTGCTTCAAAGCGGCAAAACTACTATGCTAGCTACCGTCGTAATGGACAAAACTCCTGTGGAAGAGGATTTTTTACCTCTTACCGTTCAATATATAGAAAAATCGTACGCAGCTGGTAAAATTCCCGGAGGTTTCGTAAAAAGAGAGCAAAAACCCGGAGATTTTGAAACTTTAACTTCTAGAGTCGTAGATAGGGCTCTTAGGCCGCTTTTTCCTAAAGGTTTTTTAAATCCTGTGGTGATTACGGTGATGGTTTTAAGCGTTGACGAGGAGTCTGACCTTCAAGTTCTAGCATTAAACGCGGCTTCGGCGGCGCTTTACGTTTCCGATATCCCTATAAGAACCGCGGTTAGCGGTTTGAGAGTGGCTAAAATTGGCGATGAGTTAGTTTTTAATCCAAAACTTAGCCAACTTAACGAGAGCACTTTAGACCTTTACCTTGCCGGTACGAAAGATGATCTTTTGATGATAGAGATGAGATCGATTGCCACTTACGAGCCTGAAACTCTACCTTCGTCTATGGTTGATCCGATGCTTGATCCAACGCTTGCTCAAGAGGTGATTTTGGTAAAAAATCCAAACGCATATCAAGAAGAGGAGTTGGCTCAAATAATTTTACAGGGCAAAGAAGCTATAAATATCGCCTGTCAAGAGTATGAGAAATATTTTATAGAGGTTGCCAAGCCTCAGATTGAAGTTGATATAAAACCTGAAAAGATAGACGAAAATATATGGACGTATATAGATGAGATATATAAAGATGATATATATAAAGCTATAAACTCTATGGCAAAAAGCGAAAGAGCCGAAGCGCTGACGGATATCGTAAAAAAGATAACCCAAGACGAGATAGCAAAAGAGCAGGAGTGGGATGAGGAGACTATATTAAAAGTCGTGGATAAATATAAAAGAAAGATAGTTAGAGATATGATTTTAAAAGAGAGAAGAAGAGCAGACGGAAGAGGACTAAAAGATGTAAGAGAGATAACTATCGAGACAAATATTTTGCCTTCTGCTCACGGCTCCTGTCTTTTTACTAGAGGTCAGACTCAAGCTTTAGTAGTTTGTACGATAGGTGAAAAAACAGCTGCTCAGATGTATGAGCTTTTAACTAGCAAAGGGCCTGAATATGAGCATTTTATGGTGCATTATAACTTTCCTCCTTTCAGTGTTGGAGAGGCAAGGCCTATCGGAGCTCCGGGAAGAAGAGAGCTTGGTCACGGGAATTTGGCAAAAAGAGCTTTAGAACCGGTAGTAGATATGCCGGAAGATAAAACGATTAGACTTGTTTCGGAGATTTTGGAGTCAAACGGCTCTTCTTCTATGGCCACCGTTTGCGGCGGAGCTTTGGCTCTGAAGGCTGCTAATATAGAGATTACCGATCTTGTAGCTGGCGTAGCTATGGGGCTTGTTATAGAGGGAGATGAGTATGCGATTCTTACGGATATAATGGGTTTAGAAGATCATGACGGAGATATGGATTTTAAAGTGGCGGGAACAAAAGACGGCATTACCGCTTTGCAGATGGATATAAAGCTAGGTGGTATTGAAGCTTCGATTTTAAAAGAGGCGCTTTTGCAAGCAAAAGAGGCTAGGTTACATATATTGGATATTATGGAAGATGCCGCTAACAAGATAGAGATAAACGAAGAAAATTTGCCAACGACCGAAACTATTACCGTACATCCAAGTAAAATAGCCCAGATTATAGGTCAAGCTGGAAAAACTATAAAAGAGATTATCGAAAAGTTTGAGGTAAGCATAGATATAGAAAGAGATAAGGGAAAAGTAAAAGTAACCGGAAAAAGCAAACCTAAAGTGGTTGCGGCATGCGAACACATAAAAACGATTACGCAAAAAGAGGAGCCTGAAATACCTCAATTTAAAGAGGGAGAGATTTTAAAAGGTAAGATAAAAAGAATCACAAATTTTGGCGCATTTGTTGAACTTCCAGGAGATATAGACGGATTGCTTCATATTTCAAAATTGTCTTCCGGTAGAGTTAATAGAGTTGAAGATGTGGTTAATATCGGCGATGAAGTTGAGGTAGAAGTTTTATCTCAAAAAGGACACAAGATAGAGCTTGCTTTGAGGCAGGTTTTTAAATAGTTGTAGCTGAATGTATAGTATGAGAAGAGTAAGTGGATAGTGTAAGTGTAAAAGGTTATTATCCCTTGCCACTTATCCCTTGCTCAATTCCCAATGCAACACCACCCAACTACTTAACCACTATACCAAAATTCCAATATCCAATTTATCTGTTTTTAACAATATTTTTTATAAAATCACACTTGCAAAGTGATAAGTAGGGATACGCAAGCCGAACGGACTTTGCATATACGATTTTTCTCAAATTTTTAGGAGGTTTTTATGAAGAAGCTGTTTTTTCTTTTGGTAGCGTTTGTAGGTTTTGCTTTTGCTGGAGATGGTGAGAGCATGATTCAAGCATACTCTGTTGTTGCAGCTGGTATCGGTCTTGGTATCGCCGCAGCAGGTGGCGGTATAGGTATGGGTCAAACAGCGGCGGCTACTATTGCTGGAACCGCTAGAAATCCTGGTCTTGGCGGAAAGCTAATGACTACGATGTTTATCGCTTTGGCGATGATCGAAGCTCAGGTTATCTATACTCTTGTTATTGCGCTTATCGCTCTTTACGCAAATCCGTTCTTAGGTTAATTTTTCAAAATCGAAGGCTTTGCCTTCGGTTTTCGTTTTTGTAAAATTCAAAACTATTTAAACCAGCATTTGCGGCAGTGGCGGAACTGGTAGACGCGCAAGGTTGAGGGCCTTGTGGGAGCAATCCCGTGGAGGTTCAAGTCCTCTCTGCCGCACCATGATTATTTAATACAAGCAGTTTCAAAAAAGTGATGGCAGCTGGTATATGCAGCCTGTTGTCTCGCTAAATTTGCTTCAAGGAATCTTTTGCAAAGTAAATTTTCTTACTATTTGGCTCTACTTAAAAATCTAATCGTATTGCAATTTGTCTTTTTATCTGTTATGTCATTATTTAGGCTAGCTTTTTTCAAATTTGCCTCATCTGAAATAAGAGCTGATTTTATCGACTATATCAATACCTTCTTGTTAGGTTTGAGACTCGATCTATCAATTTTGGGATATGTTTTTTCTTTACCTCTTCTTTTTTTGATTTTTGCTTATATCTTAAATAGATTTATATCTTTTACATTTGTAAAAAGAGCGCTTTTTTTATATTTCTTTACTTTTTATCTTTTTATATCATTGATTTTGGCTTCCGATATAGGTTTTTTCTCCTATTTTGGAGATAGAATAAACATAATGATTTTTGGAATCTTTGACGACGACACTAAGGCCTTATGGGAGATAGCAAAGAAAAATTATAATCTCTTTTTAATTTTTACGGCCGCATTGGTATATATTTTTATCATATATAAGTTAGTTAAAAAGTTTACGTTGGAGATAAGAGACGTAGAAGTTAAAGATTATGGGATTTTAAAACAGATATCCATATTTTTTATATTAATACTTTTAACCTTTTTGGCTATTAGAGGAACTTTTGGACTATTTCCTATTTATCACTGGACAAAAGACGTAGCGCACGACAATTTTTTAAATAAAATCTCAAAAAACGGCGTTTATCTGTTTGTGGAGGCTATAAAACAGTATAAAAAAAGTAAAAAAGGAGAGGTAGACTATATAAAAGAGATGGGATTTTCTTCTAAAATTGAAGAAGCTTTTAAAATAGTCTCCAATAAAAAGAGTTTTGACAAAACAGATCTCATAAACAATATAACCTATAACACTCGTTATAATGAAAAATTGGAAAAAAATCGGTTGAATGTTGTAGTTATAATGGTAGAGAGTTTTGGAATGCCGATACTTAAATATCAAAGCTATAATTTTGATATTATGAGGAGACTTAAAAAACATTTTGAAAATGATATCTTGTTTAAGAACTTTATATCTACTTCAAACGGTACGATAGTTTCGTTAGAGCCTATGCTTTTAAACCTAGTTGCTAGGCCAAGGAGCGTACCGTACGCTCAAAGTATCTATCAAAATATCTCCTTTAAGCAGGCGGCTGCAAAAGTGTATCAAAAAAATGGTTATGAAACCTCATTTATTTATGGTGGAGAACTTTCTTGGAGAAACGTCGGAAATTTCTTTTCTAAACAGGGTTTTGATAATGTAGAAGGTAAAGCTAACATATTGTATGAGCTCTCTTTAGATAATAGAAGTTCCACGCACGATTGGGGAGTGTATGATCAATATCTTTACGACTATATTTTGAAAAAATTACAAAATGCAAAAAAACCGCAATTTATATTTGCTTTAACTACAAATAACCATCCTCCATACGCCATACCTAAAAATTATAAATCAAAAAAGTTGATTTTCAGCGAGGAGTTGAAAAAACATCTAAGAGGAGATTTGGAACTTATAAAAAAAAGGCTTTACGATTATCAGTATGCGTTGGATATGGCGGGAAGATTTTTGGATATGGTTAAATCTTCTCCTTTGGGCGAAAATACGCTTGTAGTTATAACCGCAGATAACAATACTATTGAAGGTGTTATGCATTATGACAATTATGTGGAAGAGTCTAAGAAGATACCTTTTTATATATATATTCCTAAAAGTTTTAAACCAAAAGATATAGATGCGCAAGTTCCAGGCTCTCATAAAGATATAATGCCCACTCTTTACAATCTCACGCTCTCAAACGCAAAGTATATAGCCGTAGGTACCAATCTGTTAGATAAAGAGATTCTTCATTGCGGTTTTAACGATAAAGGTATTATTATCTCAAAAGATGGAGCTTTTAGATTTAAAAAAGCTAAAAGCAAAGAGCAAAAAAAGTGTCAAGAGTATTATAAAGCGGCTTTAGCTGTAACGGACTATCTAGTAAAAAAACAGTTAACTCAGACTTCGCAATAGTTTTACTCCGATTTTACGATATAGTTTTTATAGTTGTGTTTTGTTTTAGCATTTTAAAAGATGTTGTCTACGTAATCTTTTTTTGGCGAAGTTTAACTCTATAAATAGCCGCAAGGCATAATTGAGACTTCTGAAAAATTACAAAAAAAAACGAAATATCGTAAATTTTAATTAGAAAATTTCGTTTTCGCTAACAGGCTAACAAAGTTCGTTATTTAGCGCTTTTTAAATGCTCATAAGCGACATTTACATAATTTGAGCTTGCCTTCGCGAAATTTTGTAATTTTTCAGAATTTTACATTTATAACTCTATTTTTTGATATAAGTAGCTTTAACTCTCTTGCTCTTTCATCTTTTTGTATTTCTCTTCTACTCTTTTTATCATATTTCGATCGGGAACTTTTCTTCCGGCTATATAACCTACAATATTGCCGTTATCGTCAAATTTAGGTTTTATCCAAACAATAACCCAATAATATCGACCGTCTTTTCTCATATTTTTTACGTATCCTTCCCAATATTCGCCGCTTTTTATAGTTTCCCACATAGTTTCAAACGCGGCGCTTGGCATATCTGGGTGACGGTTGATATTGTGTGGCGAGCCTATAAGCTCCTCTTTCGTATATCCTGTCATTTCTCTAAATTTTCTATTGGCGTAGGTAATGATTCCGGCCGTATCGGTTTCGGTTATCATTACGCCGCCGTCAAATAGAACCTCCTCATCGATTGGTTCCGGTTTTTCTATAACCTGCCCTGTAAGTAAGTTTTTAATCTTTTTCTTATATCCCATATTTTCCCTTTTTATGATATTTTCTAATGTATAATTATAGATAAATTTTCTTAAAAATTAAGAGGATATATGAAAAAAAGTTATATTAAAAAGCTTATAAAAGATAAAATCTTAGTTATTGACGGAGCTATGGGAACGCAGCTCCAAGCAAAATCCAAAGAGATTCCGCCTAGCGCCTGGGATGGAAAAGAGGGGTGTAACGAACTTCTAAATAAAACCGCTCCAGATGTTATACGCTCCATTCACAAAGCGTATTTAAAAGCGGATGCGGATATCATAAAAACCAATACCTTCGGCGCTATGCCTTGGGTTTTAGACGAGTATGGCATATCGGATATGGCTTATGAGCTTAGCTATCTTGGATGTAAAATAGTTAAAGAGGCCTGCGAAGAGTTTAGCACTCCTGAAAAACCAAGATTTTGCGCGGCTTCTATAGGTCCGGGGACTAAACTGCCAAGTCTTAACCATATCGATTATGATGAGATGTATAGCGGATATGTAGAGACTATTAAAGGAGCAAAAGATGGAGGTGCTGACATCTTTTTGCTTGAAACTTGTCAAGACCCTCTTCAGATAAAAGCGGCAATCCACGCGTGCGAAGATGTGGCTAGCGAAATCCCTATAATGGTTAGCGCTACTATAGAGTTAAACGGAACTATGCTTATAGGAACTGATGCCGAGACGTTAGCGGTGATTTTAGAGCCTTTTGATATTCTCTCCTTGGGCTTTAACTGTGGCACAGGTCCAGACGAGGTGGAAAAACATCTAAAAATTTTAAGCGGGGTTTGGAATAAACCTATAAGCGTTCACGCAAATGCTGGTCTTCCGCAAAACAGAGGCGGATACACCTACTATCCTATGGGGCCTAAAGAGTTTACAGAACTTGAAGGGAAATTTACGAAATATCCGGGAGTAACATTTTTAGGAGGATGTTGCGGAACTACTCCGCAACATATAAAAGCTTTAGCCGATGCGGTAAGAGGAAAAAAACCGATACCTCCGGAAGGAGAGTGCGAACGAAGTATCGCAAGTCTATTTGAGAGACGTGCGTTAAAACAAAATCCTCCTCCATTTTTAATGGGAGAGAGAGCAAACGCAACAGGAAGCAAAGCTTTTAGAGAACTTCTTTTAAATAGCGATTATGAAGGTACTTTAAGCGTAGCTCAGCAGCAAGTAAGAAGCGGAGCGCATGGGCTTGATGTTTCAGTAGGTTTTGCAGGTCGCGACGAAACTAAAGATATGAAAGAGGTGATAAAACTTTACAACGAAAAGATACCTCTACCTTTGATGCCTGACTCTACGCAAGTTCGGGCTTTAGAAGTTGCTTTAAAACATATAGGCGGACGCCCTATTATAAACTCAGCTAACTTAGAAGACGGGATAGAGAAGTTTGACGCAATATGTAAATTGGCAAAAAGATATGGAGCGGCTTTAGTTTTGTTGGCTATAGATGAAGAGGGGATGGCAAAAACTAAAGAAAAAAAGGTAAAAGTTGCCGAGAGAATGTATGATAGAGCCGTAAATCTACACGGCCTTAATCCTGAAGATTTGGTATTTGATCTTCTTACCTTTACAGTTGGAAGCGGTGATGAAGAGTATCATACAGCCGCCATAGAAACTATTGAGGCCATAAAGGAGCTTAAACGCATACATCCCGAAGTAGGGGCTGTTTTAGGAGTTTCAAATATCTCCTTTGGTCTTGAAAAACATTCAAGAGAGTATCTAAACAGCGTATTTTTGCATCACTGCGTAGAGGCCGGACTTACTATGGCTATCGTAAATGTTAAAAATCTTATACCCTATCATAAGATAAGCAAAGAGGATCGTAGAGTTTGCGAAGATTTACTTTTTAATAGAAGAGAAGATGGAGACCCTCTTTTT
>JALWIX010000039.1 GCA_027082175.1 Campylobacterales bacterium
ATGATAACATCACAGTTTAAATTTTTAGCAACAATATATTGAACACTATCTTCAAAATCCTCATTTTCCAACGATAATGCTTTTTGTATTATTTCATTGTCTGCACCAACTATTTCAAAAGTATCATTTAAAAGTTTTATAAACTCTTTTATATTTTTTTAAAATACCAAGTTCTAGCTGTTTAATAGAACAATTTTTCAAATTTTGTTTTATCAAATTCGATAATTATCTCTTCACCTTTTTCAACTTTTTTCAAAATATTTAATAAATCTTTTTTAAATTTATCAATTTCAACTACTATCAAAACGATTCCTTTTTGTCAGACTATAATTATTATATCAAAATAAAAAATTGGATATTAGCATTTGCGATTTTTTCGAAGGAGTGGATGAAATAATTATGAGTTAGATGTTAAATCTTTTTTAATCGATTCTAATGTAATTTTTAATGGTTTTATGTGGTTTTGACAAATATCAAAAATCACTCCTCCATCTATATCGAAATAGTGATGAGAGATAAAATCTCTAATCCCTTTTATCTTTTTCCATTCTATTTGAGGGTATTGTTTTAATAACTCGTTATTTGTTATTTTATCAATATTTTTTAAACTCTCGCCAATAGCTATAAGCTTAATACATATACTATCAAGTTTTTCTTGACCCTCTTCAGTATCTATAAAGTCGTCTTCACATTTTGCAAAACCATATTTTCTCTCTACCCAATATATAGCGGTTAAAATCTGTTCAATGATTTCTAAAACTTAACCATTTTTAGACAATTATACCCTCTTTTTGAATACGATTTTTTAAATATCTGTTCATCTTCTCTCTTAACCTAACAATATCTACTTTTCTTTCAAATTTTTTTCCAACTCATCTTTTATCTCAAATAATAACAAAAAACTTGGATTTTCTATCTCAACCGCTATATCAATATCACTTTTGTCATTTTGAGTATCTTTAGCAAATGAGCCAAAAAGAATTATTCTTTTGATATTATACTTTTTTAATAGCTGTTTTTTATAACTTTTTAAATAATCTAAAATATCCTTTTTTTGCATTTTTAATCCCAAATTACAAATATGTTTTATTATATCATAAATCATTTTTTAAACTATCGAAAGTTTTGGATATAAGCATTTGTGATTTTTTTCGAAATAGCAGATAAAATTATTATAAGTTAGATGTTAAATCTCTTTTAATCTATTCTAATTTTCAAAAAATTTACCTTCTTTAATACAACTTTTTAAAAATTGATATAATGTCTTTATATATGAGTTTCAAAAAAGAAAATCCCTATTGATTATTAGGAGGAGAAGAGATGAAAAAAGTAAAAATAGTAGCTACGCTTGGACCAAATACATCTGATAAAATTGAAGATATGATAAAAACAGGGGTAGATGTTTTTAGGCTAAATTTCTCCCACGCCGATCATAAAACCCATAAAAACTCTATCAAAAATATTAGAGAAATCTCAAAAAAACTACATAAAAAAACGGCTATATTGCAAGATATCAGCGGTCCCAAAATAAGGATAGGAGAAGTTGACGGGATTTTAGAGTTAAAAAGCGGCGACAAGATAAAACTAGTCAAAAAAGACCCAAAATCAAAATACGAACTAAGTATAAGTTATCCTGAAATTATAGATTACGTAAAAAAAGATGAGTTTGTATTTTTCGCAGATGGTAGCATAAGAACCAAAGTGATAGATAAAGAAAGAGACTACCTCTTACTAGAAGTTAAAAACAGCGGCATACTCTCTAGTAGAAAAGGTGTCAACTTTCCTCAATCCAATCTTAAAATATCGGCTATTACACCAAAAGATGAACTAGACCTTGCTTTTGGAGCTAAAAACGGCGTAGATATTGTGGCCATATCTTTTGTCAACTCTAAAAATGATATCTTAAAAGCAAAAAAGATTTTAAATAAAAGCGGCGCAAATCCTTGGGTAATAGCAAAGATAGAGACCAAAAAAGCTGTAGAGAACTTAGAAGAGATTTTGGAAGTTAGCGACGGAGTTATGGTGGCTAGAGGCGATCTTGGCATAGAGGTAGGTATCGAAAAGGTTCCGGTTATTCAAAAGAGAATCATTAAAGAAGCAAACAGACTTAAAAAACCGGTCATAACAGCAACTCAGATGCTACTATCGATGGTTAACTCTCCCTATCCAACTAGAGCCGAGGTAAGTGATGTTGCAAACGCAGTAATGGATGGAAGTGATGCCGTAATGCTAAGTGATGAGACAACTGTTGGTAAATATCCGCTAAAAGCGATTGAAACATTAAAAAATGTGATAATAGAAACTCAAAATATATATCCATACTATAAAAAGTATGAGATTAAAGATAGCGATGCGATCGCTGCAAGTGTGGCAGATCTTTGTAAAGGGCTGGAGCCAAAAGCGATAGTTTCATTTACTAGTAGCGGTACAACAGTAAAAAGTATATCCAAATATAGACCAAAAGCGCCTATTATAGCCCTCACCCATTCTCGAGAAACATCAAGAAAACTAAAACTTGTCTGGGGAGTGGAAGAGATTTTTGAAATCCCTAAAATAAAAAATCCGGAAAAATTGATAGAAAAGTTTAAAGAGATAGCATTAAGAGAAAAGATATTAAAAGAGGGGGATAAAGTTATTATAACTATGGGAAGTATTGTTGGAAAAGAGGGTACCACAAATATGATAAGAATCGTTGAAATCTAGCCCAAGTTCATTCAATGTCCGCGGCTATTTTGAAAATATCGCCAAAATCGTTTACAAAGCTTTTGCATCTTTCACAAATCAACTCTCCCCCTTTATAAGGAAAAGGAGTTTTGCATTCGTTGCAAATCTCCAAAGTGTGCGAAATAAGCTCTTTTCCTCTATCAAACGCAAATTCAATTAAATCTAAATCATCCTTGTTTGTTATCGCTTTTGGCTCGCAAATATCGTTGCATATACCGCAAGCTATACACTTTCCGTTTTGATACCAGATGGATGTTGAGTCTTTTGAATAAAAAAGAGCGTCCGTAGGACAAAACTTTACGCAATCCCCGCAATTATTACATAAGTCATAACTAATCTCTTTATTTGACAAGAATGAATAATCTGTTGAAATTTGTGTATTTTTAAAATTTTGAATCTCTTTTTTGATAGAGTTTTTTAATATTATATTTTTGATTGGGATTCTATTTCTTACATTTGCAAGCTCTTTTACATCGATACCTTCACCAGCCAACTCTTTTGCGGAGTTAAAAAGTTTTTTAAACAGAGCTCTTCTTTCGCTCTTTATCTCTTCAGCTTCTACTTTTATCTCTTTTAAAGTGCCAATCTCAGCTAAAAATCTGTTTGCTTCTTCGATTCTCTGGGCAATCGATTCAAAAGTTTTATTATCTTTGTTTAATTCACACTCTTCACAATGAGATAGATTACAGCTAACAAAGTCTTTTCTTAAAGCTAAAGAGATAAAGTTTTGAGAACTGAACACGCTAAGACATGGAGTATTTTTTTTACAAGAAAGCGTTACTTTTTCTTCTTTCAAAGAGAGAATAAATCCATTTGGATTAAAAAAGTTTACACTTAGAGCCTCACTTGGACAAACGCCTACACAGACAGCACAGTTTTTGCATCTATTTTCATCAAGCCTTAACTTTCCTCTATCAAAAATAAAGGCGTTTTCCGGACAGATATCTATACATTTACTACATGTGTTGTGATAATAGTCTGTTCTTAGACATTTAAGCAGATCAAACTCAAATAAATCAGTATGCTGCCTGTAAATATTCATTATCGCTCCAAAAAATTTAGTTATTAGTATATTAGTATATAGATAAAATAAATATTTTTTTATTTCTATTCTTAATATACCAATATACCAATAACCAATTACAAACTATTTTTTAATTCTTCATAATCGCTAAGTAAAAACTCTATCGTTAAATCAGCCAAATCTTTGTAAAATGGGGTTTCAACTAAAGATTTGATACCTATTAGATAAGGTGGAACCCATTTTAGCATATGCTCTTTCAAAAACTCAAATGCCGACTTTTTTTCATTTCTATATATTAAATTTTGCATAAAACTAAGTTCAATTGAGAGATGATCTGGCGCCAAAATATCAGTTTGATTCATATTTATCTCATATCCATGATTAAAATAAAACTGCATAACAGGATTTTGAAGGCCGACTAAAATCTCTCCTTTGCTATCTTCCACAAGAGTCTCAACTGGCTGAGAATTAATCAAAAAAGCCGAACTGTAATCTACATTTAGCTCTTCTTCGATTTTTTCTATATCGTTAGATAAAAACCATTTTTTAGTATCTGGTCCAATCAAATCTAATAGTTCTTCATTTGACTTTAGGTCTTCTATAGCTTTTTTATCTAACTCTTTTTGATAACATCTTGACAAGAAAGCGTATACAAAAGCTTTTGTTTTATTATCCAAAATTGATCCTTGTTAATATTTGTATATTGGTAGTGTATTTGATAAAACTGTTTATTGTTGAAATTATATAATAATAGATAACTAATATACCAATCTAAAACCGCATATTGCGGTTTTAGATTATAAACATCCCTTGAAGAAAGATTTTTTTGGAGGCGGAGGAGCTTTGAAATCGTGAGCTTTTATAGTTTTTCCATCGCTTGCAAGCTCACCTATAATGGTCACCTCGTTTCTGTTGGCAGCTTTTTCCAAAAGTTCGCTTACATGAACGCCTTCAGGATCAATATAGTATATCTTACCCTCATCATGAACAAAAAGAACCATTTCAGTTTTAGTGGGCTCACCAGGCACCCACTCTTTAAAGCAACCCTCTTCGCCGCAATGATAAGTTTCTAATCTACAATCTGCGAATAGATCATTCTCCGCACACCATTTTGTTGTCAAAAAACCTTTTTTCTCAAACTCTCCTTTACCTCCGCCGCTAGCGACGGCGCCTGCAGCTAAAGAGAGTCCAAGCAAGGTAGCGATTACTAATCTTTTCATTTTTCTACCTCCGCTTTTAATGTCTGCATATAAGCTACTAAATCATCAAGAGACTTCTTATCCATCCAATCAAATGGAGGCATCGTAGAAGTTCTATTGCCTTTTTCGTCAACCATATACCAAGCAAAATTTGGATGAGCGTTTCTGTTATATCCAGGCACAACTACTGCGTTTGGATCAACAATTGACTCTCTTATATATCCCGCAGTAGCTTGCCCTCCGATATTGCTCAAATCCGGCGCCATATACATAGCAGCCGACTCGGCGCCTTTCCATCTATGACAGCTTGCGCAGTTTGTCATTGCAAGCTCTTTGCCGTTCTTGATATCACCTTTAACTTTCTCATTTACAGCAGCGATTAGGTCTTTACCGCCGCTTTGATCTGGTAGTTTTACGGCTATCCATCCTGATAGATGTTTTAATCCGTCTCTGTTTAGTTTCTCACCGTCCCAAACCGCTATTGCGACAGGAAAAGCGCCTGTTC
>JALWIX010000040.1 GCA_027082175.1 Campylobacterales bacterium
ATCCTAAGTTTGATACGATATCACTCAACTTCTCAGACACCCACTTTTAAAAATAAAACTCCCTATTTTACGGACTTCTAAAAGCCTCAAATTCACTTTTTTCTCTTAGCGAGGAAAACAGGAAAAAATCTTTGCAGGAAGGAAAATTAAAAGGTATCAATTTCTACAATATTTTTGACGAAAAAGAGATGAAAATCGCTCTCAATAGATGTAGACTGCTTATAAAGAATGCGAAGTCTTATTCAAGTGCCGATCCGTGGACAACAAATCCGTTAACTCTGATGTGCTGCTTCATCGAACTATTGGAAATGATAAAAAATCACAACAATAATATCAATTACATAAAAAATGCAATCAAAAAATGCTACCCAACTCTACAATTAGCTGACAAATAGACGAGGTTTTACAACCTCGCCTTGATGATATACTCTCCCAAAGTCAGCTCATCAGCTTCGCCTTTTTTAATAGCCTCTTCTATACTGTCATCGTTTCCGCCACCGCCTTCGCCTTCAGTTATATTATCTGACTCTTCTTGTGGTTTAATGCTTGCAAGCGCTGCTTTAAAAGCTATCTCCATAGCCTCTGGTTTTACTTTCATCAATGCTGCAAGTTCTGGATTTACCTCTTCAACTTTTTTAATCTCTTCTTCTACTATATTGTATGGAACATTTGGATATTTAGCCTGAAGCTGCGCTTTTGCTTTCTCAGCTTCCATTTCCATTAGTTTTCTTTGCATTTCCTCTAAAGCTTTTTGCTGCTCTTCAAGCCCAAGAGCTTTTTTAGCCTCTTCTATCGGGTCGCCTTGAGGTTCTTGAGGCATTCCTTGAGGCATAACGCCATCTTGAGGATTAATCTCGTTTTGCTGCATAACGCCAGTTTGAGGATTAACATCGCCTTGAGGCATAACTCCAGCTTGAGGATTAACCTCACCTTGATTTTGTAATTCCTGATAAAGCGCTGGGTCTATATTTGGCATTGGCATATTCTCTCCTTTCGTTAAATTTCAATCCAGTCTTTCGCAATTGCGTCCTCTTGGGACGGTTGATAATAACTTGCCCATTTCTCATCGCCTAAAACCAGTTTGCTCTCTCCTCTTCTAATAAATACACATCCGTTTACATCTTTTTTCCAAGATTTTCTCCTAAACTTTGCGCCTCTTTGGGCTTTTTCATACATTTCAAGGAAGGTTAAACCTTCAACCCCTTTTTTATCTTCTTCTTCGTTAGCAGTTTTGGTCTCCTCAAGTGCTTCTTGTACCTCGTTTTTTGTCTGCTCAACCATCTCTTGCACTTTTTCTTGTGCCTTCGCTTGCTCTTTTGTCTGTTTATTCGCTGCCATTTTCTATCTCCTCTTGTAGTGATTTTTCTATTGCGTCCATCAAATCAATCGCAAATGCGACACCTTTTTGCTGTTCAAGATAGTGAACTCTCTCACTATCGCCTCTACAACTGTCCATCGCTTGGAGGTAGAGGTTGTCGAATTTCGCCCTCAATTCCTGCTGGTAAACTTGCCAAGCTATGCTCTGTTTCACCTGCTGGATACTCGATAGTAGCTCCTTGGGGGATAGCTCCTCCATCTGAAGCATTTGGTTCTCTTCGTCCATTTTCACCTCCTAAAATTGGTATAATGTTTTTAAGTTCCATTGCTGACATTTTTTGCTTAAACAACTCATCCAATACCTGAAGATATTTTTTCGCTATCTCAAAATCTTGAAGCTGAGCCGCAATGTTTACCATCTGCATAGCAGTTTGCTCGGCTGTAGTGATATTATTAATCATAACTTCTTTGTTTGTAGCTCCGACCCCAGCGTTTATAGAGACCTTGAACTTAATATCTTTAGTTCTATCCACTCCGTAAAGCAGCGGATTAGCGTCATATTTGTAAATAAGCCTTACCATTCTGCTAATAAGAGGCTCAAACAAGCTCTCATTCAAGCTTCTTACAATATCCGCTACTATCTCATTGCTCTCTTGAGTAAGTATTGTCATACCTGTAGCGGTTTGAGCAGCTCCGTTTGGTAATCCTTGAGTAAGTTTTGTGATACCGCTAACCTCTTGCATTTCATTATCAAGCCTCTCTGTCACAAACGTTGACTGGTTAATATTTGGCTTTGGTATCTCTTTAACTGCATTAAGGTCACTTACCTCTATCTTCTTTTTATTGCTATTTAGGTCTGCTTCTTTTAAACCGCTCATCTTTGTAGCTAAAAACTGCTGATTGAGCTGCTTATCTACTGCGTTAATTTGCTGATTTCTTAAAACCGTATATTCTTCTTGAAGAGGTATCATAGGCTCTATAAAACTATCACCGTATGCCTCGACTACACCTTCGTTGTTTATCGGCACAAACTGAGGGTCAATCACCCCAAAAACAAAAGGAAGCCCATCTTTTAGAGGCTCATCGGTTCTTAAAAATTTGTAATCTGGCAGCAATGTAGAAACCGTCCATTGCCCGTCTTTTATCCTGTAAACATCGTAAACTAAAATTCTTGTTGCGTCTCCGATATATTCGTTTGAAATCTTATTGTCGCCTTCATATTCGCCCGCATAGTCTTTAAAAAATTTCCTGTTTCCAAACTGCTTTTTTAGCTTTCCTATTGTCGTATATATTCTGTTTACCACATATTGAATATCAAATATACTTTCTGCATTAGGGTCGATATAAACGTCCTTTATTTTTATCCTTTGCACTTTTAAGGTATTGTTCCAATATACCTTTATGCAGCAAGTGCCGTAAATGCAAGCGTCATAAATTGAAGGCTTTATCCTGCTATACAGGTTCATTCTCCTATTTAGCCAGTGGTCAAGGACTTTTTGCAGTTTTTGTGTATCTTCAAAATCTTCAAATATTGGAACTAATTTTGCAAATTCATCATTATCAAAATATGTTTTCATAACTGAGATTACAACTCTTCTTACTTTTGCCCTGATAATCTTTGGAAGGATTATTGATTTTTTTCTTTTCTTAAGCTCCTCTTCCTTCTGGGGGTCTAAAATATTCATATAACCTTTTTCCAGAAACTCAAAAGGCTCTTTATATAAATCAAAGCCTTTTCTTGCCTCTTCGAGCATTTTTACAATTAACTCTTGTCTCTTATTCATAGTATCCATCCTTTAAACGTTGTTTTATCCTATCAACGGTTCTGTCGCTAATATCTAGAGCTAAAGCTATTTTTTGTTTGCCCCACCCTGCTTTTATCAGCTCTATTGCGATAATCGTTTTTATTTTATATGGACTTACTTCAAGTTTTAAGCTTATCTCTTCGCTTATATTGAAAGCTGTTATTGGGTCTAAAAAATTAAGCAGGTTCAAAAATCTTCTATAAACTCTTCTTCCTATAATATTTTTCGCCTTTTTATCGCTTATATTAAGAGCTTTTGCTATCTCGTTTATTGAATACCCGCACTTGTAAAGCTCATTAGCTAAATATCTTATGGCGTTATGTCTGCTTATTAATACTTCTATATTGCTTCTCTCGTCACGCATATACCTGATAAAATTTAACGGGTTTTTGAACATCAGTTCTCTGATTAACGATAAACTTGCTGCTCTTGAACTAATCAATATATCCCCCCAGCATTACCTCTAATAGGTTCGTCGTCATCGTAATAATCATCTTCAACTTCGCTGTTTTCAAAGATATAGAACTCGCCTTGACAACTTAAAGCCATAGCGTCTCCCAAGTCTGGAGAACGCCCAAGTTTCGGGATAATATATTTTTTCTTGTTTAAAAGTCTGAGTTTAGAGCCATCCACTATCTCAAACTGCTGCGCCATTAAGTCGCCAAGCATTTCATCTACGAGATGGTAATCTTTCTTGAAAAGTTTTGCCTGCGGGAGCATTTCTTTGAGTTTATAATAGAGTTTCGTCCTGTTATCCCAATACATATCGTCCTTAATTCGCCCAAAATTGACGCCATAGACTGGTAATCCTCTCTTTTGCGCCATTGAAGGAAAACTCTTACCTTGACCAGTCTCATCAGCAAATATTGCAGCAGGTTTTCTATGAGAAGAGATAAACTCTGCATAGAGCCTGTTGGCTATATCTTCCAAGTCCATTCCGTGCCATTTTTGGGCTTCATAAAAGTATGCGCCTTTGCGCTTTACCAATACGGTTGCGTCGCTATCGGTATTGTTGCCACCAATATCAAGCCCCCAGATTTCAGCCCCGCTATCATCATAAATATCTCTCTCAATCGCCTCTTCTAGCATATAAAGGGCAAATACTGCGTCACCGCTCTCTTTTGGAAACTCGCCCAACACCCTAACTCGGTAAACATCGCTCTCTACGCCGTATTTTCTACGATACTCTTCAATAGTTTTTCTGCTTACGTTCTCGCTCTTTTCCGTATTAAAAGTAAATCTCGTCCATTGCCAAGCGTTTTTATGAAAAGCGTCGTAAAAATATCCTTCCGTTCTGGTAGGGTTACCAGCCATAATTGCAAAAGCCTCATCGCTTGTAAGAGCGCCTTCAGCTACTTCAAAAATCTCTCTTGGGATACCAGAAGCTTCCTCAAGTATAAAAAAGATATGCGTCCCGTGAAAGCCTTGCAATGCTTCTGGACTTTCTCTTCTTGCTGTTCTAGCTACGGCAAAATTATCATTCTCAAGATTTCTGACCTTATCTGTTAGAACTTCTATGTTTTTTTGCAAGACCTCTGGAAGCCTTCCAGCCCATTTCCTAACTTCAGGTATCAAAATATCTGTAAGCTGAGGTGCTGAAGGAGCAGTCATAGGAACTTTACAATCCTCTTTAAACAATAGCGCCCAAAGGATTATCCACGATAGAAGTGCGCTCTTTCCACTTCCGTGACCTGACTTTATAGCTATCTTTTTAGCCCCTTTATCAATAGCAAGCAAAACGGCAGCCTGCTGCTTTGTAGGCTCAGCTCCAAGTAATCGCCTAACAAAAAACGTAATAGATTTAGAGGCAGCAGCAAGAATTAATGCGTCTTTATCTGGCATTGCACTCATTCTTCAGCCTCCACATCTATTACGTCTTTAGCAGCAAAATTTTCTATTTGCTTCAATTCCTCATTGACGAGCTTCGCAACTATATCATTCTCACCAAACTGCTTAACTGTTGCAGTTATCGAGTGGTTCACATTTACTTCGAGAGTATCTTGATACATCTTTTCGATTTTTGCTAAAGCACCTAATGCTTTGATTTTATCGTGTAACTCTATACTCTCTTCAACTAACACACCATCCTTGTTATATTTTTTCACAATCTTCTTACATACAGCTCCCATTTCATCAGTCCACTCTCTCATATCTTTTAAGGAGCCATCTTCGTTGTAAAAATCTTTGATATTAGCATTACCTATATAAGCAAACTGTTCAAGGATATTAAATGCGCTTGAAGGAAGAGAATCCTTGTACTCATCAATCAACTCATTAATTCTTCGCTTGATAAAAGGGAGCTTTAAAACAAACCTGCTCTTTTTTTTAATCTCAGCAGTAGTTAAATTATCTGTCTTAAAAGCCCTCTTAAAAGCCTTATATGCGCTTCTTGTCTCAATATAGACTTCACAAAACTCCTCTTGCGTATCAGTTAGAGGCAAGTTTTTTGGTTCAACAAACTTATCAGGAACTTTTACGCCATACTTTTTTAGAACCTCTAATTGGCTATTACCATATTTGCAGTCCCAAGAGCAATAACCATCACTATAAGGCTTATAAGGTAGGTCGCTAACTTTTTTCTTACAATACAAACATTCCATAGCAGCAGTATAAATGTTAAAAGCTTAAATATATGCTCTTTTTCGCTTAATATTTGCTTATTTTGATACCCTTTGGGTAATCTTATAACTCTCTATTTGATTAGACTGATTGAATATATTTTTTAAAAAGATAACCAGATTGGTATCAAATTTCAATTTTAAGCGATTTTTTTCTTGAAACGATAAAAACTATTAGGATAGGTGAAAAAATGCAATAGCGTTGAGATTTGATAGGATTATGGGCGTGGAATAAAAATAAGATGAGCATAGGAAAAAGTTTGGGTGAAAAATTTATATGAGGGCGGAGATGGGGTAAGATATATTTTTTGCAATATCGGAGAGGGGGTGGGGGGTCGATTTTTCAGCAGTAGGAACAGTCCATAAGCAGCAAGATAACCAAAATCACTGGAATTTTATGCAGTTTTCAATACTTTTTCGCATTACTTCAACAACAATTCCCATAATATCGGGCTTTATAAGACTTACAAAAGTATTGAAAAGCATAATTTTCAATACCAATATAGATATTTGCTCTCTTTATAGAGATATTTTACTTCTATTTGCTGTTTAGGTGTGGTTTTTCCGTAAATGCTCATATTCTGATACATCCTACTCTTAATAGACGTTTCACCTCTTTTATCTCTTTTACATCTTCTACCTCTTTTACACTCATCCTACCCGTTTTACATTTACATTCACACTCACACCTCTTCTACTCCTCTTCTATACCTCTTTTACCTCTCCTACCTCTTTTCACTCTCATTTTCTCCTTTCCCCTTAACAATCCCCTATCCTCTTATAACTTTCATATGCTTAAAAGTTACCTATTCTCTTTTAATTTACAACTTCTTAAAATTATATATTTATATATATATTATATATTATTTTTGTCTGCCATTTTGGCAGGATTTTCTGCCATTTTGTCATAGTTTTCTGCCATTTTGTCATAGTCGCACTCTGCCATTTTGGCAGGATTTTCTGCCATTTTGTCATAGTTTTTGTAACTTTTTTAAAATTTCTACAATTAGCCAATAGGTTAATATTATTTTAAGATTACAAATGTTACCCTTTTGGTAAGTAAAGTTCTTTAAAAACTCACTATTAAATATCAAAAGGAGCGGTTATGAGTATCATTGATACAATCTTTTGGATATTTTGGCTTGGAATTATTCCATACTTGGGATATAAATTGCTAAAATATGAAATAAATGAAACTTTAAAAAAGAGGAACTGGGAATGAAAAAGATACTATCATTAGCGGTTGCTGCAACAATATCTATGGCTGGGCAGGCTTGGTATCAGATTGGAGAATACACAAAAGAGGTTAAGAGCAATGTAATACCCTATCAAAAGAACAAAGATAAGCTGATAATTTTTGGTCATTTTTGCGTAGAGCCTAACTACAAAAACCCAAAATATTATCGTATAAAAACTATTATATGGCAAGTATATGGCAAGAAAATCCTTGTTTGCTATTAGACAAAGAATACAATTATAAAAAAATAGATAAACATACAGTTGAAATAACAATGAACGAAGGTGAAAAATATTTTACGATTGGTGATGAGATGGTTATTGACCCAAACTTTGAAGATTATAACGAAGTATTAGGTAAAAAAGGATGTGAAGACACATTCACTGGCAAAGAAACGTGGACAACCTACTACTACGATAACGGCAAATGGAAATTTGGTTGTGAAACGACTTTTATATTTAAATAGTCTTAAATATAGGAAAAATTATGAACAAAAAAGAGGAACTAAAGAAAAATTATTCACTTACAATAGAATATAACCAAGAGGCAAGCTCTCATCAAACTTTTAAAAATATTGCCTCGCTAATGCTTGCAATTGATGAGCTTAATAATGCTATTGCGAAGAGTTTTAGCGAAGAGATTGAGACTGAAGCCGTTATTGAAGAGATAACATCTGGCTCAATAAAAATATGGCTAAGAGATAAACTCAAATATATTCCGGATGATAAAATCAAAGCATATACCAATAATCCAAAAGAAGCAATAGCTGACCTTTTAATAAAAATAAAACATAAAATCATCAAAATGCTTGAAGAAGAGCCAAGTCAAATAAATCAAAAAACACCAAAAATACTATCTGAAGAGATAGAAAAAAGCGAGCTTAAACATATAGGCTACACTATCCATAAAACAAAGCTTCTTGAAGCCATCGGAGATTTATCCCACAGTGCAAAATCTTTTGAGAAAAAACCAATTATTGAAATAGAAGGCGAAAAAATGCTTATAATAGATAATTATACTTTCAACCCAGAAGAAATAGAAGGAATACAAAAAAGAACACATACCGTAAGAGACAAATTCATTATAAAAAAACCCGACATCATAGGCAGCAGCAAATGGACAATCATTTTTGATAAAAATATTGATGTCAAGATAGCAGATGAGAATTTCATAAAACAGATACGCCAGCGAAAAATAAGTATCGCATTTGGCGATATGCTTGATGCAGAGCTAAAAATTGAAACATACATAGACCCAGATGATATGAGTATCGTAGAAACACACTACACTATTACAAAAGTTTACGGCATTGTTGCACCATCCAATAACACAAAACAACTTCCATTGAAAGGAATAAAATGAGCGACAACATCGTCAAAAAGGTGTGTAAAGAGCTTGAAGAGTTTGATAATTGGAATATTGTCAAAAAAAGAACGCAAATTACAAATAACGATGTTGGCTTCAAAGAAAGAGACATTTATTGGTTAAGGCTTGGTAAAAATATAGGGTCGGAAGAATATGGCAAAGGTAATGAATATCAAAGACCTGTGGTAATTATAAAAAAGCTTACTAGCGAACTTTTCTTTGGTATCCCTCTGTCAAGCGTTCTTAAAAGTGGCAGCTACTTTTATACATTTTCCTATCAAGATAAAAAAGGCAAAATACGCACTAATTGCGCTATGATTTTGCAATTAAAAGCATTTGATAAAAAAAGATTAATGGGAAGAATCGGAATGATGCAAAAAAAAGATTTTAAAAATATGCATGAAAAAGTAAGAGAGTTGTTTATCCCGCCTCTTTAGAGGCGGGGCTGCCCGAAGGCTGAATGTATTTGCAAAGTGCGGTCATCGTCTGAGCCGACACCTCTTTAACTATTTGAAATAATTATATACAATTATTTCTACAAAAGTCAAGTTTTGTGTAAATATAGATAAAAAGGATTTACAATGGACAACATCGTCAAAAAGGTGTGTAAAGAGCTGGGGCTACGAAAGGAACAAAAATGAAAAAGCTTATAGTAAAAGATGTAGAAGTAGCTCTTTATGCAAAAAAAGAGAGCGATTATATCTCTTTGACTGATATTGCAAGATTTAAAAGTGATGAGCCAGCAGAAGTAGTAAAAAATTGGTTAAGAAGCAAAAATACTATTGAGTTTTTAGGACTTTGGGAGCAACTGAATAATCCTAATTTTAAAGTGGTCGAATTCGACCAGTTTAAAAATCAAGCAGGCTCAAACGCTTTTACCCTTTCTCCTCAAAAGTGGATAAAAGCAACAAATGCTATTGGCATCATCAGCAAATCTGGACGCTACGGCGGAACATTTGCCCACAAAGATATAGCTTTTGAATTTGCAAGCTGGATAAGCCCAGAATTCAAGCTTTATCTTATAAAAGAGTTTCAGCGCCTAAAAGAGATTGAACATCAAAAAGAGGCTATAGGATGGAATGTTAAAAGAGAGATTGCTAAAATGAACTATAAAATCCATACAGACGCTATCAAAGAAAATATCATTAAAGATTTTCACTCAAAAGATTATCAACAAATTATTTACGCTTCTGAAGCTGATTTATTAAATCTTGCTCTTTTTGGAATAACTGCCAAAGAGTGGCGAAAGAAAAACCCAAATAAAGATGGCAATATTAGAGACTATGCAAGTGTAGCTGAACTTGTAGTATTAGCTAACCTTGAAAGTATGAATGCAGAGCTTATAAAGCAAGGCAAAAATAAACAAGAAAGATTTAAAATTTTACAAAAGATAGCATTTGACCAATTAAAAAGCTTTCTTACCAATAAAAATAAACTTCTAAAAGGTAAAACTGATGAGCAGTGAAAATATCGTCAAAAAGGTGTGTAAAGAGCTGGGGCTCACTTATAAAGAGCTGGGGGAGCACATAGGCTATAGTGAGAGTGCTATCAAAATGGCAGCTTCCACTGGGAAGATTAATACATTGATTGTTTTTTTTGTATTAATGCTGCAATCAAAATAGCAATATGGTAAAGAATATTTGAAAAAATAGCCAAGTATCCATAATCGCTTATTGCTCCCTTTATGAAATA
Organism: Campylobacterales bacterium; assembly: GCA_027082175.1. Lineage (GTDB taxonomy): Bacteria > Campylobacterota > Campylobacteria > Campylobacterales > Nitratiruptoraceae > Nitrosophilus_A. The sequence continues at coordinate 10,035 of JALWIX010000040.1, forward strand.
CTCAACAGCAGGATATACAAAAATGGATATAATGGGAGCATTCGATAGCGTCGTAACTATAATTGCTCCGATAATAGACAATAGCAGATTGTGATGAGTAATATAATTATAAAAGCCAAAAAAATATAGGACAGGAAAAAACAAATTGAATATCATAAACATTATAGCCACGTTACACCCTTTTTTTTAAGTCTATTATAAAGGATACACTATGCAAACTGAAAATATCGTTAAAAAAGTCTGTAAAGAGCTGGGGCTGACATATAAAGAGCTTGGGGAGAGGATTGGGTATAGTGAGGGAAGCATCAGAAATATGGCTTCAAAAGGTGAAATAAGCGAACCAGTAAAGAAATCTATAGAATTGCTCTATGAACTCAAGAAGTGTCAAGAGCAATTGGAAGATTGCAAACAGCTTGAAAGAATTCTTTATCGTCTCTCTAAAAGGGGTGGTGATATCGCAACCCCTTAAAAATCATTCTTTGTGATAAAAAACATTCTTCATTTAACATATTATTACTTATCCCCTTGACAATTGTCATAATTTATAATATTATTCTTCTTGAATATCATATTTTATGACAAGGGGACAAGATGAAAATCACAAAAACAACTATCGAAGTCGTCAAATTTAATGACGACTTTTTGGAAGTGGTAAGAGTTGCTGCAAATGATGCAGTCGGTAAAGTCGATGGAGAGTATTGGGTATCTGTTAGAAAAGTTTGTGAAAATTTAGATATTCACTTCTCCTATCAGCTCAAAAAACTCAAATCCGAAGAAGCCTTTGAAGCAAAATATATCGAAGTCCAAACCAAAGGCGGACTTCAAAAAGTTTTTTGCATACCGCTTGAAAAACTCAACGGCTGGCTTTTTACAATCAATCCTAACAAAGTCAAGCCAGAAGTAAAGCAAAAGCTCATCGCTTATAAAAATGAGTGCTTTAAAGTCCTTTACAACCACTTTATCCAAAAAGCAACCCCACCCCAAAACTGCCCCGCCGAACATTTCGATAGCCGAATAGCAGGTTATAAAGGCATCATAGCTAGATGAAACAAAGAGATAGAAAAGTGGAAAGCAAAATATTACGGTGCGCAAACCGAAATCATCGAACTTAAACATAGACTTGAAGTTGAAAACGATGAATTAAAAAAGAAACTTGTAACTTATGCTATAAATTATTCAGAAATAGCGATAGAGGAGTTTTGGGAAGAGTGCGAAAAAGCACAAAAGAAACTTGAGCGAAAAATTGGTGAAATTATAGAAAGCCTTACCGCAAAGCCACGAGATTGTGGCAATTTTATACTATGCGGTAAAGTGGCATTTCCAAAATGTGGCTTTAAAGATTTGCCAAAAGTTTAACCCCTAATCTTAGGGGTTAAGTTATAATCTTAACAATAGCTCCAGCTGCAATTTTACCTGCTTCTTTAAAAAATCCCTTCTTAAAATTTTCTACTATCTCATCACCTAAACTCTTCTTATTTACAATCTCTGGCAATGGTGATTTTAAAAGATTTAATCCTTTTATGGTCAATTCAACACAAAAAAAATCATATACAAAAAGAGGCTCTACTCTTTTATGGGTCTCTTTAAAACGAATAAAATTATTATTTTTTAACCAATAAAGCGTTTCGCTAAAAATTATTCCTTGCTCGTTAAAATCAAAGTTTTTAAACTCGTTAAGCTCGTTAGCAAACTCTTTTAAAATCTTCTCTGTCTCTATATGAACGCACTTTGGAAAATTTTTATAAAGCTTCTCAAAAACAATACCGCTAAATAAATCAAAGAGCAAAATATTATCCATTTTTCACCTCGCATACTTTGATTATAGCTAAATCTTTTTTACTATCCATTATTTTTTTTGCTACAATCTTTACAACCTGCTTATCATTTTTATATACTATTCCTTCTAATGCGTCCAAAATAACCTTAAGTCTGTTATCCAAATCCCCGCCGTTGCAGGTTTTCTTACAATACCAATATAAATGAAGCTCCACTGCCTCACTGGTGGGCTTCACCTTTTTAGCTTTAGCCATCCATTGCAGTTTCTCTTTAAACTCCCTACCCTCTTGACTGATATAATGGTGTCCTTGTTTTGTGTGTCTCCAATATCTATTTACAGAGGGAATTTTACCATCTATCTCTATCTCAAAAATTGGATGATTCATTTTTAAATCCTCATTTTTTTGCTTTATCTTCATTTTTCACATTCCTTATTTTCCTCACAGAAACAGATAAAAACAATTAAAGCATTTGTCATTTTCACTCCTTTAATCCTAGAACAAATAAAACTAACTCAATCATCTCTTCCCCTTCGCTTTTTCCAAAATATAAACTCTTGCATTCCTAACTTCTTCTTCTCTTAAAAATCTACTAATCGCCATTCCAAACACCTCAACTTCAGCCTTTATTCGCTCCTGCTGCCACTCGTTGCATTTTTTAAGTGTCTCTTCAATGCTCCATTTTCTTTTTAACCCTTCTTTTACAATTTCCAAAAGAGACCTATTTGAGTTAAATTTCACATACTCTACTCCCTCTTTATCTACTGCTTTGCCTTTTTTGTTAAGCTCTTCTAAAATCTCATCTACTACATCTATTTGCTCCAAATCTTTCATTTTTTTGCCCCTTAAATCTCTGGTATATCTACTTCATCAATCTCTTTTTCGCTATATTCAATCTCTTTTGGCTGCTCATTTACAATTGGCTCTATGTGCTTCCACGTTCGTTCGTTTATTCTGTCTTTTGTGCAAATATAGTGTCTTGCTTTAGGCTCTTTTGTTTTTTTGTCTCTTTCAATCGCTATATAAATTATTACGTCGCTATCGTATGTTTGGTCACCGCTGCCTTTTAGAGACAACCTTCCGTTTCTCAAATCGGTTTCGGCTATTTGATTAATAAGCAGTATCGTCGCTCCAATTTCTTGAGTTACTTTGCTTAAAACTTTTGTTATCTCGCTATTTTTTTCGTAAATATCCATCTTATAAGGCAAGGTTATCTTCATCCTGCTGTCTATTGCAAAAAACTTAATGCCTCTTTCTCTTTGGCTTCTTATAATGCTCTCAATCCTGTATAGGTCTGTAATCTTTTGTTCTATAAAAAGATTGTTTAGCTGTTTATTGCTCCAGTGTGCTACTCTTTTAGCAAGCAATCCCTCATACATTTCAAAAGAGAAAAAGAATACTGGGTCTGTCTTGCTTATATGCTCCATTATTTTCATAGTAAGATACGTTTTCCCCCCAAAATTTTCGCCAGCAAGATTTATAAATGTCGCCTCGCTCAAGCCACCATTCATCTTCTCATCCAACCAATCAATTCCTGTTGAAAACTTTTTTAACGGAGGTCTTTTTCTAACCCTTTCAACTACCAGCTGCATAGTCTCAGGCTCATATAATCCAGTTTCGCCTTCAAGTTCTGCTATGTATTTTTCAAGCTTATCTTTTTTCTTATATAAATCAGCCAATACTTTTCCTGCACTCATACATTAGCTCCAAAAAGTTTTTTTGCTTCTCTCTCTATTTTTCTTGCTTTTAATTCACTATAATAAAGCTGCCAATTACTTAAAGGGTTAGTGGCTATCAGCTCTAAATAGGCATTCTCCCACTCGCTCCCAGCCATTTTCTCTTCTATCTTTACTCTTAGTAAATCAAGCGGTATGCCGTTCTTTTTTGCTTTTTTTATTTGCCTAATTAGCCACTTATGCGGAGGAAAAACAAAAACATCTTCATCTATGTCTTTGTAGGGCAAATTGTATTTTTCGCTCTCATATAGGCTTATAAGCACCGCCCTTTCGATGTATATTTGCGCATTTTTAATCATCTCACCAGACATACTTCACCTCTTTTTCAAGCGCATTTTTACAATATTCAAGTTTTATAGTTTGCCACTCTCCTTCTTTCATTAGTTCTATCGCTTCGTAAATGTCATACCCTTCATCGCTTATCTTTTTTAATTGCTTTAAATAGCTAACAATAGGTTTTACCGTGTGTATCGGTTTTTTAATCTGTTTTCGGTATTCATAGAAATCTTTTATCAGATTGATTTGTGCCTCAGTCAGATTTGGGGCTTTCTTTTTAATCTCACTAAGCAGCTGTTCAAACTTATCTTTCTTGGTATTTTTCTTATTATCTTTCTTATTCTCTTTCTTTGTATGACAATTTGTCATAGTTGAACTGCCATTTTGGCAGGGTTCGACTGCCATTTTGGCAGGATTTTCTGCCATTTTGGCAGGGGTAAAGTTCATCACTTTTAAATTGCTCCCATCTTTTTTTAAAAACCCTTTTTTTATAAGAGCGTTTATCATTCTAAAAATTTTTCTCTCGCTTATCCCTAAATGGTCGGCTAATGTTTTTTTTGAAGCGTAATATCCGTTGTCAAAAAAAGAGACGATATCGAGCAGCACATACTCCTCAAGAGATAATCCCAGCTCTCTCATCTTCGCAAAATTTATCGTTGTAAACATTTTCATTTTTATTTCTTGTTACGATAACTTTTTTTTAAATATTTTATTTGCAACTCTTCTTTAAGAAAAACCTCTTTTGGTATTCCTGTTTTCTCTTCAAACTTGGATGCTCTTTCGAGAGATATTTTTCTTTTTCCGCTTAACCATCTTGATAAATTTGGAATACTTTCTCCTGTTTTTTTTGATAATTCGGCAAGTGTCATACACACTCCTTTAAAAAAGCTTTTTATGTATATTACCTGTTTGGTAATTAAATTTAGCTTAATTTATTGTCCATTTGGTAAATTGATTGTAAAAGATTTAAGTTACCACACAGGTAAAAATAAATATAATTAATGTATATTTACCACTATGGAAAACATAGTGAGATAACTCGAAAGGGTTGACTATGAAAATTAATAAAAAGCTTGAACTGCTATTGCAGGAGCTTGGCAGGGGTGCGCAAAGAAGATTGGCTGAATATCTTGGAGAAAATCCAGTAAATGTTAATAGATGGGTAAAAGGTACTCGTCCTATTCCACAAGAAAAACTAAAAAAAGTAGCCAATTTTTTTGGCGTTACAGTTGATTATCTGCTTGATGAAAGCAAAGATACTCCAACTATAAGGTATATACCAATGATAGGTAAAGCTTCGTGTGGTGTTCCAACAAATTATCATTATGAAGATGTAGAATGGATACCTGTTCCAGCGTATCTGGGTAGAGAAGGTGTTTATGCTATAGTAGCTGAAGGGGATAGTATGCTCCCAAAAATACATAATGGAGATGAAGTAATATGCGATAAAAATGCACAAGTAAACAATGGGGATATAGTTCACTATACTATAGATGATGAAGAAAGTGGTATTAAAAAGATAAAGTTTTCTTCAGATGGAGAAAAAATTACTCTTATGCCTCTAAATCTTGATTGTGAAAACTACGAACCAATTATTGTTGACCTCAATAAACATACTGTCAGATTTAGTAAATGTATTAAGGTAATGGCTAATTTATAAAAGCCATTGCCATATTTTATTTTTATCTACATATTCTCTACATAATTAAAATACCTCCATATTATTATCCAAATCGTTAATTTTTTAAGCTTTGTTTAATTTCCAATTAGGTAATATTTTACCAGATAGTTTATTTCCTGTTTGGAAATGTTCTCTAAAAACTTACTGTTTGCCAAAGCCTTGAAGGGCTGCCCTTATAAACCGTTCCTTTAATGCCATATATGCTTCCTTTGAAACACAGGGCAGCCCTTGAGGGCTTAAAGGATTGGCTAAATCCTCTTTATAAATCCATCTAAAGGAATGAAAATGCAAAGGATAAGATTAAAAATTTATCTTGCGATAAATCCGACTGCAACGGTCAGAGATTTTGCAAAATTCTTGAGGAGGCTACAATGGACTGGGGATTGGTCTTATTTACGATGACAGCGGTAGCAGGCTTCTTATTCTTTGGAGCGCTATTAGCAACAATAGCAGACAAAGAGGGGATTAAATGAGTTTTGTAGAAAAACTGCCAGATTTTGCTGACATAGCACTGAGAGAAAAAGATGAGAAAGAACGAGAAGTTCTACAGGAGCAAGAGATAGAGGAAGATTGGTTCTATATGAAAGTAGAAGAAACGATACAAAGGTGCAATTTAGAGAAAAAGAGAATGTTAGAACTTTTTATAGAGGCTTTGAATTTGCCGTATGAAGAAGAACTATTAAGGGCAATTAGTGAGATTGAATTCAAATATTACGGAAGGTTGCATAAACAGCAAGATATAGAAGAGGCGATAAAGGAGTATTGAAAATGAGCCTTTTAGATGTAATAGACCAAATGGAAGTCCCAGCAAGTGGGAAGAGCCAAATTGAATGGGTTAAAGAAAGACTTGTAACAAACGGATATGTTACAAGAAACGAGGCTTTAAGAGTTTATATAAGTCGTCTTGGTGCTATCATCCATCATCTTAAACAAAAAGGCTGGGAGTTTAAGACTGAATGGATTGAAAGCACCAGACCAGATGGTTCAATAGGTAAAGATTACAAATATATTTTAACAAAAAAAGGAGCATAAATGAAATGGAGTGAAAGCATTAAAAATATTGCACCAGCGATGGCAAAAGTAATCGGAGAGGTCAAGGACGCAACTAAAGAAAAAGAAGGTTTCGGGTATCAGTATGCGCCACTTGACCAAGTTTTAAAAATTGTTAGACCTATTTTAGCAAAAAATGACTTAAGCTTGATACAGAGTGAAAGATTTGATGAGGATAAAGTCGTAGTAGAGACACTATTATTACACAAAAGCGGTGAATGGATAATGACTGAAGTAAGTGCGCCGTATGAAAAATTGAGAGGGATGAATGCTTATCAAATTACTGGCAGCGCTTTGACTTATTTAAGAAGATACGGACTAAGTGCAGCGGTAGGTATAGCAGCAGATGAAGACAATGACGCAGCAGGTGAGCCAGAACAAGAACAAGCGCAACCTGTAACGCCAGAGCAAGTATTAGAGCTTGAAAAACTCATAGCGGATACGAAAACAGATAAAAATATATTTTTACAATTTTTCCAAATTGAAAAACTTGAGGATATGAGCCAAGAGATTTATCCAAAAGCCATAGGGGTTTTGAAAAAGAAACTTGAAAAAGGAGTAGCGTAATGACTATTGAAAAATTTGAACAGGCATTGGAACTATACGGGAAAATAAACTGCTTGAACAAAAATAAAAAAGCAATCAGAGAAGCAGAGGGATGGTTTCTGATAGCTAAAGATGTCGTTTTAACGATATGTACTGAAAATCGCACTATAACTTTACCCATACCAGAAGAAATTTATAGCGATATTTTTGAATTAATTAAAGAGAAAAATCAAAAAGATTTAATTGCAGCAAAAAAAGAATTTGAAAAACTATAACGAGGATTTAAAAATGGATTTTAAAAAGATAGTGAATATTTTTGATAAAAAGAGAAAAATTACATTTGATAGAAGAAAAAGGCTATTAAGTAAACTAAAAGATGAAGGACTAATTCACGACTATTGCCACAATCCATATAGTAATTGGGTTACCCTTCATTTAGGTAAAGGCAACAGAAGTATAGAATTTTATATTGATAGCGAAACTGCTATTACTGACATAAGAGATATTTTAAGAGGAGCTGCATAATGAAAATCCTAAATCTTAAACAAGGAACACAAGAGTGGGAGAAAAGCAGAAAAGAGAGCTTTAATGCAAGTGAAACTCCAGCTCTCTTTGAGGTCAATCCATTTGCGCCGAAAAACCCTCTTGAATTAGCTCACCTTAAATATGGAGACTTAGTGATACACAAAAACCAAGCAATGATAGCTGGGAGCGAGAATGAGGGATGGATAAGAGAACGCGTAGAGGAAGTTACAGGTATTACATTCCAGCCGCTAGTTGGTGCTTGGGATAATGACGAGAGATTTCGTGCAAGCTTCGATGGCATATCCTTCGATGGCGACGAAGTGTTAGAGATAAAATTCAGTAAATACACATACGAGAAAGTCAAACAAGGAGAAATACCCAAAAACTATTATCTCCAAATGCAGCACCAGCTCTTGGTAAGCGGTGCTAAAGAGGCGATTTTTGCAGCAGTAAACCCAGACTCAAGAGAGATTGTAATAAAAGGTGGAATAACAAAAGATGAAAAAATAGTTGAAGAAATTATAAAAAGGTGGATTGAGTTTGAAAAAGAATACAAAGATAAAAAGCTCCCACCACTTGAGATTGAGAGAGACGACGTGGACTGGGAGCTTGCAGTAATGGCTTACAAAGTTGCTGAGCAGCATTACAAAGAGGCAAAAGCTACATTTGAAGAGGCAAAACAAACTCTTATAGAGCTAAGTGAGGGAGTAAAAACTAAAGGGTTTGGAATTACAGTTATACCAGTTAAATCAAGCAGGTATGAATACGCAAAGGCAAAAGAGTATATACCACCAGAGGTGTTAGAAAAAATAAAAAAAGAAAGTATCACTTATAGGATACAAAAGGAAAAACAATGATACCTAAAATTCACGGGGTCGGAAGACTTGGTAAGGATGTAGAGCTTAGATATTCAAAAGATGGCAAGGCGGTCGCAAAAACAAGCCTTGCTTTTAGCGAGCAAGAAGAGGTGCTATGGCTTGAGTTAGTAGCCTTTGGCAAAATGGCAGAGATGATTAACCAATACTTCAAAAAAGGCGACAGAATAGAAGTTGAAGGAAAAATAAATATAAATGAGTGGTTGGATAAAAACAACAATAAGCGCAAAAATATACAGTTAATAGTCGAAAGAGTAGGCTTTATTGAAAAAGCAGGAGCTGCTAAAACTCCAACTAAACCGCAGCCAAAACAAAAACCTGTGCAAAAAGAGATACCAGAGATAGACATAGAAGATGACGATATACCATTTTAGAGGTTTACTATGACAAGAGGCGAAATATGGTTTTGTAGAAGGCAAAAAACACTTAAAAAGATTGAAAATGGAGAAAAAAAGGTGGATTTAAGTAGTGTTGATTTTACAGCAAATTTGCCCAAACCTCTTCCAAAGGAAGAGGCGTTTAAATATTACAATAAAAAATTAAGAGCATACTGGGCTGAAGCTGGATACTATAGAAATAAAAAGCTGCCAGCTTTAGAGTGGATAAAATATTGGGTAGAAAAAGCATATGAGCAGGGTTTAAAAGATAGTAAAGAAGAGACGCTTTGGAACAGCAATAGGAGTTAAAGATGGCAATAGAAGTAGTAACTAAAGATGATTTCAAAGATTTTTTTAGAAAATTAGCAGACACAATTAATATTGCAAAAAAAGATGATGAAGTTTTTATAACCATAGATTATGTCCAAAAACATTACGGACTTACAAAAGTCGTGCAGCAAAAAATGAGAACCGCAAGAAAAATTCCATACTATCAAGTAGGGAGAACGATACTCTACAAAAAAGAGGATATAATCAACTACATCGAAAAGCATAAAATCGAAGGACATACCCTGTAATTTTTTACATAAGGTATGTCCCTTAGTATGTCCCTATAAAACCTTAAACTCTAAAACCTCGTATTTACGGACTTCTTTTAACTCCATTGGCATAGCTGTAAGCCGAGTTCTGTATCTGACGGCTATTTATCTAAGGCTCTATGTCACCATAGAGCTCTTGCGTCAGGCTCAAATTATGAGGCTTTAACCAGGCCTGACTTGCTGCGGGTTGGGTTTACAATGCCTCCCTTATTACTAAGGAAGCGGTGAGCTCTTACCTCACCCTTTCACCCTTACCTGTGCCTTGCGGCCATCGGCGGTTTGCTTTCTGTTGCACTATCCCTCGACTTATTCCCAATGGGCTTCGTCGGCCACCCGTTAGGTGGAACCCTGCCTCATTGCAGCTCGGACTTTCCTCTGGAGTTGTTCCAGCAGCCGTCTGCTATGCCAATGAAATTATATCTTAAATTTAGCTGAAAGTAAAGATTTTGTATAAGTCCATAACATATGGCACTCATTATGATATTCAAGAAGGTATTTTACCGGAGATTTAAAATTAAGTGAATAGTGTGGTATTTTGGTATTGTAATCGACGAGCCAATTAGCAAGTTTTTTGTTAAATTCGTTAATATCTGTAAAGAGAAGGTCTTCATAATAGTCGACGAACTGTTCTTGTAGTGTTCTATTGAATCTTTCAT
>JALWIX010000041.1 GCA_027082175.1 Campylobacterales bacterium
GTCGAGGAACTTCCTGCACTACCTTTTTTAAAAGAGCTTCCAAATATCGAAAAAAAGTGGGAGAAAATTTTAGAAGAGAACTCTTTAGTTTGCGAATTTGAGTTTTTTTACACCCCAAGAAGGTTGGTTCTGTGGCATCCTGAATTTCCCGTAAAACAGCCGGATTTCGAAGAGGAGCTTTATGGCGCCCCCATTGAGATAGCCTTTAAAGACTCTGAACCTACCAAAGCGGCTTTAAGTTTTGCTAAAAAGTGCGGTGTTGATGTCGCGAGTTTAGGTCGAGCCAAAAAAGGAAACAAAGAGGTTTTGTACTATAAAAGGACTATTAAAGGAAAAGAGGCCAAAGAGCTTCTTGAAGATATGATAGTAAAGTGGCTTAAATCTTTAAATTTTGGAAAAGCTATGAGATGGGGAAAGCTAAAAGAGGAGTTCATCAGGCCTATTAGATGGGCTATAGTAAATCTGGAAAAAGAGTTTTTCGAATATAAAATATACGGTATAAACTCTTCAAACTTCACATACGCACATAGATCGGTTACGATGGATAAGATAGAACTAAAAGACGCAAAAGATTATTTTGAAAAGCTTGAAAAAAACGGGGTAATTCTCTATCAAAATAAAAGATACGAAAAGATTTTACGAGAGTTTGAAGAACTTGAGAAAAATGAGAGTATCCATATAGAAAAAGATGAAGAGCTTTTAGATGAGGTTGTGGCTATTACCGAGTATCCTACCGCTTTAAAAGGCGAATTTGAGGAGAGGTTTTTAAAGCTTCCTCCAGAAGTTATCATCACCAGTATGAAAGAGCATCAAAGATATTTTCCGATATTTAAAAACGGTTCTTTATATAACGGTTTCGTTGTGGTTTCTAATGCTAAAACCGATGATTTTTCGCTAGTTGTAAAAGGAAATGAGAGAGTTTTGAGAGCCAGACTATCAGACGCTCTTTTCTTTTGGGAAAACGATCTTAAAAAAGGACTCGACCCTGAAGGATTGAAAGATGTTACGTTTATGGATGAGCTCGGCTCTTTATTTGACAAAGAGTTAAGAGAGCTAAAAGTTGCTCTAACTCTTTTTGAAAAGTACAAAAATAGACTTATTGAACAAACATCTTTGAACGAAGGAGAGCTAAAAGCCCTAATAGAAAGAGCGGTTATGCTCTCAAAAACCGATTTGCTAACGGAAATGGTTTATGAATTTACTGAACTTCAGGGGGTTATGGGGTATTATTATGCTCTAAAGCAAAAAGAGGATGAGTTAGTCGCCTTGGCTATTAAAGAGCAGTATTATCCTAAGGGAGAAGATAGCGAGCTTCCTACAACTTTGTTTACTTCATTGATATCTATATCTGTTAAATTAGACACGCTGATGGCTCTATTTAGTATAGGAAAGATTCCAACGGGTTCACGAGATCCTTTCGCTCTTAGAAGAGCGGCTTTGGGGATCATTAAGATTGTTCTAGCTGAAGAGATCCCTTTTGACGTCTCAAAAATTTTTGAAGAGTTAAAAGATGAGTATAAAGAGTTTGATACCAAAATATTGGAAGAGTTTTTTATAGAGAGGATATATCACTCTTTCGATGTGAATCCTTCCGTCGTAAAAGCCGTAATAGGGAGCGGAGAGAGAGATATTTTAGAGATTGCCAAAAAGATAGAGGCTTTAAAAAGCATAGTTGAGAGTGATGATTTCAAAGAGATTTTTACCACTTTTAAAAGAGTTGCGAATATCGTAAAAGATGTAGATATTGAAAAAGAGACAACAGTTAAAGAGACTCTTTTTGAAAGCAAATATGAACATGAGCTTTGGGATAGTTTTAATGAAATTTTGAAAAAAGATTATGATAGATATGAGTCTAAACTAGATGCTCTTTTTGGATTAAAACCGGTTATTGACAGATTTTTTGATCACGTTTTAGTAAACGTAGATGACGAAAAGATAAAAAAGAATCGAAAAAATCTAATCGCCTCAATCTATAAAGAGTTTAAAAAGATAGCTGATATCAAGGAGATATCGATTTAAATTTACTTAATTAGAGGTTGTTGTGATTTATGATTTTATAGTCGTTGGAGCCGGAAGCGCCGGAGCTCATACCGCTTACTTTTTAAAAAAAGGCGGAGCCAAAGTTTTAGTATTGGAACAAAATGAAATAGCAAGCGGAGGCAGCGGAGCCGCCGGTGCTTTTATATCTCCTAGACTAGGGCGCGGAGGCCCTCTTCAAAAAATTACCAACGAAGCTTTCAGGTTTAGCGTAGATTTTTATAAAAAAAATTTCTCGCACCTTTTTCATCAAACGGGTATATTAAGAGTTCCAAAAGATGATGAGGACGCTAAAAAATTTGAAGAGTATAAAAAGTTTTTAGACGTAGAGCATACTATACTCTCTTCTGATGAGATAGAGGATTTAAAAGATTATGCAAAAAAATTTGGAGGCATCTTTTTTAAAAATGGAGGCGTAATAAACGCTAAAAATCTTTGTGAAGAGCTCTTAAAAGATATCGATGTAAAATGCGGTATCTTGGTAAAAGAGTTGAAAAAAGAGGATGATTTTTTTAATGTGGAAGGATTTAAAGGTAAAAGTGTAATCTTAGCTACCGGAGCTTGGGACGAACTTTTAAATGAGAGTTATATCAAGATTGGCAAAGTAGCTGGGATCAGGTTTGACGTTAAAAGCTCTTTAAATCTATCGTACTCGGTGCATAAAAAGATATCCATATCGAAGAAAATAGAAGATAAAATCGTTATAGGCGCAACCCATAAAAGATTGGAAAATATAAATCAAAACTTTTGTAGGCCTGATGGCTCTTTACTGCAAGAGGCAAAGAAAATGGCTAAGTTTGAAGAGATAGAACTTTTGCAGATGTATTGCGGCGTAAGAGCTAGCGTTAATGATCATCTACCTATCGTAGGAGAGTTGATAGATTTAAAAGAGGCGTTAAAACTTTTTAAAGGTGTGAAAAAAAAGCCGAAAAAAAGTGAGTTACCGAGAGAAAAAGGAGTTTATATTATAAACGGATTTGGAGGTAGAGGTTTTGTTTTTGGTCCCTACTTGGCTAAAATATTGTCAGATTTTATAATTAACTCTAAAGAGATAGATGAAAGGGTCGATATGGACAGATATTTTTACAGATTTTTAAAGAGGCTTAAATGAAAGCTATAGTTCTTTTAAATATGGGCGGTCCAAATAGTTTGGAAGAGGTAGAACTATTTTTAAAAAATATGTTTAACGATCCAAATATATTACCGATCAAAAATGAGCTTTTAAGAAAATTGGTAGCTTTTATGATAACGGCTTCCAGAAAAAAAGAGGCTAGAACAAACTATGAAAAACTTGGAGGAAAAAGTCCTTTAAACTTTTATACGAAGAAGCTTATCGAAAAACTTTCAAAGTATCTGCCAGAACTTTATATTACGGCTGCTATGAGATATACTCCTCCCTTTGCCAAAGAGGCTATAAAAGAGCTTATATCAAGAGGGGTAGATGAAGTTTTCTTGATCCCCTTGTATCCTCAATATTCAAAAACTACAGTCAAATCCTCATTAGAGGATTTTTACAATATCGCAAAAGGTTACGGTTTTCACGCTAGATTTCACGATATCTCAAATTTTTACAAAAATAGACTCTATAATGAAGCTATTATAGAGAAGATTAAAGAGACTTTAAAAGATGATGAAGCAAATGAGTTTGATCTGATCTTTTCGGCTCACTCTCTACCAAAAAAGATTATCAAAAGCGGTGATCCTTACCAAATTGAAGTAGAAGAGCATGTAAATATTTTAAAAGAGATGTTAAAAGAGAAGGGAGTTAAGTTTAAAAATGTTCATCTAGCCTATCAGTCAAAATTGGGACCGGTTCAATGGTTGGAGCCTTCACTAGAAGATAAGTTAAAAGAGTTGGATAACAAAAAAGTGATTATTTATCCCATTTCATTTATTCTAGACAACAGCGAAACTCTTTTTGAGCTTCATATAGAATACGCCCATATCGCAAAAGAGCTTGGAATTGAAGATTTTAGAGTGGCTGAATGCGTAAACGATAGCGATAAGTTTTGCGAGGCTTTGGTAGATATATATAAAGGGATGCGATGATAAAAAAGAGACTCTTTTTTGAGCCTGAAATCAAAAAAGACGGTTGGGCAAAGATTGAGGAAGCTTATGAAAAGATGATAAAAGAGATGAAAGAGGGTATTTCTGGATATTACGATCTACCCGTCAATCAAGATAGCATTGTTGAAGAGATTTACGACTTTATCTCAAAAAATCATTATTTGTCAAACAATCTTATAAAAGATTTGGTAGTTATCGGTATAGGCGGATCTTCGCTTGGAACTAGAGCTATAGATACTCTTTTGAAATTTAGCCATAACAGAAATATTATAAATATACATTTTTTAGAAAATTTAGATCCACTTTATCTAACAAACAGTATCAAAAAGATTGATCTAAGCAGGGCTTTCATAGTAGTTATATCAAAGTCCGGAACGACTATAGAGACTATATCCATAACAAAGTATATCTTCTCGTTGATGCAAGACCCTTTAAAGGGACTTGATCTTGAACATAAAATAGCCGTTATAACCGATAAAGACTCTCCTTTGGATAGACTTGCAGTTGAAAGGGGTTGGAAAACGTTTCATATACCAAAAAACGTGGGAGGAAGATTTTCTGTTTTATGTCCCGTAGGACTTTTTCCTTTAGCCGTTTTGGGATATGACGTTAAAGAGCTTTTAGATGGCGCAAAAATAATGAGGGATGAGTTTTTAACGCAAGGCACAAAGCTTTTAATGTTTAAAAAAGCTTACTACTATTACAAAAATAGAAAAAAGAAAAATATAAATATTCTTTTTTCTTACTCTTCTATGTTCGAAGCCTTTAACAAGTGGTATATACAGCTTTGGGGAGAGAGTCTTGGCAAAAAAAGAAAAGATACGGAAAGAGTTGGACTTACTCCTATAGGTCTTATAGGCTCCATCGATCAGCACTCATTTTTGCAACTAATAGTTGAAGGGCCAAAAGATAAAACGGTAACCTTTTTAAAACTTAAAAACTTTGAACTACCTGTTACAGTGCCGCATATATCTTTACCGTATCTTGAAACTACCGATTTTGTAAATGGCAGAAGGTTTCAAACTATTATCAATACCCAGTGCGATGCAACTATGGAGTCTATAATAGAGGCTGATATCCCGGTTGATTTGATAGAGATAAACGAACTTAAAGAGCAGAGCGCTGGATATTTGATCTACTACTTTGAGTTGCTAACTTCTGCGGTGGGAGCAATGCTTGATATTGACACTTACAATCAGCCGGGAGTTGAAAAAGGAAAGCAAAAGCTAAAAATTAAATTGTCGAAGTAGTTGTATTTTAGTTGTTAGTATGGAGTATGAAGTTAGGAGTGGGGAGTGATTGTGATAGTCTTATCCCTTATCACGAATAGATAGAGATGAAGGATGAAGGGGGGGAAGGTTAAAGGGTGTAAGTGTTGGTACAAATTCCCAATTCCATTAAATTAAGGTTAAAATATGGTTGGATATATATATGATGAAATATTTACTATGCACGATACCGCAGAGCATATCGAGAACAAAAACAGAGTTGTTGTCATAGACGAAATTTTAAAAGAGTTTGATTTAAAACGTTATAATGTAAAAAGAGCTACAAAAGAGGAACTTTATAAAATACATGAAAAACATTATGTAGATTGGGTAGAGAGTGCATACGATAATGGCTATAGGATGATTTTAAATGAAGATACGATTCTCTCTCCTATGAGTTACGAAGTAGCATTAACGGCCTCCGGTTCGACTAAACCTATAATCGACGCTTTTAAAAGAGGAGAAATAAAAAGAGCCTTTTTAAATATCCGACCACCGGGGCATCATGCCGAAAAAAGAACAGGGCAGGGTTTTTGTATATTTAACAATATTGCTTTAATGGCAAGATATGCTCAAAGCGTAGGCTATAAAAAAGTTATGATAATCGATTTTGACGTTCATCACGGAAACGGTACGCAAGATATTTTTTATGAAGATGATACAGTCTTTTTCTTTAGCACCCATGAGAGAAACAACTACCCTTACTTTACCGGAAGCGAAGATGAGATTGGAAAAGGTAAAGGCGAAGGATATAATCTAAATAGACCTTATGATGATTACTGCGATGATGAGACGCTTTTAAAACTTTATGATGATCTTCCAAAATGGTTTGATTTTGATATAGTTTTAGTTAGTGCCGGATATGATTTGATGATGGATGAGTTTATCTCAACCGCGCAGATTAGTTTTGAAGGACTTCGAGCGCTCATTCGAAAAATTTTAGATTTTGCAAAGGATAAACCAATAGTATTTTTACTTGAAGGAGGATACAATCTGGATTCTTTGGCAGAAAGTGCAAAAATAACCGTTAAAGAGCTTATTGATTATTAAAACTACGCTTCTCTCCTCTAAAAAATTTTTTTGATATAGGTCATTTTTAACTTTTCTTATAATAATTATAATATTATATAATCTAAAAAAGTGGGAGTGAGAGATATGAGACCTATCTTACTTTTTTTTATCATAAAAAGTGCTATTTTAGCAAATATTTTTGCTGGTAGCGCAACTACAAAGTCTATGGAGATAAAAGGAGATTTTGCAAAGACTAAGCAGTGTATTAGATGCCATTTAGATATCTATGAAGAGTATAAAAATTCTCCACACTTTAAATCCACTACAAAAAATGATCCTATCCATAAAGCGGTATGGGAGGCGTACAAGAGTGCTAAAAATGCTAAAAAATATGTTTGCGGCAAATGTCATACTCCAACTGTTAAGGATCTCAGATTGATAAATAGTCAAAAATATGAAGAGGAGTATAACGAGGCGATTGCCTGCGCATATTGCCACAGGATAGAGGCGATTAAAGAGCATCCAAAAGCGAATGAAAATATTATTTTAGATAAAAAAGGCGTATATTACGGGACTAGAAATCCCCAAATAAGATCAGAGTATCATAAGATAATCAATACAAATCTTATTCATAAAAATGGTGATACTTGTATGGGATGTCACTCCCATAAGCAAAACGGCAATGGTTTTGTGGTATGTAAAACTGATAGTAATAACACTTTAGAACAAAACTGCATTACCTGTCATATGCCTCAAGTTGAAGGTTCTCTTTCAGATAGGGTAAATACTCCAACACATGCGTTTCATGGATTTGCAGGGGTAAAAAACAATCCTAAAATGTTGGCGAAATATGTAGATTTAAAAGTGATTCCAAAAAATGGCTATTTTTTAGTTGAAATTTTTAATCATGCACCACATAAGCTTCTTTTACATCCAATGAGAGCGGCAAAACTTATTGTTGAGATTTATAAGGGTGAAAAGCTTATTAAAAGAGTTGAACAAATTTTTGAGAGAGTCATAGGAAAAGATGGCAAGCCTACACCACCTTGGGTTGCCGATAGTGTCATAAAAGATAGTATGATTAAAGCTAAAGAAAAAAGAGTGGTAAAAATAGACGAAGATATTAAAGGAAAACGAGTAGTCGCAAAAATCGGCTATTATATAGTAAAACCTGCTCTTGCAAAAAAGTTTAATCTAGAGGAATTTGCAAAACTTACTATATTAAAAGAGGTAGAATTTAAAAGAGATTAAAACTTTTTAGATAAAATCCTTTTATGGAAAATCGATATAGTTGGAAAAAGATATATGAGCTTTTAAAAAGAGATAAAAAACGCTTCACTATAGCTCAAATAGTAGCCATTTTAGCTACATTGGCAAGTGTTCCCACACCTCTTTTGATGCCGGTGTTAGTTGATGAGATATTGTTAGATAGACCGGGGTGGATTCTTGGTACAATCGACAAGATTTTGGGTAGCGGAAGCGCATTTTACTATACTGTTATTGTGTTGATGGTCGTGCTTTTTTTGAGGTTTTCGTATGTGGCTTTAAACGTTTTGCAAAATAGTATTTTTGAGACAATCTCAAAAAAGATAACATATAAGATTAGAAAAGATGTTTTAACTCATTTAGAGAGAGTCTCAATGGCTGAATATGAGCTTTTGGGAAGCGGAAGCGTTGCCTCAAGGCTGGTAACCGACATAGAGACTTTAGATAAGTTTCTAAGTATCTCCATAAGCAGACTGCTAATTTCCGTACTATCGTTGATAGGAATTTGTGTTGTTTTGCTCTTTATTCATTGGCAGTTAGCGCTTTTTATACTCTTTTTAAATCCTATGGTAGTTGTTTTTTCTACTAAACTATCAAGATATGTTGCAAAGCTTAAAAGAGAAGAAAATAGTGCTATCGAGAGTTTTCAAAAGGCGTTGATAGAGACGCTAGAGGTTTTCGAGCAGATACGTGCCGCTAATAAAGAGAGATATTTTTTTGAAAATATTATTAAAAAGGCTAAAGAGGTAAAAGAGAAATCTATCACTTTTAGTTGGAAAAGCGATGCTGCTTCAAGGCTTAGTTTTTTAGTTTTTGTATCCGGTTTTGAGATTTTCAGGGCTGCTGGTATTTTGGCTGTTGCTTACTCTGATCTTAGTATCGGTTTGATGCTGGCAATATTCGGCTATCTTTGGTTTATGATGACTCCCATACAGGAGATTTTGGGTATTCAGTACGCTTACAAAAATGCAAACGTGGCTCTAGAGAGGATAAACGAGCTATTAGCTTTAAAAAAGGAGCCAAAATATCCTCATCTAAAAAATCCTTTTAATGAAGATAGGGCCATAGAGATTAGACTAGAGAATGTATATTTTGGTTATGAAGAGAACAAAGAGATTTTAAAAGATTTAAATATGACGATACCGGCGGGTAAAAAGACGGCAATCGTTGGCGCTAGCGGAAGCGGCAAAACAACTCTTTCTAGGATTTTAGTCGGTTTTTATCCAATAAATAGCGGCGATATTTACTATAACGGAGTCTCTATAAAAGAGATTGGTTTAGACGTAGTGAGAGAAAACGTCTCTTTAGTTTTGCAAACTCCTGTCCTTTTTAACGATACAGTCAGATTTAATATAACTTTGGGTAAAGAGTTCGATGAAGAAAAGCTTCAAGAGGCGTTAAGAATGGCTCAGTTGGAAGATGTGGTAAAAGATATGGAAAAAGGTTTAGATACTCTCGTAGGCAAAGGAGGCATAAAACTTTCCGGAGGACAAAGGCAGCGTATAGCGATAGCTAGAATGATTTTGCAAAATCCTAAAGTAGTAATCTTTGACGAATCTACTTCGGCTATAGACATAGATACCGAGAGGAAACTTTTTAATTCTCTAAAAGATTTTTTAAAAAACAGAACGACTATTATAATTGCCCATAGAGCTAGCACTATAATGCAAGCCGATTATATCTATATTTTGGATAATGGAAAGATAGTGAAAAAAGGAAAGTTTAACGAGTTAAAGATATAAGATGTTATTTGTTATCTTTAGTTTCTTTCTCTTTAGTTTCTTCTTTGGTTAAATCTATAACAAACTCTTTTCCACCGTATCCATCTTTTGAACAGTGAGCTCTAAAGATTAGTTTTTTGGTTCCTTTGGGTATTTTAAATCCATAAAGATCGGAGTAGATGATCTCTTCATTTGGATGAGGTTTAAAAACAACCCTAGGTGCAATAAGTTTTCTATCTTGATTTAAGATTTGCCACTGATCTACAAAATGTTTTTCGTCTACGTCTTTATGCTTTATCTGCACATAAGCTACGTAACTGCCTCCAAAGCTTTTTTTTATTTTAGCCTCTACGACATCCGCTTTTTCGGCATATAAAACGGTTAAAAAGGCAATTAGCGCGAAGCTTGATTTTTTCATTACACTCACCATTACTTAATTTTGAAAAATTATATCACAAAAGAGAAAACAAAAGTAGAAAATTGGGCGGATTTTACGAAAAAATAAAGATATAGTTACAAAAATAAAAAAAGTGGCGACCCCAGGGGGACTCGAACCCCCGTCACCGCCGTGAAAGGGCGGTGTCCTAACCGCTAGACGATGGGGCCACATCATTAAATCGAATTGAAATTATACAAAAAGTTTTTTAATTATTTCTTAAAAAGAAAGAATGGCATTTTGAAATTTTCAAATATATTAAGATTTAATTTTTAAAGAAAGTTCTAAAAAATACTTA
The DNA here is from genome assembly GCA_027082175.1 of Campylobacterales bacterium. Taxonomy (GTDB): domain Bacteria; phylum Campylobacterota; class Campylobacteria; order Campylobacterales; family Nitratiruptoraceae; genus Nitrosophilus_A. The sequence goes on from JALWIX010000041.1 coordinate 10,105, forward strand.
TTTTCAGGGCAAAAATTGATAAAAGTTAAGAAAAAAAGCCAAAAAATAACGTATACTAATCTTTATAAAAGTTATTGTTAAAAATATGCGTTTTTTTCTAAAAAAGATTTCAAAATAGACTAAAATAAGGAGTTTGAGTTGGAAATAGCGTTATATTTTCATCTTCTAGCGGCAACTGCTTGGATTGGCGGCTCAGTTTTTCTTTTTGCGTTGGGTATTTTTTTAAAAGATAAAACGGCACAAAAAAACGTATATTTGCATATTGGACCGCTATATGGATATTTTGAATCTGTTTGGCTTATAGTGCTTTTAGGGACGGGTTTATATATGTTTTTCGGACAAGGTTTAGATCAAGTTTTGAAAGTCTCTTTAGACTCAAATCTCGGTCAGGTTATATTGATAAAGATTTTATTGGTAACAGCAATAACGATTTTTACGGTTATACATATGTATATAGCTTTTAAAACCCACGGGAAAGAGAGAACCAAGATAGAACTTTTAATCTCTAGAGCGAGTTCTATGATGATTTTTGTTTTAAATTTAGTCATATTATGGTATGCTGCCGAGTTAAGAACAATGCTTTAGTTTTTGATTTTAATCAATGATAAAATGGGAAGTTCGCCTTATAATTAGGATATATTTAATCTGAATTAAGGAGAAGATTATGGATTTACCTCAAAACGCGCAAAAAGTTGAAGTTCCTGGAGCTACTGTCGATTTTTATAGATTTGAAAAAGATGGAGACACTTACTATATTTTCGATACTAGTCGATGTGGTCCGCCAGAACCTATGGTTAACGCAATGTCTGGGTTAAAACTTGTAAAAGACCCTAATACAAAGTTGATTATGATAAATCACAAAAAACCTATGGGATTGTTAGACAAAATTGGCAACAATTACGATATCCAAATAGAAAATCTACCAGATGGAAGAGTTAAACTTATCTTTAGTTATATTGAAGGATCAAGCGAGAAAGCAAATCTTAACGATTCGTCTTGTCACGGTTAATTACTCCTTAAATTTATATCAAAGGAGATGCAATGTTTAATATTTCAAGGGAGTTTGCGCCTCCCTTTAAGCTAATAGCGCCTTTTTTTGTAGTTGGGACTATTTTTTATATCTTATCGGCCGCCGCACTTCTTTTTATAAGCTTTGATTATGATTATATGCAGATGGGCATAGCTGGATGGGCACATCTTTTTTTATTGGGTTATGTGATGATGATAATATTTGGCGCAATGGCGCAGTTGATTCCCGTTGTTTTGGAGACGGGACATTTTAGCGTAGACTTTTATTATGTTATATTCCCACTGCTATTATTAGGGACTATCGTTATGGTTTTGGGTTTTTGGTTAAACCCAATTTTGCTCAGTTTTGGCGGTATTTTGGTGTTAGCGGCTATGGGGATTTTCGCTATTGAAGTATTTTTAACCATAAAAAAGACCGATTTAAACACTTTAACCGTAAAATGCGTAAAAGTGTCCAATATATTTTTGCTACTTGGAATATTGAGCGGTTTTTTACTCTCTTTAACAATAGCTGGCTTTTTGGGAGTAGATATAAACTCTATTTTAAAAGCTCATGTTTATGCGGTAGTTGGCGGGTATATTATGATTACCATAATGGGGATAACTTTGATACTCCTTCCCATGTTTGGTTTGGCGCACGGTTTTGATGAAAAGCCTGTTAATCTATCTTTTAAAATCATGACTTACTCGGTGGCGTTTGTTATTATCGGTTCATTTATAGGTTTTAAAGTTTTAGCGCAGTTAGGATATATAGGAGCCTTTGTTTCAATTGCTTTATATTTTTATCAAATTATTTTAATTTATAAAAAAAGAATAAGGAAAGAGAGCGATATTTGGTTTAAATCTGTTTTATTTGCTTTTTTCTCTTTGTTACTTTCTTGGATTTTAGGATTTATGTATCTGCTCTCAACAGATTATAGGCCGCTTTTGTACGGAGCTGTATGGTTTTTGTTTATGGGATTTTTTTCATTTTTGATAAACGGTCATCTTTATAAAATCGTTCCTTTTTTAGTCTGGTTTCATAGATATGCGCCACTTGTTGGAAAAGAGAAGGTTCCTATGCTTCAAGAAATGTATCCTAAAAAACAGTCTGAATATGAGTTTTGGTTTACAATGGGCGGTACGTTAATTGCTGGATATGGTCTAATGATAGGATCGTCAGATTTTTTCAAAGCCGGAGTAGCTTTTTTATTTATAGGAAGTGTCTTTTTGGGAACATCTTTGAAATGGATGTTAAATTTTGGAAGAAACTGAAAGGGGGTAGGCGAATATATGGCAAAAGTTACAAAAGAACAGGTTTATGATGCTATAAGAACCGTTATCGATCCTGAAGTAGGTTTTAATTTAGTTGATATGGGATTGATTTATGATGTTGATATAGATGATGAAAATAACGTGCATGTTAAGATGACGCTTTCAACTAGAGGGTGCCCTTTGCATCAAATGATGCAGCAATGGGTTAAAGAGGCTGTGGAAAAGATTGCGGATGTTAAAGAAGTAACAGTTGAGATAGTTTGGGATCCGCCTTGGAATATCTCTATGGCGAGCGATAATGTTAAAAAAGCGCTCGGAGCGGGATAATTGAAAAAAGAGTTAAAAAGAGAATTCCGCCATATATATGGCGCCGCAATTCTCTTTTTTTACTATTTAAAGTTACCGTTATTAATAGGAATACCCGTACTATATATCTTTTTAGATTATGAAAGAAATATTTTTTTAGATGTTTTATGGCTAATCTCACTGTTTTTAATTTTAAAAGATATCTTTATACTGTTAAAAAGATTTAGAAATGGAGAAAAGTTGTGGAGATAACACTAGATACAAAAATCTACGATCTGTTAAAAGAGTATCCTTTTATGGAGGATAAGCTTATAGAGATAAACCCTAAATATAAAAAGTTAAAAAATCCTGTTCTTAGAAGAACTGTCGCAAGGATTGCTTCTATTAAGCAGGCCGCTTTGGTAGGGGGAATGGAACCGATAGAGCTTTTGAATCTTATAAGAAAAGAGGTTGGACAGCCACCATTAAAAGATGTGGCTGAAAAAGATGTTAACATACAAAAAGTTCCAGAGTGGGTAACCAAAGAGCCTAGCGTTGAGATTGACGGAAATAGGCTTTTAGACGAAGGGAAAAATCCATTGGCGGAAATTAATAAAATATTGAAAGAGTTAAAAAAGGATGAGACAATTTTGTTAAAAACGGATTTTTTCCCGGCACCTTTAGTGGATGAAATAAAAAAGAGAGGTTATGAAGTATTTAGCGCAAATTCAAACGAGGTATATTTTACATATATAAAAAAATAGTCGATATCAAACGATATCGACCATTTGTTCCCATTTCTCTTTAGATAGCAAGATTTTTTCCACTCTTTCTTGCCATAATTTTTTAAATAGTACTCTTTCTTCTTCGGCTGCTTGGTTTGTTATAATTTTTTGCATAAGTTGTTGCTGTCTTGGGTCTGGAGCAATTGTCGGCGCGTAACTGATATCTACGAAAGTCCCATTATCCGTTCTTTGCAGTCTTATCTCTTTTGGTATATCTTGAGAGAAAAGAAGTTTATTGGCTCTATTGAATTTTCCTCCGATTCCTTTAAAACCGCCTTCTTCACTTACTCCGCATATATAAGCTATCGTGTTTCCAATTACACCTTCTACGCCTTCGTTTTTTGCGCCTTTTACCATAACTTTTATTTCACCTCTTACCGGTAAAGAATCGCCATATAGCTTTTTTAATCCAAGTTTTGTCATAAGGTATGCGCCTGCGACTGTAGGACAAGAGTGTCCGGCAAACTTTACTACGTCAAGATAGTTTATCTCTATTTCTCCATTTTCTACGGCTCCTAGAAAATCGGCTAAAGGGTCATATAGTAAGATTGGCTCTACTTTTATGAAAAACTCCGGGTATTTCATAATGTTCCTTTTTATATCATTTTTTATTTTTTTTCTGCAATCTATAATGATATCGAAAAAATCTTTTTGATATAATGACATATATCAAAAGGTGGGATATGGCATTACAAGCAAAAGTTGAAGACTTAAAAGGGCTTTTCCTATTTGACGGTATGAGCGACGAACAGTTAGATGAGATAGCTTCTTTTGTAAAACTCAAAAAATACGCTGCAAAAGATATAATCTACTATGAAAACGACATAAAAAAACAGCTCTATTATCTTAAAACCGGTCACGTAAAAGTTTATAAAGTAGATAGATTTGAAAACGAAATATTTCTATACGATATAAAAAGTGATAACATGATAACAAAAATTAGTTCGCTATCTGACGACTCGATAAACTGTTTTGGAAATATTGAATGTTTAGAGCCTTGCGAGGTATTGATAATAGATTATGAAAAGTTTAAAAATTTTTGTATCGCAAATCCCCAGATACTTTTAAGAGTAGTAGAGATATTTGCTAAAAGAAATCAGATGTTGGAGTGTCTAATAAATAGAGAACTTGTGTATGATGGAGTTGCTAAGGTAGCTTTTACCTTAGTGAACGAACTTGATACGTTCAATAGTTTAAAAAAACAAGAAGTAGCTTATAGACTCAATATTCAACCAGAAACATTATCAAGAATTTTGAAAAAGCTAATAAAAAGAGATTTGATAAAGAGTGAGCAGGGAATTATTGAGATTTTGGATTTGGAGGGACTGAAAGAGATTTATGAATGAGGATGAATTATGAAAAAGATAACTTCGCAGATAAAATTTATTGGCGGCGCATTATCATTAGTCATTATCGCAATAGTCGCGTCCGTAATATATATAAATCAAAAAAGCAAATATGATTCGAAGGTAATCAATATCGCAGGAAAACAAAGAATGCTCACTCAAAAGATTAGTAAAGAGATTTTTCGTTTAAAAACTGCTAGAGAGATAAATCTAAACGAATTAAACGAAGCGGAAAAACTTTTTGATACAAATCTAAAGGACCTTTTGGAGGGCAATATAGAAAGAGGCATATACGCTCCTCCTACTAAAGAGATCAAGGAGCAACTTACTAGAGTGAAAAAGCTTTGGGAGCCATTTAAGAAAAAAGTAGATAGATTTAAAAAATTGATAACAAAGATCGAGATAGAAAAAAATTTTGTAATAGAAAACAACGAGTATTTGCTGGAGATTTCCGACAAAGTCGTTAAAAAGATGGTTGAAGCCAATATAGACGCTACTTATATAGATAAAGCCGGAAGACAGAGAATGTTAAGTCAAAGAATGATGTATTTTTTACTTCTTTATCTAAATGAAGGAGAGCCTAAATACTATAGAGTATTTTATGAGACTCTACATCTTTACGACTCTACACTGAAGGAGTTTTATAGCGATAAAAGTGTAATGGAAAAAGAGAAATTAAATAAGATATTAGAGCATAATTACATTTTTTGGAAAGAGTATATATCTCATGCTAGAGAACTAATTGAATTGCAAGGTAAATTAAACGATATAGTTGATTTTGTAAATCAGTTTAACAACGTTCTTTTAAACGGCATGGATCAAGCCGTCTCTATGTATGCGATATATTCGGAAAAACAACGAACTTTACTTGAAGATATCGAAAATATTTTAGCTATGATCGCGCTGGTTATTATGTTTTACTCATTTTTTCTAATAAGAAACATTCAAAAACATTTTGAAGAGTTTTTAGAAAAGTCGAAATCTTTTGTCAGTTTTGATAAAGAAGAACCAAAAATTTGCGAAAATGTAGATGAATTGACCATAGCTTCAAAAAGATTAGAAAACTTTATCCAAAGAGTCGATAAGATGATTATAGACGCTCAAGATGCTATTAAAGCTTCCGAACATCTTACCAGAGAGCTTAGCGACGTTAGCGAAATATTAGAAAAAAATGCGAAAAATATAGATAAATCTAAAAGAGTTGAATTGGAAAAATATCTTGATACTAGTGAAGATATCGCTATTCAATCTTTAGAAGATTTAGAAAGAAGCGCTAAATTGTTACAAAAACTTCATGAAAATTTATCAAATATTCTTAAAAAGACCAAAAAATAGGAAAATAAAAAGTTTAAAAATCTATTTCAAAATTCTAATATTGTAAATATATTTGCAAATAAACTGCATAATCTATATCTACTCATTAGCCGCAAATATTAAGTTTTTTAACTTTTAAACTATTTTTATATCTTCATATTAAAAATGACACATAAATGTCACTAATAAAGATATAAATTATCTTAATTATTTTAATAACTATATTTTATTATTTTGACTCAAGTCAAGGCGTGCGCCTTGAAAAATCTATAAAATTTTTTTGCTAATCAATATTTGCCTAATTACGGCAAAATCTTATGAGGAGGTATAGATGGCACTTAGTCGTAGAGATTTTTTAAAAAGTAGTGCAGCCGCGGCGGCAGCTAGCGCAGTTGGGCTTAGTGTTCCAAAAGAGCTTGAAGCTGCAAGCAAGACGGCTGAATCTGGCTGGAGATGGGATAAAGCGGTTTGTCGTTTTTGTGGTACCGGATGCGGTATTATGATAGCTACAAAAGACGATAGGATAGTTGCCGTTAAAGGTGACCCTCTTGCTCCGGTAAACAGAGGTCTTAACTGTATCAAGGGTTATTTTACAGCTAAGATTATGTATGGCGCCGACAGATTAACTACGCCGTTATTGCGAGTTAACGAAAAAGGCGAGTTTGACAAAAAAGGCAAATTCAAACCTGTAAGCTGGAAAAGAGCTTATGATGAGATGGAAAAACAATTCAAAAAAGCTTATAATGAGCTTGGACCAACAGGAGTGGCATTTTTTGGTTCTGGACAATATACCGTTATGGAGGGATATGCCGCAGCAAAGCTAATGAAAGCCGGATTTAGAAGTAACAATATTGACCCAAATGCTAGACACTGTATGGCTAGCGCGGTGGCAGGTTTTATTCAAACATTTGGTATAGATGAGCCGGCAGGTTGTTATGACGATATCGAGCTTACCGATACTATCGTGGCTTGGGGATCCAATATGGCGGAGATGCACCCGATTCTTTGGGCTAGATGTACTGACAGAAAGCTTTCAAATCCAGATAGAGTAAAAGTTGTGGTGTTATCTACCTATGTTCATAGAAGCTGCGACCTTGCCGACGAAGTTATAATATTTAAGCCTAACACGGACTTGGCTATATGGAACTACATTGCAAGAAGTATCGTTTATGATCATCCTGACGTAATAGATTGGGACTTTGTTAAAGAATATACGGTATTTGCTACAGGCTTTCCAGATATTGGTTATGGAATGAGAAATCCAAAACATGCTAAAGATTTAGGATACTCCGCTAAAGAGTTGGAGACTATTTCAAAACAAGCGGAAAAAGAGCTAACTGATGCTGAAAGAGTTGCATTAAGTCCATTAGGTCTTGGAAATACTAAAAAGCTAAAAATGAAACACGCCAAAGCTGCGGGTAAACATTGGAGCATCAGTTTTGAAGAGTTCAAAAAAGGTTTAGAGCCATATACTCTCGATTATGTTGCAAGTGTGGCAAAAGGTGATCCAGACGAGTCTTTGGATGAGTTTAAAAGAAAATTAAAGCTTCTTAAAGATTTATATGTAGAAAAAGGAAGAAAAGTAGTCTCTTTCTGGACTATGGGTATGAACCAGCATACAAGAGGAACTTGGGTTAACGAACAAAGCTATATGGTTCACTTTTTATTAGGAAAACAGGCTAAACCTGGTGATGGAGCATTCTCTTTGACAGGACAGCCAAGCGCTTGTGGTACGGCAAGAGAAGTTGGAACATTTGCCCATAGATTACCTGCCGATATGGTTGTTAAAAATCCAAAACATAGAGCAATTGCTGAAAAAATTTGGAGACTACCAAAAGGAACTATTAATCCAAAAGTCGGTAGCCATATAGTTAAAATCATGAGAGACCTTGAAGATGGCAAGATAAAATTTGCTTGGGTGCACGTATGTAACCCATGGCAAGACACGGCAAACGCAAATCACTGGATTAAAGCGGCGAGAACAATGGATAACTTTATTGTAGTAAGTGACGGTTATCCTGGAATAAGCGCTAAAGTTGCAGACCTTATCTTGCCAAGCGCAATGATTTATGAAAAATGGGGCGCTTACGGAAACGCAGAAAGAAGAACTCAGCACTGGAGACAGCAGGTAACTCCTGTCGGCGAAGCTATGCCGGATACTTGGCAATATACCGAATTTGCAAAAAGATTTAAACTAAAAGAGGTTTGGAAAGAGTGGAAGCTTCCTGATGGCACTGTACTTCCAAACGTGCTTGATGAAGCCAAAAAGATGGGCTATAGTCCTGAAGATACTCTATTTGATGTACTTTTTGCCAACGATTACTATAAATCGTTTAAATGGCCTGATCCAATTGGCGAAGGTTTCCAAAATACTGAAGCTGAAGGCGACAAGAGAAACGTTATAGGTGCAGATGGAAAACCTTGGAAAGGTTATGGATTCTTCATTCAAAAAGCTTTGTGGGAAGAGTATAGAAAATTTGGTGAAGGACATGGACACGACTATGCGCCTTTTGACGTATATCATAAAGTAAGAGGATTAAGATGGCCGGTTGTTAACGGAAAAGATACTCCTTGGAGATTTAATGTTAACTATGACCCGTATGCTAAGATGGAAAAAGAGAAAGGTCATGTTAAAGGAGAGTTTGCCTTCTACGGACATGCGCTTAAAACTATACCTCAAGGTAGCCTAACAGGACCAGATAAAAATAAACCGAAAATTCATCTACCAAACAAAGCAAAAATATTCTTTAGACCATATATGGAGCCACCTGAAACTCCAGATAGCGAATATGACACTTGGCTATGTACAGGTAGGGTGCTAGAGCATTGGCACAGCGGTACTATGACGATGAGAGTTCCTGAACTATATAGAGCTGTTCCTGAAGCGCTTTGTTATATGCATCCAGAGGATGCTAAAAAACGCGGCGTTAAGAGAGGCGATTTAGTTTGGGTAGAAAGTAGAAGGGGTAAAGTTAAAGCTAGAGTTGAAACAAGAGGAAGAAATAGACCTCCAAAAGGGCTTGTTTTCGTTCCTTGGTTTGATGAGAGGGTTTATATCAATAAAGTTTGTTTAGATGCGACTTGTCCAATATCTAAACAGACTGATTATAAAAAATGTGCAGTTAAAATCTACAAAGCGTAAAGGAAGGAATTGTTTTGAGCAATTCTGGAATTGATAAAAAGGGGGCGGGGATGGATGAGAAGAAAGCTCCTAAAATTAGCGAAAGAAGAAGATTTCTTATTCAAATGGCACAAAATGTCGCTATAGCAGGAGTTGGCGGCTTGTTGTGGAGCGCCTATGTAGACGAGGTAAAAGCGGCGCCTTTGATACTTAGGCCTCCTGGAGCCAAAAAAGAAGATGAGTTTATAAGTTTGTGTATAAAATGCGGGCTTTGTGTAGAAGCCTGTCCATACGATACTTTAATATTGGCAAAGCCTGGAGACAATAAGCCTACAGGCACGCCTTACTTTATTCCAAGGGATATTCCTTGTTATATGTGCGAAGATATCCCTTGTGTTCCACCTTGCCCAACAGGAGCATTAGATAGTGATTCGGTTTCTGTGGTCAAGGATGGACAAAAGGTCTTTGACATCATGAAAATGAGGATGGGCGTAGCGATAGTCGATATGAAGTCATGTATCGCATTTTGGGGAATCCAGTGCGATGCGTGTTATAGAGCTTGTCCTATTTTAGATAAAGCCATATATTTAGAGTATAGAAAAAATGAAAGAACGGGCAAACATGCGTTTTTGTTGCCCGTAGTTGATCCAGACTACTGTACTGGCTGTGGATTGTGCGAGCATGCGTGTGTAACTAAGGAGCCGGCAATAAGAGTATTGCCAAGA
>JALWIX010000042.1 GCA_027082175.1 Campylobacterales bacterium
GAGAGTTACCGAGCAGATAGATGCGATAGATACTTTGGCTATCGATTCAAAAAAGTATCTAATAATTCCTAGAATTATAGCCACCACAATCTCGCTGCCTATATTAGTTATTATGTTTGTTTTTATAGGAAATTTAAGCGCCTATCTTATCTCCACTATAGCGTTAGGAGTTAATCCTACGGCTTATAAGGATACAATTACTACATTTTTAGAATTTAGCGATATAGGAACCGGGATAATAAAAGCTTTTGTTTTTGGATATCTTATAAGCGTTATAGGTACGTATATCGGATATTTTACGAGAGGCGGCGCTAGAGGAGTGGGACTATCTACGACAAAAGCTGTTGTTTTTTCGGCTATGACCATATTTGCGGCAAACTACTTTTTATCTAGCATATTTTTATACCTAGATTGGTAAAAGTTAAAAACTTTTTCAATCGCACTTTTCAATATTAAGTTTTTTTAGTAGGTCTTCAAAAAAATATCCCGCTTTTTTGTCATAGTCGTCGTGAAACTCTATCACGTATTCTCCTGTATCTATGGTTTTGGGTTCAACCGTAATTTGGGGCGATACTTTATGGATAGGGATGAGATCATTGACATAACTGCAGATTGCCTTTTTCTCTTCTAGATTATCATAATCTATTTCTAATCTTGCGTATCTCTCTTCCATTTGAACATGAGCTTTACACTTTTTGTTCATAATTATCCTTTTTTATCAAAGATGAGAGCAATTTATCGTGTTAAAATTGTGTTATATATTTTGCAACAATCCAACTGTAATCACCTCACTATCATCCTATTTTAACTAAATTTTCCTGAAATTACATCCACTCTATTATTTTTGATACTTCATCTACCACAAAACATTTAAGCAAATTATTTTCAATTGGCTTTGAAGGTACGATTGCTTTTTTAAATCCTTGAGAGGCGGCTTCTTTTAAACGGTTATCTAGCATTTGCACTTCTCTTATATCGCCAGTTAGACCGACTTCGCCTAAAAAGATTGTTTCACTATTTATAGGTCTATTTCTAAAACTGCTTAAAATAGCGGCGATAACGGCTAAATCTGCGGCGGTTTCACCTATTTTTATACCTCCTGAGATATTTACGAAAACATCATATTGATTGAAAGGAAGCTCCAGTTTTTTTTCTAATAGCGCTAAAAGCATTGTTAGTCTGTTAGAGTCAAATCCTGTCGCACTTCTTTTTGGATTTGCATAACCGCTTTCGCTAACAAGCGCTTGAACTTCTATAACTAAGGGTCTACTTCCCTCCATTATTACTGTAATTGCCGAACCGGCCTGACGCTTTTTTTTACTGAAAAATTTGCCGGATATATCTTTTGCGCTTACCAGTCCAACTTTTGTCATCTCAAAAATTCCAACTTCGCTTATGCTTCCAAATCTGTTTTTAAATCCTCTTAGTATCCTTATATCTTTTGAGCTGTCCCCTTCAAAATATAAAACCGTATCTACCATATGCTCCAAAACTCTAGGTCCAGCAATGGAGCCATCTTTTGTAATATGTCCTATAATAAATATGGAAGTTTTGGTAGATTTTGCTACTCTCATAAGTTCAAACGTAACGGCTCTTACCTGAGAAACGGTGCCTGGCGCAGATGTTATCTCTTCGGAATAAATTGTTTGAATCGAGTCTATAACTAAAAGCTCATAATTTTGGTTGCTTAGTTCTACTAAAATATTTTCAAGCTTTATTTCTGAAAGCAGATAGAGATTGTCTTCATTGGCTTCGATTCTATTTGCTCTTAGTTTTATCTGTCCCTGGGACTCTTCCGCGCTTACGTAAAGTACCTTTTTGCCGTTTTTTGCCAAATTTGCGCACATTTTTAAAAGAAGTGTGGATTTTCCAACTCCAGGACTACCTCCTATCAAAACAAGGCTTCCAGGAACAATGCCCCCTCCAAGTACGAGGTCTAGCTCTGTATCGAATGTAGAAAATCTCTCTATCTTATCCTCTTTGATTTTTGTGATAGGATAAGCTTTTGGGTTTTTGGAACTATTTTCTATCTTTTTTGATATTTCTATCTGCTCGTCGCTTAATTCCAAAAAAGAGTCCCAAGCTCCGCAGTTGGTACATTTTCCCATCCATTTTGAGCTTTTAAAACCGCAAGCTTGGCACTCATATACTCTTCTTTTTTTAGCCATCTCAATTTAATCCGTTTAGTGATGAGCTATTTTGCAAAATTTTAAAGAGTTTATCTGAAAAGAAAAAATCAAAAATGTACCTCCAAGTAAAAATGCTACTTATCAAAATTGTTATATAAACGATTATAATCCATTTATGCTCTTTTAAAGATATTTCGTCATATTCCCTAAAATATACAAAAATAAGCCAAGTTACAAAAAAGATTATTACTAGTACGCCTAAATAGTAGAGATATTCTATATACATCAGTTTTCTGTTTCAAAAATTTCGTCCAATATGGTATCAATATATTCGTTAGGATCGAAAGGGATTAGGTCTTCCATCCCTTCGCCGACTCCAACGTAAAGTATAGGTAGTTTCAGCTCATGACTTATACTTATAATCGCTCCTCCTTTTGCTGTTCCGTCTAGTTTAGTAACTATGATACCGTCCACGCCAACCATTTCGTTGAATACTTTTGCCTGATTTATAGCGGAGTTTCCTTGTGTTCCGTCAAGGATTAGAAGTTTTCTGTGAGGCGCTCCTTCCATAGCCTTACCGCATACTCTTACTATTTTTTTTAACTCTTCAGCTAAGTTGGTTTGAGTATGAAGACGTCCCGCCGTATCGATTAAAACTCTATCAATCCCTCTAGCTTTAGCCGACTCGATAGTATCAAAAGCAACAGCTGAAGGATCATGTCCCTGTTTTGTGTACACTATGGGGACATTAAGCTTTTCGGCCCATTTTTTTAGCTGATCTATAGCGGCAGCCCTAAATGTATCTCCCGCACCCAATATAACGCTTTTATCATCTTTTTTATATCTGTAAGCAAGTTTAGCTATTGTGGTAGTTTTTCCTGCGCCATTTACTCCTAGTATCAATTCTACAAAAGGCTTTACATCTGCTTCTTTTGTCTCTATAGGCGTGAAGAGATACAAAAGATCGTTTTTTAATACTGTTTTATTAACTTTAGAGGGAAGTGAAGCTACAATCTTTTCCACTATCTCGTACTCTACGTCCGCTTCTATCAAAATCTCTTCTATCTCTTCTGGAGTAGCGTATTTTTTCTTTTTTGGCGAAACTTGTTTGATATTATCTAAAGTTTTTTGTAACCCTTTTTTTAAAAATCCAAACATCTAATCTCCTAATGCGTTTTTGATATCGGTCTCAATCATCTCTTCGGGCACAGCTCCTAAATAATGAATTATATATTTTCCATCTTTAAACATAACACTTAAGGGTATTGGCATATTTCTAGGAGCATGAACCATAGCGTATACTTTTTTAGCTAGAGCAAAATTTTTCTCTGAAATCGATACAAAATAGTTGATTTTGTATTCGTTTATGAAGCTTTTTAGTTTATTGATATCTTTGTTTTCTTCCAACAAAACAGCGACAATTTGAAGTTTGTCTTTATATTTGTTTTGTAGATTGACAAGATGTGGGATTTCCGCTTTGCAAGGAGGACACCAGGTGGCAAAAAAGTTTAGCATTAAAACTTTGTCTTTTAAATCTTTCGACTCAATACCGTTTTGTGTTAATTTAAGTGAAATATTGCCGTCATTTACGCTGTTTAATATAAAAATTTTCTCTTTTGGCTCTTTTTTATCCACTATATTGTCTGCTGATATATCTTTGTTTTTATTTTCATGTTTTGAACAGCCACTCATTATAATTAAAAAAAACGTTAAAAAAAGTATAAAAATCTTTTTTGTTACTCTCATTTGAATCCTTATTTGATAGAATATTGTAATTATATACAATTTAAGGTTAAAAATGACACATTTTCTAAATAAAGAGGATTTTAGAAAATTCTGTATTAAAAAAGTTAAAAATAGAACGAAAAAATATAAAAAGGTTAAAGATAGAAAAATAGTAAAGATTTTAGATGAGTTTATAGGAGTTTTAAATCCTAGCTCTATACTTTTATATATGCCTATGGAACATGAGGCTGATATCAAAAGTTTATTAAAAAAATACAAAGCTTCTAAAAATATTTATCTTCCGTTTATGGAAGGAAAAAGTTTTAAAATGGTAAAATACAGGTTGCCTGTAAAAGCTAAAAAATTCGGTATAAAAGAGCCTACAAACTCTTTTTTTAAACTTTCTCGTATAGATTTGGCTATTGTTCCCGTTATCGGGGTAGACGGGAGCTTTAGACGTATAGGATTTGGAAAAGGGATGTATGACATATTTTTCTCTAAACTCTCATACAGACCCTTTGTGATATTTGTTGAATTAAAAAAATGTTTTACTAAAACAAAAATATGCGATAATTACGATCTTTTAGGAGATGTATATGTTACCCCGAATGAAATAATTATAAGAGGGGACTTAGATGTGGTTAGAGTTGTTGGTAGGAAGTTCTGCCGCTATTATAAGTGGCGCTGCAGGATATTTGATAGCAAAAAGAGTAGAAAAAAGTAAATTTGAACTTTACGAGGAGCAAGCTAAAGCTAAAGCTAAAGCTATAGAGCATGAAGCTGAAATTATTTTACAAAACGCAAAAGTCAAAGTAAAAGAGGCTGAGCTTGCTGTAAAGAAAGAGTACGAAGAGAGAACTGCGAAACTTCAAGAAGAGTATGAGAAGCGTTTTAAGGAGTTAAGGGAGAAAGAGGACTCTTTAAAACAGATGTTCAAAGATGAACTAAAACATATAACTTTAGAGCGACAGGAGATAAAAGCTGAGAAAGAAGAAGCTCTATCTTTAAAAGAAGAGGCTGAGAAACTTCAAGAAGAGTATAAACAGAAACTTCAAGAGACCATAAAAATTTTAGAAGAACATGCAGGCCTTACAATGGATGAGGCTAAAGAATTAATTCTTCAAAAAGCGGAAGAAGAGTCGCGCGCCGAGATCGCGCATATAGTAAGAAAATATGAGGAAGAGGCAAAAAGAGAGGCAAAAAGAAGAGCAAACTATATTTTGGCTCAAGCTACTACAAGATATGCGGGCGAGTTTGCAGCTGAGAGGCTTATAAATGTTGTAAATATTCCGAGTGACGATCTAAAAGGTAGAATAATCGGTAAAGAGGGTAGAAATATCAAGACTCTCGAGATGTTGCTAGGCGTTGATATTATCATCGATGATACGCCAAATGCTATTATTCTTAGCTCTTTTAACCTTTATAGAAGAGCTATAGCCACAAAGGTAATAGAGCTTTTAGTTGA
>JALWIX010000043.1 GCA_027082175.1 Campylobacterales bacterium
AAAGCAAGGAAGATATACTAAGAGTAGAGGGCAACCCGCAAATGAACTTAAAGTTTTATGAGCTAAAGGAAGAGATTAAAAGAGGTGGATGTGGAGCATAAAATTTAGAAGTTTATTTGTTAGGAATATTTTACTAATTGTAATTAGTAAAAATTTAGTATAATTCTAATTATAATTAGTAAAAGGATAAAATTTGAAACAGGCAATTATTTTTCACAACAAACATTGGGAAAAAAAATATAAAAATCTTTTTTATAGAGATGTTGTAGATTCTTTGATACAAAAAATAAACCTAAAACATATTCAAGTTCTAACGGGTATTAGAAGAAGTGGGAAAAGTAGTATATTTAAAATTTTGATCAATTATTTAATTGATAATGGTGTTGATCCTTTAACAATTTTATATATCAATTTGGATGATCCATATTTTAGCGAAGTTTGCCAAGATTCTACAAAATTATACGATTTAATTACTATTAGCGAAACTATCACAAATAAAAAAGTAAAATATCTCTTTTTAGATGAGATTCAAAATGTAAATCATTGGGAAAAATTTGTAAAAGTAGTTTATGATAACAATACTTTTAAAAAAATTTTTATAACAGGAAGCAATTCAAAACTTTTAGAGGGAGAATTTGCCACACTTATTAGTGGAAGATTTTTAAAAGAGATAATATATCCTTTAAGTTTTAACGAGGTTTTGAGGTTAAATAGTATTAACTCTTATTTAGAGCTTCTTAGTAACAAATCAAAAGTTTTATCTTTAATAGAAGAGATGATTGAGTATGGGGGGTTTTTTGAAGTTTTAAAAGAAAAAGAGTTAAAAAGAGATATTCTTTTAAACTATTTAGAGAGTATTATTTATAAAGACTGTATTTTAAATCATAAAATTAAAGATAGTAAATTTTTTAAAAGTTTTGTGCAATTTGTTATATCGAATACTTCCAATTTATACTCTTACAATTCTTTAGCTAAAACATTTGGCTCTAACGAAAATACAATTAAGCATTATTTATCTATTTTACAAGAAGCCTTTTTATTGTATGAATTAAATAATTTTAGCTTTTCATTAAAGAAACAGATTAAATCTAAAAAGAAAAGCTACCTAATAGATAACGGACTTTTAGCCCAGATTGCTTTTAGATTTAGCCAAGATAAAGGTAAGCTTTTTGAAAACTTGGTTTTTAGTGAATTAAAAAAGAAAAATTTTGAAATATATTTTTATAATGAAAATTATGAATGTGATTTTTTAGTAAAAAAAGATGATTCATTTTTAGCTATTCAAGTAGCTTTTAAATTGAATGAATTTAATTTTGAAAGAGAAGTTAGGGGTTTGACTAATTTAACTTTTGATGCAGAAAAATATATTATTACTTTTAATCAAGAAAAATCTTTTAAAGATATTAAAATTGTTCCTTTTTATGAGTTTTTTAAATAGGTATTAAAATGTTAAAAGTTTTAGTTAAAGTTTTAATATGAAAGATTTTAAATTTTTATATGTTAAAAGCTTTTACGATTATACAAAAAGATATCGCTCAATTTATGATTTAGTATTTTTAGATAACAGCGTGTTAGCATTTGTAAGCTGGGATGGATATGTTGTTGTTTTTAATATAAAAACAAAAAAGTCCTAAAAACATAAAACTGATAATCGCATCTACTATAAATCTTTTTCAGCAAAAGCAAAAGAGAGAATTTTTGATATATTTGAAACGGATAGATACATCATAGCTGTTGGAAAAAATGCGTATGTATATAATAAGAAGCTTGGTTTATTAAAAAAACTTATTTTGAATGAAAGAGTAAGGGCTTATAATGTAAGTAAAGAGGGAGTTTTTTATTATGCGATTTATGATGAGGTTTTTAGTTATAAGATAAGATGAACCGGTTTGAAATAAGAAAAAAACGATCTTTTTTTTATTTTAAGTTCAATATAGGAGTATTGCCATTTTAAATAAAAAAATATTTAATACATATATTTTAAATCACAAGAGTCATCTTTCGAGATACGAGAATACAAGGGTATAATTTATGAAAAAATACGTAAAAAGAGATTGAGCGATGCTTAAAGGTTTGTTGACTCACTGTGGAGAACTTACAAATAGCGCGGACAACTTTTTTGCCAAACCGCCAAAGGAGATAGGAGAGATTTTTTCTGCGCATACTACCGCCGGTATTTTAGAAGACCCAACAGCAATATATTATAAATTTGCAAAATTTGAACACTTTAGCACATATATTGGTAGATTAGGCGTTGCGGTATTTACTTGGAATGGAAAAGATATAAAAAAAGAGATTTTCTTTTATAAGGATGAGAATTTTTTAAAAAAAATAGAGAAATATAAACAGATACCATGTTTTGTAGAAGAGGCGACAAATCGTTACTATATATGTCAAAAAAAGAGGTTGCAAAAAACGATAATTGACGGCAAAGAGATTGTTTTTAAAATAGATAGTTTAGTTATGAAGCTCTCTAAAAAACATATTTCTATAACTGACGAAAACAAAGAGTTGGTAAATGACGATAACTTTTTACTCTTTTCTTATGAGCAGGAGCATCTAGAGATTCTTTTTGGCGATTTAAACATCGTAAAAATTCCCTTTTCCAAAATAGAGGTAAAACATATCGTTTCCGTGCTAAAAGTTTTTTTGAGATATTATGAGAGAAACGAAAAAAATAGCAAAAATCTGCTTGAGTTTTTTCAAAAGAGAAAAAAAGCGATAGAGGCTGTGGAGCGATACAACAAAGAGCAAGAGATTAAAGGTAAAAAAAGATTTTTTATGGTTTACCTCTATATGACTTTAATGTTTGCCATTTCGTTTTTTGTGTTGCGTTATTTTTACTTTGAACTTGATACATACCAATTTTTAGAGAGGTATTTTGGTATCAATTTTTTGGCGGGAATGATTGTAGCCGCTATACTTGGCTTTATACTTAAACTTTTTTATGTAGAAAAAGATATTTATATAGAGATACCTTATAGATTGGAACATTTAGCTACAGCTACTACGCTCTTTTTTATAATCAATATCGTTATTTTTTTGATTTATACAAATATATTTTATAAAAAGGTGATCATTTATCCGCTATCAAACTCAACAATAGTTTTAAATCATAAGTATGAGGATATAAAAGAGGGGATATCGATATCATTAAAAGATGAGCAATTTAGCATAGGAAATAGATATTTTTATAAAAAAGGGATTTATACGGTAAATCTTAATGAAGATAAAAGATGCACTATGTATAAAAAAGTTTCTCTTTTAAACTTTTTGGATGATAAATTTGTGATAGATGAGATAGGTATCGATAACAACTTTGAGCCGTATTTTAAAAAGCCTACAATATCTTTTGATGAGGTCACTTTTATAACTTCCAATTTAGAGGCTAGGATAGTTAGAAAAAAGGATTTAAATAGACTAACAAAAAAGATAAAGGGCAATATCTATATCGTAGAACCTGTTAAATGTCCTTAGCTGAGATTTTGTTAATTTAAAGCTATTTTGCTATTTTTAAAATTTTAATGAAATAGATAGTTTTTGCAAAAGGAAGAACTTTTACTTGAGTACTTTTTTTATATTTTGTTAAGCTTAGTGTCATTTTCATATAATTTTTCTATATTAAGATAACAATTGTTGTGGTCTAAATAGCAAAATCGGCTATAGAGGCTATAGATTTGAAAAACTTAAAAAAAATATATATTATTTATTTGAAAAATTTATTAATTATGCTATTATATACCTAGATAAGTTTTATATAAAGATATAATCAATATAGTTAAAGGTTATATTTAAACTTTAAAGCAGGATTAGTTTATGAAAGTCGGTTCTGGTTTTCTTGGAATGGTTTTAGTTTTGTCATCTTGGTTAAATGCCGAGAATAACTACCAAAATATTGACTATCTTTTAGAGAAGTATAAGTTAGAATCCGATCTTTCAAAGATAACAAAAAGCGAATCAAACGGGTTTGTTGA
The DNA here is from genome assembly GCA_027082175.1 of Campylobacterales bacterium. Taxonomy (GTDB): domain Bacteria; phylum Campylobacterota; class Campylobacteria; order Campylobacterales; family Nitratiruptoraceae; genus Nitrosophilus_A. The sequence goes on from JALWIX010000043.1 coordinate 3,975, forward strand.
TATTTTTACTCGCGACGATATAGAAAGAATGCAAGCTAAAACTCTTTTTGATATTCTAAAATTATTTACAATTCCGTTTATATCGAGGACAAATATTAATTCTACTATGTTTATAAAACCTTCCCAAAAAAGTATGCCGATGATGGGAGTGCGCATATTTATAAACGACCATGATATAAGCGCTTCTGTATATCAGAGCGGCGCTTTGATCTGTGGAAGTATTACGCTTGATAATATCGATCATATTGAAGTTTATAGAAGCAGTGCTTCAGTTGAATTTGGCAACGAAACCTCTTCGGTAATAATAAAACTATACACTAAAGAGCCTTCAAGAGAAGAAGGAGGAAAAATACGTATTAGCGGCGACGATAAAGGAAGTAGTTATTTAAGCGTTTATCAAGGGAAAACAATAGATAAAGATAGAGAATATTTTTTTTATGCAAATACCAATAAAATAAATAGAGAAGAGTATTATAACAAAGGATATCCTTTAAAAAGTGATAGTTCAAACTCAAATATATACGCCAACTATGATTACAACAGATGGACTTTCGAATATGGACGTTTTCAAAGCGAAAGCGATCCTTTTTTAGGGCTTGGCACACAGGCTACCCCAAGCGGCGGAGATATCGATACAACTTATAATTACCTGCACATCACAAAAATTTTAGAAAATGACTTAAGAATACAATCAAGTGTAGATATTATCGATTCTAGTCAGTATTTTCAAGATAAAAACGGCATTTATGCGGGGAATTACGGTTTTGTACAAAACTATCTGTTAAACACTACGGATAAAATAGTTTCGTTGATTTTTGATAAAACATTTAAATATAACAAAAATTCGCTTTATATAGGCGGGTTTTACAAACATAAACATGCGGAAGTCGAAGGGAATTTTGATACAAAAAGTTTAAGTTTTAAAACTCATTATAACTTATACTCTATTTACTTGGAAGACAAGTATAATTTTTCCCCGACTATGATGGGTATAGTCTCTCTAAAAGGAGACTACTATAGATATAGCTCTTCAGAAATAGAAGATAAAAATAAATATATTTTTAGACTAGGAGCTATTAAAAATATCAATAAATTTCAAATAAAAGCTTTTTTTACGAAAACATATTATGCGGCTCCTCTCATATCTTTATATAGCGACGATAAAAATGTTCCGTATAAAACCAATTCATCGTTAAAATTCTCTCAACCTACGCTTCACTCTTTTGGTATTCGTTATAAAGAAAAGAAAAATATAGCGAATTTTAGAATATCTTATATCAAGTTAACCTATCCTATCGCTTATGATCCCGCATTAGGATTTATTAACAAAGACAAAACGTTTTACGTGCAATATGAAGCGTCTTATACTCATAAGTTCGATATTAAAAATCGCATAACTTTAGACGTTTACCACGGAAGAAGAAAAGATATGATGGAATACTCGCCTCCCTACGGCGGACATATAGTGCTCCATAACAGTTATAAAAAGTTTGATTTTTTTAATATGTTGGAGTATAGAGCCTCTTATAGCGATTACAACGTAAACGTTGACGCCTCGTACGATTGGACGTTGGGAGTAAGATATCATTATTCTAAAGATCTTCTTTTTGGGATTAAAGGCGAAAATATTTTAAACAAAGGGTACCGACAAATTTACAAAGGGTTAAATTTTCCAATAAGCATAAATGATAGAAAGATTTGGTTTAATATGGAGTATCAGTTTTGAAAAAGTTTATAGTTTTAACGCTTTTTATTTCGTCGTTGCTGGGTTCGGCCGTAGAGATTGAAAAGGGTATATATAAAACTATATTAAAAGCTTTGTTTCCTACCAAAAAAGTCATAAAAGTTTGGAGCGACGATCCATCAAAAAAAGACCTTTTTGAGTCTATACCGGGCATTAAGGTCGTAAACGAGAAAAAAATAGCTGATATATTGATGCTTTTTAATACTTTAAATGTTCAAAGAAATAGTAACCAAATGATTTTCGCAAACGGATATTTGATATTGCAAAGAAACAAAGGAGTGGTTGTAGGAGGGTTTTATTGGCAAAAAGGAAGACCTAATCTTATTTTTATAAAAAATAGACTTGAAAAAGTAGGTATTGTTTTGCCAACAAATCTTCAAAAATACATCGAAGATATAAAATGAGGATTCTTAGTCTATTTTATATCATATTTATTGCAACATTGCTGGCATTTATCGCTTTTTTGTATATAAGTATAGAAGAATTTGAAAAAAAAATTATAAAAAATATACAAAACGTTATATTAACAAACACCTCGTATTTTGCCGACAATATAATTTCTACGATAAAAAAAGAGGTAGGAAACAAAAATCTGTATGAAGCATTAAAAAATAATCCCCAATTAAGATCGAAACTAGAATCTAAGATACAGATGGTAGTCACTACTTCTTTTAGATATATTTATATGTTGTATAGAGATAAAAACGGCCGTTATAGATATCTATTGGACGGTAGCCTTAGTGATAAAGGCTTTTTTGATAGCAAATTGGATGTTAACGTAAAAGAGTGGGATAAAGTATATGTAACTAAAAAGACAAACGTCTTTTTTCAAAGCGGTATCGATAACCTATGGATTACTACACTAAAGCCTTATATTGTAAACGATGAAATACAGGGAGTCTTAGCTATAGACTTTTCTACTCAACTTTTAGATAATTTTTCAAAAATTCTAAATCCTATCAAAGAGATGTTTTTGTATATCTTTTTAGCGATTATATTTCTTTTTAGCATTGTTTTATATCAAATAGTCATACATCTAAAAACTAAAAAAGAGATAATAATCGATCCTCTAACCCGCACATACAACAGAATTTTTTTAAGAGATAAAATAGAAAAGTTAGATGTTTATGATTATGATTTGGCTATGCTCGATCTAGATCATTTTAAAAAGATTAATGATACTTTTGGACATAAAGCCGGTGATTTGATCTTGGAAAATTTTGCGATGTTAGTAAAAAGAAATCTAAGAGATAAAGACTTTATTATACGTTTTGGCGGAGAAGAGTTTTTAATATTGCTCTATAAAGGAAAAAATAAAAATATCAATTCAAAAAAAATCTTGGAAAGAATAAAAAAAGCAGTGGAAGAATATGACTTTATATATGAAGGCAAAACACTAAAAATCACCGTATCCATAGGTTTAGTCAAAGATTTGTATAAATATGCAAACATAAAAGAAGCTATTAAAATAGCTGATAAAAGACTATATGACGCAAAATATTCGGGAAGAAATATCATTATCGATTATGATATTTCATACGACGCTTTACCAAAAAACAATCAAATTGATATAGAAAAAGTGAAATTGGCTATAGATAACAATAGAGTTATTTGTCACTTTCAGCCGATTGTTAATCTTGATACAAAAAAAGTGATAAAGTACGAGGCTTTAGTGCGAATCATTGACGAAAACGGCAATCTCATATATCCAAATTCCTTCTTGGATAGTATCGAAGGAACAAATATTTATAGAGATATGACAAAGAAACTTCTTGAGATTGTTTTAAATAAAATAAGAACTAAAAATGTTTCTATTAGCATAAATCTCAATCTCTCTGATCTAATCGATAATTCAATATATAAAATACTTTATGATGAACTATCGCAAAACAAAATATATGCAAAATTTTTAACCATTGAGTTATTAGAATATGAAAAAGCGTTAAACAAACAGCTACTTTCAAAACGAATAGATGAAATAAAGTCGTTTGGAGTAAAAATCGCATTAGATGATTTTGGTTCTGGATACTCGAATTTTAGTATTTTTGAAGTTTTTCCTATAGATATCATTAAAATTGACGGCTCTTTAATAAAAAATATAGATGTTTCAAATACGTCTTACGGTATTGTTGAGGCTATAGTAAAGTTGGCTATAAATCTTAAAATGGATATAATAGGAGAGTTTATCCATAACGAAGTTGTCTTTTCTCGTTTAAAAGAACTCAAACTTAAATATGGACAAGGATACTATTTAGGAAAACCTCTTGAAACGATATAGTTGATTATATCTTTCATTATAAATTGTTAGTGATTAATACCTTTTTGAAAATCATAATGAGTGCCATATCTATTGGACTTATACAAAAACTTGACATAGAAAAAAAAATGTATTATAATTTCAGCCGAATTTGAGGAGTTGCCTCTCAAATCTTGGGGTGTCGCCAAGCGGTAAGGCAGCGGGTTTTGGTCCCGCCATTCGGGGGTTCGAATCCTCCCACCCCAGCCACTTTCTTTAATAACGCGGGATAGAGCAGTCTGGTAGCTCGTCGGGCTCATAACCCGAAGGTCGGGGGTTCAAATCCCTCTCCCGCAACCAATTCACTCCCTAAAATCAAGCGTCTAAAAGAGTTTTGACAATCCCAAAAGATAAATTTTAGCTTATGATGTGCGTCTAATTTACAGCTTTGTTATCTAGTAGCAAGAGTTAGACAAGATTTGGTTGGTATGTATTGATTAAGAAATAGTGTCTTGGACGCTCCCGTTTTCTACGATTTTTACTCTATTTTTCCCTTCTTTTTTAGCTTTGTAAAGAGCTTTATCCACTTTTTCAAAAAGAACGTCGAAATCTTTTTCGGTATTTATCATAGCGCATCCAACTCCAAAACTACAGGTTATATTTTCGTTTATACCAAAGTCGCTTTCAATGATTTTGATTCTTAAAAAATTAGCTATTTTTTCAGCAATATCAATATTGTCAACCCCATCTAATAATATTAAAAACTCTTCGCCTCCCCATCTAATGATTTTATCGTATCTTCTTAGATTATTTTTGACTATTTTAGCTATTTTTTCCAAAACATGATCGCCGATTTTATGTCCATACGTATCATTGATCTTTTTAAAATTATCTATATCAAAAAATATAATACATATTTTTTTATGAAAAAATTGTTCTAAGACCGCTTTTAGGTATTTTCTGTTGTAAACATTTGTCAAATTATCTATAAAAATTTCATTTTGAAATTCCGTAATATCTTGAAAAGTGATGATTATATAATCTTGAACTTTTTTAACGATTTTTTCAAAAAACTTTACGTTGCCGTTAGAGAGTTCAATAATCTCTTTTTCATTATCTAATGAAAAAGGTTTTTCAAATTTTTTCATTAGCTCCTCTAAAGTTGTAAGAGCGCCAAATATATTGAAAAATTTTTGATTATAAAGTTTAATGTGGTCATTTTCTAAAAGCACTATTGCGTCTTCATACTGTTCAAAAAGCATTTTTAACAGTTCAAAATATGCTTGTTGTTCTTTTTTATGGTGTATCATCTTTGCTAAATGATTAAGTTTTTCTATGAGTTTATGTTTGTTTAATGGTTTTATCATATATCCTTCGGCTCCCAACTCAAGTGCTTCTTTTAAATACTCGCTATCACTAAACGCGGTGATAAATATAACAAAGGCTTCGGAGTCGATTTTTTTTATCTCCTCCACCATTTTTAAACCGTTCATTTTAGGCATTCGAATATCCGTTATGACTATATCTGGATCGTGTTTTTTAAACAGCTCCAACCCTTCTTCTCCGTCTTTGGCTACAAAAACTTTTTTAAAATATCTTTTCATCATCTCATAAAAAATTTCTCTTACCGCCGATTCGTCTTCAACATATAGAAGCGATAATTCTTTTAAAAATCTACTAGGTTTAATTTTCATTCTCAGTCCTTAACTCTATAATAAACTCAGCGCCGTTTTTGCTATTTTTTACCTTTATTTTTCCGCCTATTCTTTCGATGATATTTTTTGACATGTACAGTCCTATCCCTGTTCCTTTATCATCTTCTTTTGTTGTAAAATATGGCTCAAAAATCCTATCGATAATATTTTTATCGATACCTCCTCCATTATCACGTACTATTATTTGTACCAAATCTTTCTTTTTAGTAAGTTTTATCTCTATAACTCCATTGAGTTTTGGATCTTTTTTTCTTCTTTCTTCGATTGCGTCGCGAGCATTTGAGATAAGATTTAGTATAACTTGCATAAATTCGTTTTTGAAGCCTTTTATTTTGACTTCATCGAGATTGGTTACTATCTTAATACCTCTATTTTCCAGTTGCGCTTTTTGTAAATCTATAGTTTTTTCTATAGCCTCTTTTAAATTAAAGATAGTCTGCTCTTTATCTTTTTTAAAAAAGTTTCTAAAATCGTCTATAGTTTTGCTCATAAAGTTTATGGTTTCCATACTTTTTTCGACAAACTTCTCTATCTCTTCTTGCGTTAGTTCTCCGTTTTCAGCTTTATCTTCTAATAGTTGTATATTTAAAGCCAGTGCGTTTAGCGGCTGTCTCCATTGATGAGCTATAGCTCCTATCATTTCGCCCATTATCGCAAGTTTTGATTGTTGTAGAAGCGCTTTGTCTTTTTCTCTAATCTCTTTAACTTTCTCTTCAACGATTTTTTGTAGATTTTTATTGAGTTCTCTTAACTCTTTTGTCTTTTTCTTTACCTCTTCTTCAAGTTTAATAGTAAAAGATTCCAACTCTTTTTTTGAGTCTATAAGACTGTTTAGCATTATCTGTATAGCTTTTGCCAACTCTTCTATCTCATCACCGGTTTTGATGTCTATTTTATAACGTTTGTTTCCTTTGGTTTTTGTTATCTCTTTAGCTATTTCGGTTAACTCTTTTATAGGTTTTGTGAACCATAATACCAAGATTATGGTTACTATTGTGATGATTATTGTAATGGTAAAAATATAAAGTAAAACTTTTTTTATATACTTGTCCGATCTTTTATTGAAACTCTCTGTTCCGATGCTTTTTAAAATAATCAAAAATCTACCGTTATCTAAAAAGATTTTTTTAGCTATATAGATTTTATTGTTTTTAAAATGTTTTATATATCTTTTATCGGATAGATATAGCTGTTTTATAAAGGGATAATCATAGACGATTTTATAATCTCTCCCAAATTCAAAACCGAACTCTTTTTGAGGTTCATTTTCGTTAAAAATATAATACCCTTCTTGATTTGCAAGAAATGTTTTTATGGTTTTGCTTTTTCTAAGTTTAGGAAAGTTGAATATTTTTGATACGTCGACGTTTATTATAATCATACCAAGTTGATTTTTATTTTCTTCTATTATTTTTCCGACTCTAATAGTTGGGATGATTGGAAATTCTATATTTCGAAACTCTTTGTTAAGATCAATTTTTGAGATAAAGATATTGTCGTTGCAAATCATTTGCCGGTAATAATCCCTGTGAGATTTGTTTTGGAGCCGCTCTTGCGGGATCATATCGACTTTATTGTTTTTTTTAATAAGTTTTATAATCTCTTGCCCATTTATATCTAAGATTCTTATTTGAAAAAAGCCGACGTTTTGAATCATAATAAGCTTTAAAGTGTTTATAACATCTTTTTGATATTGCAAAAACGTTTTGTTGTTTTTTTCGTCGTATTTGTATTTATTGTTATAAGCTCTTAAAAAACCCAATATCAACGGATTCGAAGATAAAATAACAATATTGTTTTTAAGCGACTCTATTTTATTATGAATATGATTTTCATATTCTTGAAGGTCTTTAAAAAGCATATCCGCGCTGTTTTCTATAAATATCTCTTTTGCGTCTTGATATGATAAGTAAGCTAGAGTTACTACCCCAAAGAAAGAAACAAGCATCACTATTATCGATATCTTAAACGCTAAACTTTTTTTACCTATCATAATTTGCCTTATCAAATAGGAGATTTACCATCTTGTAAATTTTTTGAACGTTCTTATATACGTCCGTAGTCGTTTTATCGGTATAGGTTTTGGGAGGTTGAACTATCTCTTCCTCTTCAGCTTTTATGTGTATTAAAATTTCGTTAATAGAAGCATTTATTATTCTAAGAGCGTTATAAACTGTGTTTTGAGTTATATCTTTCTCTTTGGGAATTATAATATTGCTTACCCTCATATTCAATCTTTTTTGCATCTTTTTAATCTGTTCAAATAGAGAAAGTTCAAGCGCAAAAAGGTCTTTTGTAAATTTGTTTTTTATGTTTTTATCTTCTTCAAATTTGATTAGTTCCTTTTTTATATGCAGTTTTTTTAACATATATACGACTTTGTTTTCAATTTTTTTTGATAATTTATAAGTTTCATTTGGAGTATACTCGCCCGCGGTAAGCAGATCGAAGTTATTTGCTATCATCCAAAGATTGTGATATACGTTTGATGGAGTTTTGTCGTTAGGTATATGTTTGTCAAGTTTATATATATATTCGTCAACATTTTTATATCCGCTCTTTTTTAAAAGTATTGTTACTATTCCATCTAATCTTAACACAATCTCGTAAACCTCGTTGGGAGTTATAGGTCTAATAGGCGATCTTGGGATTTGAGAAGGGTAAAACCCCATCTGCTCTTTTAATCTTATAGCTTTTTCAGTAGCCTCTATAGCTTTTTGATACGCATGGATCGGTCTTAAACCTTCTATAAATGGGGCGTTTTTTGGCTTTTGAACAATACCTCTTATATTTTTCAAAAGAGTTATCTTTTTTAAAATCTCTTCGGTGACAGCAAAAACGTGATTGGGTGTTTTGTTTAGAGATTTTTGGGAGTATTGTATCAGTTCCTGATCGAAATCGAAAGTTGGCATAAGTAGAGTGGCGTATTTTAGATTTACTACGACATCGCTTGGGGTTTTGGCTACATCTATCTTTTTTTCTTTAAAATATCTTTCAAATCCTAGTCTATATTTTATTCTTTGAAGTTCGGCCAAATTATATTGTATTGAATCGTAAACTTCCGTAGGAGTTATGACTTTTTGAGGAACTTCTGGAACATCAGTCGGTTCAATCCAGAGGTGCTTTTCCGCCTCTCTAACTTTTTTTAAAAATATATATGAGTGTTTTAGTGCGTGGTTTGGATAAAGTCCATCTATATATTTTGGTTTACGCTCTTTTTTATATATATTTTGCGTTTGGCGCAAAAATTTTACGTTATCAAGTAATTTTAAAGATAACGCGTATACGTCGGTAGGCGTGTAACCGTGAATCCCTAAAAGTTCGTCAAATGCCAGCGAGATAGACCATAACAGTCTGTATACGTCGTTTGGAGTTTTCCCGGTGTATCTTTTTAGTTTTAAATTTTGCAAGAATTTTTCATTTTTTATAAACGGGATTAGTTCCGCCTCAAGCCTTTTTACAATCTCGTAAACATCGGTAGGGGTAATATCTCTAATAGGATATGGAGGGATATATATCTCTCCGTATCCTTTCATCTGTCGATAAAGATTTATTTTAGAAAGAATTTCCAAAGCTTTTTAGATTACGTGTCTAGGAAATTTATGCTTTTGAGGGGGTACAGTGGGAAAAGGTTTGTTTATTCCGTTTGATTTTCTAAGATACTCAACGCTTTTTTTTACGAGCATAGCGTATGAAAAAACGTCGCTGGGGGTTTTTATCTTATATGCGAAAATATAACTTGTTAAAAATATTAGTATAAAGAGAAGTCTCATTGTTCGCCCTTTTTGTAAAAACATATTTTAACAATTTTTTAACACTTTTGCTTAAAGTATGTTTAAAAGTTTGAAAAAGTTTTTAAAATGACATTGTTTTGCTTTAATGATATAATTTCAAAAAAAATTGGAGTAAAAATGCCGATTCAAAGAGTTAAAGAGGCTATTGAAGAGATAAAAAAAGGAAATATGGTTGTTATGATTGACGACGAAGATAGGGAAAATGAAGGGGATTTGGTATACGCCGCGACTTTCAGCACTCCTGAAAAAGTAAACTTTATGGCTTCGGAGGCTAGAGGGCTTATCTGCGTTGCCATTTCGAAAAAGATAGCGAAAAATTTAGATTTAGAACCGATGGTTAAAGATAACAGCTCTCAACATGAAACCGCTTTTACGGTTTCTGTTGACGCTAAAGAAGCTACTACGGGAATATCCGCTTATGAAAGAGATTTAACTATAAAACTTTTAGCCTCGCCTCTAAGCGCACCGGAGGATTTCGTAAAACCGGGACACATTTTTCCTTTGGTTGCAAAAGAGGGAGGCGTTTTGGTTAGAACCGGTCATACGGAAGGTTCGGTAGATATTTGTCGTCTTGCGGGTCTTAGAGAAGCCGCCGTAATATGCGAGATAATGAATGAAGACGGCACTATGGCTAGAAGAGATGATTTGGAAAAGTTTGCTAAAAAGCATAATTTAAAAATTGTTTATATCTCCGACATAGTTGAATATAGGTTAAGAAACGAATCTTTAGTTGAAAAGATTGACGAAAAGATAATAGACTTTTTTGACATTAAGGCAAAGAGGGTTGATTTTAAAGATCATTTAAACAATACGCATACGGTAATTCAGTTCTATAGCCCTCACGAGACCTGCAACGTAAAATTTCATAACGTCTCTTTAGACGTCGATCTTCTTTTAAATCAAAAAAGATATAAGTCGCTAGTAAAATCGGTAGAGTATCTCAAAAAAAATAGCGGAGCTTTAGTATTTGTCAACAATTCCGATAAGACCATAGATCAAACGAAAGAGTTCGGTATAGGAGCTCAGATATTGAAAAACATAGGCGTTAAAAACATTAAACTTCTAACCACTCAAAAAGGTAAAGAGTTTGTAGGACTCAGCGGATTTGGATTAAATATTGTTGAAGAGATTGAGATATCGTAAGATAAAACTTTAAAGAGTATTATTTTTAGGCATTAGTTTTTTTTGCTTAATCAAAGATAACCATATTTTAGTAAAATTGTCGAGAGATATTATAAAAAGTTGTAATAATGATAAAGAGAGTATTATCCATACTGCTGCTTTGTTCGATGTGTTTCAACGTTTCTCACGCTATTATTTTTAGCGTAATGGATCATTGCGAGCATACCGAAGTAAAAGAGTTTATTTTAGAGACTCAAGAAAGCGACGATTGCGGGGATGCTTGCGATTTTCACCATATACTCCATCAAAGCGTAATTCCAAACGTTTTTCATCCGGTAATTGAGCGGTTAAAATACTCTAAAAAGATATCTTTCTATCAAAAAATATACAAATCTCCTCTTTTGAAAACCTCATACGAACCTCCAAAAGTTTAACCCCTTTTAGATAAACGTTTTCTCTAAAAATTTAAAAAGGGGTATCTATGAGACTATTGTTGATTTTTTTGATTCCCATATTTATATGGGCCGAATCGGCTATCGATTTTAATACCTTTAAACAGATTGTATTAAAAGAGTCTTTCGTTTTGAAAGAGTCACAGTTAAACATGAAAATTTATAAAAAAGAGAAAGATATCTTTTTGCGCTATAAAAACCCTATCCTTGAGATCGAAAAAAGTAGATACGACTCTGAGATTAACATTAAAAACGGGTATAGAGGAGCTATAAATCAACCTGTTAGGCTTTTTGGAGTTAAAGAGGATATGGAAGTTTATTCAAACTCGAAAATCTATCTTTCCGAGGCAGTATATAAAAAAAAGAGAGCTCTTTTTTTAAAAGAGTTAGAGAAGGCTTATATCAACTATGTATATAAGAAAAGACTCTATGAACTTATCAAAGAGGAGTTGGAGATTGCCAAAAAGGTAGTTTCGGTAACAAAAGAGAGACATACAAACGGAACCGTAACTAAAGCTAGGTATTTGCAAGCTTCTTTAGAAGCTGCTCAGATAGAAAATTCGGTTTTTTTGTATGAGAATGAGCTCTTTTTAGCATATCAAAAGCTTTTACAGATTGCCGGAATTAAAAAAAAGTTCATTTTAAAAGATTTTTTTCTTTACGACTTTGATTCTTCAAAAACAAAAAACTTGCAAAGTCCAGATATAAAGATCGCTTTGCTAAAAAAGAGATTTTACCTAGCAGAAGCCAAAATGAAGAGTCGATTGTTAAAGGAGATCGAACTTTTTGCGGAGTACGAGAAGGAGTCTGAACAAAAAATTGCTAGATTTGGAATCTCTTTTGAGTTGCCTCTTTTTAACATAAGAAAAGAGGAGGAACAGATATCTCGTATAAAATCCTTGCAGTCTTCTTTTGAGATGGAATATGTAAAAAATAGCCAAACTACTCAGATAAACGCGTTAAAAGAGACGCTGGCAAATCTAAAAAAGCTCTTTTCAAGACAAAAAGAGCTCTTAAAAAAAGAGAGCCAATTATTGGAGCTTTTTAAGGAGGGTTATGCGGTATCTAAAGGCTCTTTGATAGAACTTTTAGACGCTAAAAACAGGCTTTTGAGAACTAAAAAAGAGATGCTGTCTCTTTTGAAAAAATGTAACGATTACACGATAGAGTTAAATTATCTACAAGGATACTACAATGAATAAAATAGTAGCGATAATATTTATATGCGTATCTCTTTTTGCTTATGAGATTGAAATAAGTAAAGCGGAGTATAAACTGTTTGGAGAGATTGTTGAGGTAAACGCAAAAGTAGTGCAGTTATCCAATCAAAAGCAAAATATAGTCTCGAGACTGGGCGGACATTTAGAGAAATATTTTGTAAAACCGGGACAAAAGGTTTATGACGGAGATAAGATCGCTTTAGTTAAATCTTTAGAGCTTGCAAAATTAACCGCTGAGTTCATCTACCTATCAAAACAACTAAATTCTGCTAAAAAAAGTTTGGAATCTATAAAAAAACTTTATAAAAAGGGGTTGGCTTCAAAAAAGGAGTTAAATGACGAGAGTATAAAGGTAGACGAGATTTTGGCAAAGCTATCCGCCGTAGAGTCTCAGCTTATATCTTTGGATATCGAGCCTAAAAAGCTTAAAAAACCTACCGATTCGTTAGTTATAAGAGCTCACGCGCAAGGAGTGGTAAGTAAACTTTTGACTCCAGCCCATTCAAATCTACAAGCGATGACCACTATAGCTGAGATAGTTAAAGAAAACGGGTTTTACGCTATTGCGTACGTAAGTTTGAAAGACGCTTTCAATATGGATTCCAATACACGGGGAGAGTTGATAATTGGCGGCAAAACTTATCTATGCAGTTTTGAGCAGTTATTACCGAAAGTTGACGAAGAGACTCAAAGAGCTAGAGCTCTTTTTTGGATAGAGAGTCAAAAAGAGAAACTTTTTTTGAATGCTTTCGGCGTTATGAGATTGAGTATGAAACCGTTTAAAAGATATGTGACGATCAAGAAGAGCTCTTTAACGATGTTTAAGGGAGAATGGGTGATCTTTGTTCCACAAGAGGAAGATCACAAAGATAAAGAATCTATTAACGACGTCCATCATCATAAAGAAGAGGGGCATAAAGAACATCTACGCGAAGAACATAATGATAGTGGAGTAAAATATCTGCCTTTGGCGATCAAAGTGGTAGATAGTTTTGAAGATAATGTTGCGGTATTGGGAGTAGAGCCAGGAACAGAGTATGTATCCAAGGGTGTCTATTTCGTAAAATCTTTACTGCTAAGATCAGAACTTGACGGCCACGGTCATTAAGGAGTGATTATGGAAAAATTTTTTATGCTGCTTATTAGATACAGATTTCTTGTGGTCGCTCTTTTTTTTGCTTTAGCGGCATTTGGATACAGAGCCTATAAAGAGATCCCCATAGACGCTTTCCCGGATATTACCCCAAAACAGGTAGTTATTTATACAGAGAGTCCGGGAAATTCAGCACAGGATATAGAAAAACTTATAACTTATCCTATAGAGTCGGCTATGGCCGGACTACCGGGAGTAAAATCTATATTGTCAAATTCGCTTTTTGGTCTTTCTTATGTGGCTATATTTTTTGAAGATAGGCACGATATCTATTTTTTAAGACAGCTAGTAGCTGAGAGATTAAGAAACGTAGATATACCAAAAGGGTGGGGCAGGCCCGTTATAGGTCCTAATACTACCGGGTTGGGGCAAGTTTTTTGGTATGTGATAGAGGATAAAAGTAAAAAATTTAGTTTAAGCGAACTAAGAGAACTACACGATTATACGGTAGTTCCTCTTTTAAAATCCGTTGACGGAGTAGAAGAGGTTATAGGTTGGGGAGGTTTTGTCAAACAGTACGATGTGTTGATAGACCCAAAACGTCTTCAATCTTTAGATATAACTTATGACGAGATTGTAAGCGCTTTACAAAGAAGCAACCGATCCGTCGGAGGTCAATATCTTGAAATGAACCAAGAACAATATCTTATAAGAGGAATGGGGCTATATGAAAGTGTTGAAGATATTAAAAAGAGTGTTGTTAAAGCTAAAGAAGCGAGAGCGGTAACAATAGAGGATGTTGCCGAAGTGGTTATAGCTAAGGCACCTAGATTTGGAGCGGTTTCTCTAAACGGCGGTGAAGTAATGTTTGGAATGGTTCTTCAAAGAAGTCAAACAAATGCGGCTAAAGTGGTAGAACGCATAAAAGAGAAGATTCCGCTTATCAACTCAACATTACCAGAAGGAGTGACCCTTAAAACTATTTATGATAGAACGCAAATCACTCATAAAGCCGTAAATACTATGACTTCTGCTCTTCTTAGCGGCGCGCTGCTAGTTGCGATAATTTTGTTTCTTTTTCTATTTGAGATTCGAAGCGCAATTGTTGTAATAATATCTCTTCCTCTTTCTCTTTTAATAGCTTTTTTGCTTATGGATAGATTTGGAATTAGCGCAAATCTTATGAGTTTAAGCGGTTTAGCTATTGCTATAGGTATGATTGTAGATGCCACTATAGTAGTGGTTGAGAACTGCTTTAGGATGCTTAACGAGCAAAATGACGCAACAAAATCTCAAATAATCTCAAAAGCCGTCGCTGAAGTAGTAAAACCTGTATTTTTTGCGATCCTAGTTATAGTGGCGATTTTTATACCACTTTTAAGTTTAGACGGTTTAGCGGGAAAATTGTACTCTCCAATGGCTATAAATATCGTTTTTGTTACGATTGCTTCCTTAGTTGTTGCTCTTTTTTTTATACCTGTTTTAACCTTTTTTCTTTTAAAACCTATAAAAAACTCCATTAGTCCTTTAATGGCGGCTATAAAAATGATTTATGTTCCGATTTTAGATTTTTCTTTAAAAAACGCTAAATTCGTTGTGTCAGCTGCCGCAGTGCTTTTTGTCTTATCTGTTTGGTTTTTGTCGAAACAAGGAAGAGAATTTATGCCTAAATTAAATGAAGAGTCTATAATGTATAGAGTTATTGCCATACCTGGAACCTCTCTAAGCCAAAGTATAAGTTCTGCAAAAGAGATAGAGAAATATATTTTAAAAAAGTATGGGCAAAATGTCGATTCTGTGTTAAGTATGATAGGAAGAAGCGAAAAAGGCGAAACGGCTCAAGCTAATTATATGGAGATTTTGGTTGTTTTAAAGGAGGGAGATTTTGATATAAAAAGATTGTCAAAAGTTATAACAGATGATCTTCACGACACTTTTTCTTACCTTCAGTTTATACCTACTCAACCTATCGCTATGAGAATTGAGGAGCTTTTAGAGGGAGTAAAAGCGGAACTTGCCATAAAAATCTTTGGTGAAGATCAAAAAATCTTAAATAGTTTAGCCACAAAAGTTTCTTCTATTATAAATAATATAAGGGGTATAGAGAGAGTTGAGGTGGAATCTCAACTAGGACAAGCCCAAATAGAGATTAAACCAAACTATCTTGCTCTTTCCAGATACGCCTTAGAAGTAGATGAGATAATGAAAGTTATAAAATACGGCATTGGAGAAGAGCCGGTAACTGAAAAGATAGAAGGAGTTAAAAGATTTGGAATTGTTCCTAAACTAAAAGATGCTAAAGAGAGTATAGATAGCATAAAATCGTTACAACTTCGATCAAAAAGCGGCAAAATAGTATCTTTGAATGAAGTTTGCGATATAAGAGTCGTTCAAGGTCCCTCTTTTATCAAGAGGGAGAATCTTAGTAGATATCTTGTGATTTCAATAGAGTTAAAAGGGAGAGATACCGCTTCTTTCGTAAAAGAGGCGGACAATGCTATAAAAAATAGCGTACAATTGCCTGCAGGATACTACATAAAATGGGCGGGAGATTTTAAAAATATGCAAGAGGCTACCAATAAGTTGATGATAATTATTCCCGTAACATTTTTGATCATCTTTTTGATTCTTTATACGGCTTTTAATTCATTATCAAAGGCCGTTTTAATAATGCTTGGCGTTCCGTTAGGGTTAATAGGCGGTATAGCGGCTCTTGTTTTAAGCGGCGAATATTTGACTATTTCTGCGATCATAGGATTTATCACCATATTTGCTATAGCCATACTCAATGGAATAGTGCTTGTTAGTTTTATCGAGGAGTTAAGAGGCAAGTATCCCCACGTAAAGATGGATACTCTACTTAAAGACGCAACGCTTCTTCGTCTAAGACCTGTCTTGATGACAGCATTTACAACTTTGTTTGGTATTTTACCGCTTCTTTTTGTCAGCGGAGTAGGAAGCGAGATTCAATATCCGCTTGCCGTTGTGGTAGTAGGCGGAATAATAAGTTCGACATTTTTGACATTAGTGGCGCTTCCAGCTCTTTATCTACTCTTTTATAAAAGACAATATTAACTCTCGGCTTGATTGCCGGGAGTTATATATCATAAGCTCATAAGCCGAAAAACTCTTTTACAAAATGCAACTCTTCTTGATTTTTTAATACTATCTTTTTAACGACTTTTTTATCGTCGTCCAATACGTAGACGGTTTTGCCTTCAAGTTTAATATGCGTTTTTCCCCATTTTTTGAGTAATTCGTCAAAAGCTACGAAAACTTTTGAGTTAGCTACGTCTAAATCTTTGCCCGTTCTTTTGTCTATAATATCTAAACCTCCAAACTCTTTTCTAATCTCATACGGAAAAGTTTCTAAAATTTCGCTATATACTCTTTTACTCTTTTTTTCGGGCATATTGGTAACAAGTGCTACTACGCTCAAAAAAAGAAAAACTATTGCAAAACCCCAAAGAAGTCTTTTACTAAACATTTCGATCCTTTTTAAAATAGTTTTCTATATACTCTTTTGCCTTACTATCTAAAAGTTTTTGTCTCTCTTTGCCTTTAGGTAGTTTTTTCCTTAAATTTTTTAATTCTTTTATAAAATTTTCGATATCTTTTGGAATCGTTTTTTCAATCGCTCTTCTTAAATATTTTGCCAATGAGGGAGAAGCGCCGGAAGTAGAAAAAGCGATTGTCAAATCTCCTCTTTTGATGTATGAAGGAAATATAAAGTCGCAATACTCCACGCTATCAACGCTATTGCATAGAATCTTTTTATCTTGACACTCCTGATATACTTTTTTTTGAAGTTCCAAATCGTCAGCAGCTACAATAACTATATAAAAACCGTCTATATCTCCGCTTTTATACTCTCTACTTATATATTTAAGAGAGTTATGATCTATAAAATCTTTTACTCTTTGATCTATTCTAGGTGATATTATAGTTATATCTTTTGTAAAATCTAAAAGATGACAAATCTTATCTCCGGCGATTTTACCTCCGCCTATTACAACAATTTTTTTATTAGTTAAGTTTACAAACGCAGGAAAATAACTCATAAATCTCCTTAAACAATTTACTAGTCTAGTAATGATATCATAAACTAACGTATAAGAGATTTGATGACTATCAAGGAAAAAGAGAGAAAATATCAATACAATTTATTTAAATCATAAGATAGAGGTTCACATGGAAAAAGAGTTTTTAAATATAATCCAAAAAGAGTTTCCTATTTGCGAAAGACCTTTTAAAGATTTGGCCGAGAAATTGGGAGCCGAAGAGAAAGAGGTTTTAAATCTGTATAAGAGGTTGAAAGATGAGAAAATAATTCGTCAAACATCCGCGATTTTTGATACCAAATCATTAGGTTACAGCTCGTCTCTAGTGGCTTTTAAAACAGACGATATAGAAAGAGTTGCCGAGTTTGTAAATACGCATCCAGGTGTTAGTCACAACTATGAAAGAGACAACCCTTTTAATCTTTGGTTTACTCTCGCCGTTCCTCCAGATAGTGAACTTGGACTTGAAAATACGATAAAAATAATGGCCCAAAAAACCGGAGTTAAAGAGTATATTATACTCCCAACCAAAAAGATGTTCAAAATTTCCGTACAATTGGACGTAAAAGGCGAAAAAGCTAAAAAAGAGAAAATTAAGAAAAAAGAGAAGATTAAAATAGAGCTAGAACCTATCCATTTCGAGCTTATAAAAACTTTGCAAGAAGATATAGAGCCTATACAAAAGCCTTTTGAAAATATAGTGGATAGTTTAAATATAGACTACGATTTTTTAAAAAGAGAAGCTAAAAAATTACAAGATGCCGGCATTATGAGACGTTTCGCCTCAATTTTATATCACAGAAAAGCAGGATTTAAGGCAAACGCTATGGTTGTATGGAAAATTCCGGAAAACAGAGCCGAAGAGATCGGTCAAAAAGTTGCCGAGTATAGCGCCGTTAGTCACTGTTATCTTAGACCGGTTTATCCAAACTGGCCGTATCCTCTTTTTTCTATGATCCACGGCAAGAGCAAAGATGAAGTGGAAGAGGTGGTTAACGAAATCGCAAAAGAGATAGAGGCTACGGAGTATAAATATCTATATTCTACTAGAGAGTTTAAAAAGGTGAGGATTAAATATTTTTCACCAAAATTTAAAGAGTGGGAGAAAACTTATGGATAGTATAGCTAATTTTTTCAAAGAGGAGATAATATATATCTTTATCTCTTTATTTATTTTAGGGATAACCGTATTTGTGACTACAAGACCGTTTATGTCGAAAAAAGCAAAATTAGCGATCCCTTTTATGTTTCTTTTTTTAACTTTAGCGCTTATTGCTCACTATAATCTAAGAATGGAACATATAAAAGAGGTAAGAGAAGCATTTGAGGAAGGAAAAGATATAATGTGTCTAGATAAAACAAATAAAATAGGTCACGTAATGGTAAAAAAAGGCGAGTGGAGATTAAAAGGGGATACTTTTGTAAATCCTGAATTTGCGAGAGTCTATAATATCAGACAATGTATAGTCGAATAGACTATTTTTCAAATAGAGCCGATTAATGTTCCGTATCCAGCGACTAGAAGCGGGTTATTGGAACTTATTCGGCTATGATTAAATTTTAAAATGTATTAATGTAGTTTTTCTTTTTTTTCTTCTAACTCGATATATTTTTCCATTAATTCTTCATACTCGCTTTCCAATAGGCTAAGTTCTTCGGCAAGAGTGTTTATACCTTTTTCCTCGTAACAATTTGGATCAGCCAAACACTCATTTATATTTGCTATTTTCTCCTCAAGTTCCTCAATCTTTAAAGGAAGTTCTTCTAAAAGTTTTTGCTCTTTGTAAGATAGTTTTGCTTTTCTTTTTCTCTCTCTTGGAGGTTTTGTTTTTTGCAGCTCTTTTTCAAAATTTTCCAGACTCTTTAGCTCTTTTTCAATTGTCAGATATTCGCTATAGCTTTGGTATGACTCTTCAATATATCCGTTACCGTGAAAAATAAACAGTTTGGAAGCGAGTTTGTCAACAAAGTATCTATCGTGACTTACGAAAATGACTGAGCCGCTAAAATTTTGCAAATACTCTTCTAGAATATTTATAGTAGGGATATCTAGATCGTTTGTGGGTTCGTCAAGTATGAGACAATCGACCTTTTTTGTAAAGAGTAGCGCCAAAGCGACTCTATTTTTTTCGCCTCCGCTTAGGACGCCGATCTTCTTATCTAAAAACTCTTTTGGAAATAAAAAGTTTTTTAGATATCCGTAAACATGCATATTTTTTTCCTGTACTTCTACTCTGTCTCCTCCGTTTGGGCAAAATGTTTCAATCAGATTTTTATCGTCGTCTAGCATTCTTCTTTGCTGATCAAAATATCCTATTTTGAATTCACCTCTTTTGATAACTCCGCTATCGGGATTTAATTCTCCTAAAAGAATCTTTAAAAGAGTGGATTTTCCGCTACCGTTTTTACCCACGATAGCAATTCTGTCTTTTTGTAAAATTCTTGTCGAGAAATCTTTTATCAATAATTTATCGCCTAGAGATTTTGTTATATTTTCTAGTTCAAAAAGCATTTTCTTTTTATTTATGCCTTCTTCTCTGTTGAAATGTTTCTTTTCGCGCTCCAACTCAAGCTTTATCTTTTTGATTAATGATGGATTTTTCTTTGCTTGTTCGCGAAGTTCTAAAACTCTTTTTTTCCTTCCCTCATTTCTTTTTATCCTAGCTCTAACTCCTCTGTTTAACCACTCCTCCTCTTGTTTAAGAAGTCTAAGAAGGTTTTCATGCTGTTTTTGCAAAGATTTTAAAAGTTCCTCTTTTTGTCTGAGATAGTCGTTATATCCTCCTTTAAAACTTCTTAATTTACACTCGTCGACTTCTACCACTCTAGTAGCGATATTGTCGATAAAATATCTATCATGCGAAATGAAAAGGAGAGTGAATTTTTCTTTCATCAATATCTCTTCCAAAAACTCAACCATATAAACGTCAAGATGGTTTGTGGGTTCATCCAAAAGCAAAAGTTCCGGTTTTTTCAAAAGAAGTCCCGCTAAAGCCACTCTTCTTTGTTCGCCTCCGCTAAGAAGATTGACCGGTTTTGATTCATATTTTTTTAGATCGAACTCTAACAGAACTCTTTCGATTTTATCGTCAAGATTCCAAGCGTTATGAAAATCTAAAAAGTTGGCAAGCTCGTTTAATCTATTTAAAAGAGTTTGGTTTTCGGGATTTTGTGAAATTTCTTCAGAGATTTTTTCGTACTCTTTTTTAGCCTCTTTTAACTCTTTAAGCTGATTTTCGATCTCTTCTTTAACTGTGACGTTCTCTTTAAAAGAGGGTTTTTGCGATAACATCTGAATATTTATGTTTTGTCTAACTCTTCTTTCACCCTCATCCGGCTCTAAAATTCCCGCCACAATTTTCATCAAAGTCGATTTTCCACTACCGTTTTTTCCAACGATAGCGACTCTTTCTCCTTCGTCTATATAAAAATCTACTCCGCATAAAATCTTTTGAGCCTCAAACTGTTTAGAAATCTCTTTTAAATCGACCAACGCCATTTATAACCTCTTAGTATATTTTTTATAATCAATATTTATAAATCGACTTAAAAATTAAAAATAGTTTAAAAGAATATGCAATTTTAACCTATCTTTGATACAATAGCAATGAATATAAAACATAGGGAAACTACGTTAATATATAATTGTATGAGTTCTCAGGTTTTAATAATATTTTATAAGGAAATTTATGATTTTAGCGATATCTATTATATATTTTATATATGTTTTGGTTAAGATTTACGTATCAATAATGCAAGCCGGGTTTGTTTTGAAAGCAAAAGATGGTAAGGCCGTGTTGATGCTTCCTTCAAAATTTATTAAGGCTGCAAGATATAGCGCTAAAAAAGAGAAAATCGCTATTGTTGAAACAGTTGTTGAATACATAATGTTCATATTTTGGATAGGTTTCGGACTAGAGTGGCTAGATAAGTCTATACATATAGATAATATTGTCTTAAAATCGGTCGTTTTTGTGGATATATTTATAGCCGTAAACTATATTGTGGGTATCCCTTTTGAATATTATCAAAAATTTGTTTTGGATGAAGAGTTCGGTTTTAACAAATCTACTATTTCTTTGTTTATTAAAGACCATATTAAAGGCGCTTTTTTGTTTTTAATATTTGGTTCTGCAGTGATAGCTGGCATTAGCTATATTATGCTTAATTTTGAGCTGTGGTGGGTTTGGGGATTTTTGTTTGTTTTTGCAATCATTATACTTATCAACGCAATCTATCCGACTATCATAGCGCCTATGTTCAACAAATTTTCTCCTTTAGAAGATAAAGAGCTTGAAAGCGAGATTAACGAGCTTCTAAAAAGGAGCGGATTTGACTCTAAGGGTGTTTATGTTGTTGATGCAAGTAAAAGAGACAATAGACTAAACGCATATTTTGGCGGACTTGGAAAATCTAAAAGAGTGGTGCTTTTTGATACTTTGGTAAAAAAACTTTCTCGTGACGAGCTTTTAGCGGTTTTAGGTCACGAACTTGGTCATTTCGTAAATAGAGATATATTGAAAAATATCTTTATGATGGGCGTTATGATGTTTAGTATGTTTTATATTTTTGCCAACCTTCCTCAAGAACTATTTACCGAAATAGGCATAAGTAATCAACCCTATACGGTAATATCTCTGTTTTTATTGCTTAGCCCTGTATTTACCTTTTTCTTTATGCCTATTATTAGTTTTGTGTCAAGAAAAAACGAATATGCCGCGGATAAGTACGGTTCGGATATGGTTTCAAGAAGCTCTTTGAGAAACGCTCTTTTAAAATTAGTGGAAGAAAACAGCCATTTTCCTCTTTCACATCCTCTGTATATCTTTTTTTACTACTCACATCCGCCCATTTTGGAGAGATTAAAAGCTTTAGGTTTTAACGAAGAGACTGAACTTGACAAAGAGGCTTTAAGAGATAATTGCTCAGTGGAGGAGATTGAAAATATCAATAACGAACAAAAATATTAGATAATTGAAGGTGAGTTTTGATTATAAAAGAGGCTTTGAGGCTAGCCGCTAAAAAACTGTCAGATGTGGCTCGTCGCCCTTTGTTTGAGGCTGAGATATTGCTATCAAATATTTTGAAACAGGATAGAGTTTATCTTCATATTCATAATGAAGAAGTTTTAGAGGAGAAATTGTTAAAAATTTTTTTTAAAGATATAGAAAGAAGGGCGCAAAACTTTCCTATAGAATATATAACAAAAAAGGTATCTTTTTACAGTGAAGAGTTTTATATAGAAGAGGGGGTGTTGATCCCAAGACCCGAAACCGAGCTCTTGATAGATAAAGTTTTGGAAAATGTAGATTTAGATGAAAAAGTTACCGTAGCTGAAATAGGCATAGGAAGCGGAGTGATATCGATCATTTTGGCAAAGAAGCTAAAAAATGCAAGATTTATTGCGACTGATATCTCAAAAAAAGCTATGGAAGTATCGAAGATAAATTTAAAAAAACACTCCGTTGAAGAAAAAGTAGAGCTTAAAGAATGCTCTTTACTTGACTGCGTAGAGGAAAAAGTGGATATTATAGTTTCAAATCCGCCATATATAGCAAAAGATTTTAAACTAGACAAAAATGTAACGTTTGAGCCTGAAGAAGCGCTTTTTGGCGGAAAGAGTGGGGATGAGCTTATAAAAAAGATAATCGATATCGCATTGCTAAAAGAGGCAAATCTTCTTATATGCGAGATGGGTTATGATCAAAAAGAGAGTATAAAAAGATACTGTGAAAAAAAAGGTTTAAGACCAGAGTTTTATAAGGATTTGGCAGGTTTGGATAGAGGTTTTGTGTTAAAAATAGATAATTGAGACCTCTTAACAATTGATATTAAAAGTGTGGGGGTCGGCGTGGGTGTGAGTGTAAGTAATGAGAAAATGCCACTTTACTCACACTCATACCCACATTCACACCATTTAGTGAAATATGTAATATTTTATAGCATTCAATTTAATTTAAAGGAGATTTTTTGAAGATTTTACGATGGATAGATATTTTTTATATTGTTTTGCTAGGTATAACTTTAGGAGCGGTATTAACTCTCGGCGCATTTGTGGCGCCAACTATTTTTCACAGTGAAGAGTATCTTGGCAAGGAGCTTTTGAGTCATTATCAAGAGGGTCTTATAATGACTGGGATATTTCTAAAAACAAACAATCTTTTAAATATTACGGCTTTTATAATAATTTTAAGAGAAAGCTACAGTTTTAAAATGTTTCAAAGAGATAAAGTCGTACTTGCTTCGGCAATGACGGCAGTTTTTGCAATATTTATGTTTACGCTTTATTATACGCCCGATATTTTGGCTTATCAAGCGGCCGGAGAAGAGATGACAAAGAGTGAAATTTTTGCTAATATTCACAAAGGAAGCGAAATAGACTTTATGCTTTTAGCTTTTTCACTTGCCGTTTTGATTGCAAGAAGATTGTATCTAAAATTTGGAAAAGAATAAATATAGAGGTTATTGGACTATTAGTGTACTTACATAAGGAAAAATATGGATATAGCGATATCTATTAGGGGCTTAAAGAAAAAATTTGGACAAAAAGAGGTTTTAAGAGGTATTGATTTAGATATTATTAGACACAAAACCACAATTATTTTAGGACTTTCTGGAAGTGGAAAATCTACTATCATTAAACATATCGTTGGGCTTTTGAGGCCTGATAGCGGAGAGATTTTAGTTGATGGGGTAGATGTGGCTAAAGCTGATGAAAAGACTATTTTTATGATTAGAAAAAAGGTTGGTTTTCTTTTTCAAAGCGGAGCTCTTTTTGACAGTATGAACGTTTTTGAAAATGTTGCTTTTCCGCTAAGAGAACATACTAAATTAGCAAAAAAAGAGATAATTAAAAAAGTCGAAAAATCTTTAGAAATGGTAGGACTTAAACCAAAAGAAGTAATGACGCTCTATCCGGATGAGTTAAGCGGCGGAATGAGAAAAAGGGTGGGACTTGCTAGAACCATTATAATGGAGCCTGAAATAATACTTTTTGACGAACCGACAACAGGATTAGACCCTATTACTTGCGATCTTATCTCAAGAATGATATTGCATCTACAAAGCGAACTAAACGTTACTTCGGTGCTTATCAGCCACGATATAAAAGAGAGTTTTAAAGTAGGCGACTATTTTGCGTTTTTATATCAGGGTAAAATTATAGACTTTGGCGACAAGGAAAAATTTTTAAATACGAATAACGAATATGTTAAACAGTTTTTAAATGGCGAGAGTGAAGGGCCTATAAAGATTATTGGTTAAAATTTGTAGTCGTTAAGTCTATAGTCTTTAGTTTTAACTATCGACTATAGACTTTAGACAGTTAGTCCATCTGGTTTCTCAAAAATGTAGGTATATCTAAAAGCTCTTCGTTAGATTCATAACCGCCGCTAACTTTTCTTCTTGTAGTCATTTCTGTTTGTCTTGGAGTGATAAGCTTTAGTTCTTCTTTTTCCTTCTCTTTTTCATCTTCTTGATGGTCAAAGCCCGTAGCTACCAACGTGATTTTAACTCTATCAGGTTCCATAGACTCGTCTGTGGTAGTACCAAAAATAACATGCGCGTCTTCATCCGCGCTTTCATATACGATATCCATAGCTTCACCTATATCAACTAAAGGATAATCAGGATGTATAGTAAAGTGTACCAAAACCCCCATAGCTCCATTGATAGACATATTGTCAAGAAGTGGAGACTCAATAGCGCTCTTAATTGCTTCGTACGCCGAATTGCTTCCTTGGGCTTCCCCAACGCCCATTAGAGCTAGACCTCTGTGACTCATAACAGTTTTGACGTCGGCAAAATCTAGGTTAATATCGTTTTGACCATAAGAGAGGATAACGCCGCTTATTCCGCTTACGGCTCTTGATAGAACGTCGTCGACTATCTTGAAGCTATCTTTAATACCCAAATTTTTTTCAACTATTGCCAATAGTTTGTCATTTGGGATAACTACTATAGAGTCGCTCTCTTTTTTTAGCTCTTCTATCCCCTCATCCGCTAGTCTGGCTCTTTTTCTACCTTCAAACTTAAAAGGTTTGGTAACTACAGAGATGGTTAGAGCGCCTACCTCTTTTGCCGCTTGAGCTATTATAGGAGCAGCTCCTGTTCCAGTTCCGCCACCCATACCTGAAGCGACAAAAACTATATCGGCGCCTTCTAATTTTTCTTTAATTTCGTCATAGCTCTCTAACGCGGCCTCTTTCCCTTTTTCAGGTATCATTCCGGCGCCTAGACCTCTTGTGGTTTTTTCGCCAAGCTGTATTTTTACGTGAGCTTTTGAAGTGTTTAACGCTTGTGCGTCAGTATTTGCGACTAAGAGTTCGATACCTTCTATCCCCTGATTGATCATATGTCCTATCATATTTCCGCCGCCGCCGCCTACTCCTATCGCTTTTATATTAGCGCCGGTTATTTTTTTGCTCTCTTCTACGATAAAAGGCTCCATATCCTCTCCTTATGTTGTTAAAATAGTTGTGTAATCCATCTAAAAAACTTAGAGATTTTTGTTTTTAATCCAACTTTTTCTTCATTTGGAAGTTTTGTTAACTCCTCCATCTCAGAGGACTCATGCTCTTGGGTGATTTCGGCAATATCTTCCTGAGTCGATTGTAATGTTTTCTCTCCTTGAAACTCTTCGCTTCTATGCCTAAGGGTTTTATTCGAGTCTATCTCATATTGCGTAAACTCTCCCGCTCCGTAAAGGACAAGTCCTATAGCGGTTGAATATATCGGGTCTTTTAAATCCTCAAACATTCCTTCAACTGTTTTTGGTTTTCCTATGCGTACAGGCATATTGTCAAAAATTGCTACTGCTAGTTCTCTTATGCCCTCAAGTTTAGACATACCGCCCGTTAAAACAACTCCGGCGCCTATCTGTTCTTTAAGAGAGCTTTTCTCTATCGATTTTGCTAAAATCATCAAAGTCTCTTCCACTCTTGCAAAAATTACATTGTATACTATCTCTAAAGATACTTCGTGAGTGTTGTTTTCATCGCCGATTACCGGTATTTCTATAATCTCATTTTTTGTGGTTTTAAGACTACCGTATTCAAGTTTTATCTTTTCGGCAACTGAAAGAGGGGTATGTAAAGCCATTGAAAGGTCGTTAGTTATATGGTTTGAGCCTACGCCCAAGAAATCGTTAAATCTTATGGAATTGCCAAGATGAATAACAACATTGCTTGTTGCGGCTCCTATGTCTATAACCGCTACGCCCAACTCTTTTTCATCTTTATTTAATACCGATATGGCAGAAGCATATCCGCTTAAGACAACATTTTTTATATCGACTCCCGCAGACCTTACTGCTTTTTTAAGATTGAAGAGGTTGGATTTTTGAGTCGTTATGATATGAACGTCAACTTCGAGTCTGCTTGCGTTCATACCTAGAGGGTCTTCGATGTTTTCTTGATCGTCTACCTTAAAGTTATAAGGAAGAACATGTAAAATCTCATATTCGTGAGGAATGTTTGCGTTGTACAGAGCAGTTTGCATAACTCTGTTAATCTCTTTTATAGTAATCTCTTTATTGGGTATATTGACTATTCCGTTGCTGTTTACACTTTTTGTATATGCTCCCGATATGGAGACAATTGCTTTGTTAACATTGGTGCCGGCCACTCTTTTTGCATCGTTTAAAGCTGTTTTTATGGACCTTGACGCAAGATCGATATTGGTAATCGTGCCTTTTTTCAAGCCTTGAGATTTTGAAATTCCCGTTCCAATGACTTTTATTTCATCATTTTCAAGTTTTTGGGCAATTATGGCACATATCTTGCTTGAACCTATATCTATGGCCAGAATTTGATTTTGCAATTACTGTCCTTTGTAAAAAATTTCTATCTCATAACTCTTTTGTAAAACGTCTAATAAGTTGCTATTGATAGTAGCCTCTTTGACTTTTATACTATTATCGGTAATAAAGGCTCTATTTTTATCAATTTTGCTTTTTCGTACAAGCTTCTGGTCCAAAATATTATACACAACTGCTTTATTGTTGTCTAAAAGTATATAACCCTCTGCCTTTTGAGTCGTGAATAGTTTATTTAAAAACTCGGCGGCTTCGACCTCTTTCAAAGGCGGCAATTTGTCCAAATCGTCCCTTGATATATAACCCGTAACTTTACCGTCAAAATTTTTATACAACTTTTGAGCTGTTTTTTTTAGCTCTTTTGTAGTTTTTTCTTTTAAAAAATCCCCTAAAACTTCATTTTTTGCTTCTTCAAAACTCTTTGGACGGGAGGATATTTTTTTGTCCAATCTTATGATAGCATATTTTTTTCCAATTAGTTTAGGTTTTAAGTATTTTTTTTCGCTTTTTTGAGCAATCTCTTTCATAATGTTACTAGGTATTAAAGAGTTATCTAAAGGAAGCGTTTTTTGTTCTGTTGCGGAAATTTCTCCTTTTTTGAATTTCAGATACTCTTTTAAAGCTTTTTTCTTGGCTTTTTTTAATCGCAAAGCTTCTTTAACTTCGCTTTTTGATTCTTCAAAACTTTTTATTTTTCCGTTTTCATCGGCAAATTTTAGTCTATTTTTTGTATAGTACTCTTTGAGCTCATTTTCACTAATTTCAACGTTATCTGGCTCTACCCATAAAATAGATATTTCATACATAGGTTCCGTTAAATATTGGTTTTTGTTTTTTTCCCAATATTTTTTGAGTTCCTCTTCAGTATGACTTAAATTTATATCTTTTGAAGTTAATACTTTGTATTTGATTTTATCTCCCATAAAAAGGGCGGAACCGAAAGTATCAAATTCCAATGGAGTCAAGACCGGTTTTAATATATCTTGCAATTTGCTAAGAAGTATCTCTTTTTCAATACTCTTTTCAAACTCTTTTGGCTTTATACCAGCTCTTTTTAGAACTTCTAGATATAGTTTTTTATCGAAGACTCCGTTGTTTTGAAACTCTTTCATACTTAAAATTTTATCTTTTATCTCATCTTCTAAAACGGTAAGTCCTAAATCTTTCGCTAGATTTAAAAAGAGCGCCTCTGTAACTAAAGAGTTAAGAGCTTCTTTGTCCAATCCCAACTCTTTCGCCTTTTTTTGATCAAAATTTCCTTGAAACATATTGTTGTAATAGGCATAGATATTCGAATATCTTTGCTGAAACTCTTTTGTGTCTATTTTGATATCTCCCACTTTTGCTACAGTGCCCGCGCTAGAACCGTATTGATAAGCGCCCCAACCTACAAAACCGGCGCCTACAAAAGCAATAGTGCTTATCCATATAGTAATAACAAGCCACTTTTTATGTTTTTGCATCCAACTTATCATCTTTATTCCTTCAACCGATAAAATTGTTTAAATTTTAGTGAAATTGCCATTAATTTATGATAAATTCAAGGTTTGATAACTAAAATTTGGTATATTGTTTAACGAAAAATTTTTTAAAAAGGACAGATATGACAAATAATGAGTTGATGGATAGAGATTTAAGACATATCTGGCATCCGTGTACACAAATGAAAGACCACGAAACTTTGCCCCTGATTCCTATAAGAAAAGGAAAAGGCGTATATCTTTACGATTATGACGGCAACAGATATATAGACGCTATAAGTAGCTGGTGGGTAAATCTTTTTGGACACTCAAACGAGAGAATAAACGAAAAGATTAAAGCTCAACTAGACAATCTAGAACACGTAATATTTGCTGGTTTTACGCATGAGCCTATTGTAAGGTTAAGCGAAAGATTAGTAAAAATAACCCCTAAGGGTCTAAATAAGTGTTTTTACGCCGATAATGGATCAAGCGCTATTGAAGTGGCTCTAAAAATGAGTTTTCATTATCATAAAAATATAGGTGAAATAAAACCTCTATTCGTTTCGCTTAAAAATAGTTATCACGGCGAGACAATAGGAGCGCTTTCTGTAGGAGACGTGGAACTGTATAAGGATACTTACGAAGAGATACTTATAAAAACCGTCCAAAGCGAAGTTCCTAAAGATATGAGCGAAGAAGCGGCTGTGGAGGCGGCAAAAAAACTTGAAGAGACTTTTATAAGATATGAAGGAGAGATATCTGCTTTTATAATCGAACCTTTGATTCAGTGTGCCGGATACATGCATATGTATAATCCGCTTTTTTTAAAGATGTCTTATGATTTGTGCAAAAAATATAACATCCATTTTATAGCTGATGAGATAGCTGTTGGTTTTGGAAGAACAGGAACGATGTTTGCTTGTGAACAAGCGGGAATTACTCCCGATTTTATGTGTCTTTCAAAGGGCTTGACCGGAGGATATCTTCCTTTGTCCGTAGTCTTGACTACAGATGAGATATATAGTCGGTTTTATTGTGACTATAACAGATATAAAGCTTTTTTACATTCACATAGTTATACCGGAAATCCTCTTGCTTGCAGCGCGGCAAATGCTACGTTGGATATTTTTGAAGAGGATGGAGTTATAGAAAAAAATAGAATCAAAATCGAATATATACAAAACAAACTTCAAAGATTTAAAGAGCTTGAAAACGTAAAAGAGATAAGGCAAACAGGTATGGTTGCGGCGGTGGAACTAAAAGGTTATGATCCTATGGAAAGAGTTGGGTTAAAAGTTTATAGATACGGTTTGAAAAACGAAGTTTTACTTAGACCTTTGGGGAATGTTATATATTTTATGCCTCCTTATGTTATAAGTTTTGATGAGATTGATAAAATGATGGATGTAGCTTATGAAGGGATAAAAACTCTTTTAAAATAGTCAAAAGGATTAAACATATTGGATATTAAAAAAGATATACCTCATATACCGGTTTTATTAAATGAAGTAGTAGAGGTTTTTAGAGATTTAAAAGATGGATATTTTATAGATTGTACGTTAGGGTATGGGGGACATAGCGAAGCTATACTAAAAAACAGTCCCAAAATCAAACTCATAGGAATTGATCAAGATGAAGAGGCGATAGAGTTTTCAAAAAAAAGGCTGATAAAATTTTCCGATAGAGTTAAAATTGTAAAGGGGAGATTTTCAAAAAAAATCGATGAGTATTTGGATTTGGATGTAAAAGGCGTTTTGGCTGATATCGGCGTTTCGTCTTTACAGCTTGACAAAAAAGAGAGAGGTTTTTCGTTTGAGAGTGAAGTTTTAGATATGCGTATGGATAAGAGCGCAGCTTTGAGCGCTTATGAAGTTGTAAACTTCTATCCGAAAGAGAGACTCGAATATATCTTAAAAGAGTATGGCGAGGTGAAAAATTATAAAAAGATAGCTGATATTATTGTCAAAACTAGAAGCAAAAAAGAGATAGCAAGCGCAAAAGAGCTTAGCCAACTTCTAGCGAAACATTTTATGAAAACTAAAAAGATACACCCCGCCACTCTTGTTTTTCAGGCAATACGTATTGAAGTCAACGAAGAGTTAAAAGAGCTTGAGAGATTATTGGATAGATTAGAAGAACATAGACCAAAAGGCGCTAAAATAGCGATCATAACTTTTCACTCTTTAGAAGATAGAATAGTGAAAAACCGATTTAGAAAATGGGCGAAAAAATGTATCTGTCCTAGTGAAAGCATAAGATGCGAGTGCGGGAAAAATAATGAGCTGGGATATATTTTGACAAAAAAACCGATAATCGCAAAAAAAGAGGAGATAGAAAAAAACCCTCGAAGCAGAAGCGCAAAGATGAGAGTGTTTAAATTTAATTAAAAATCAAATAGGAGAACTATGATAGAACAAATTGAAAAAAAAGAGTTGTTAGAGGAATTAGAAGAGATTCAAAGTAGTTATAAAAATCTGGACTTTAAATTTTTGATTATGGTTATTTTAACTATATTTATTGTATTTTTACTAGCATTTCCAAAAATCTATATAAGAAACCATATCTATTATACCAGTAGAAACATAAACAAACTTTTGGACGAATACCAAATTCTTAAAGAGGAAAACAGACTGTTAAAACAGAAACTTGAATATATGAGATTTAAAAATCAAGTATTAGATACTATGTTTTAATATTTGTAGTGTAGTTTAATTAATTTGACCATAAGGAACGGGGTGATTAGAAAATTTATCGAGTTTGCTATTGATAGGCCTATTTTAAATCATATCTTTTTAGTTTTTATTTTGATATTATCGGTTTTTGCATATAAAAATGTTCCTAAAGAGATTTTTCCTCCTATCGATTTAAACAAGATACTTATAACAGGAAGCTATCCTGGCGCAAGCGCCGAAAATCTAGACTATATGGCTGTAAAAAATCTAGAAGATAGTCTAAAAAACGTAACGAATCTATCTGAGATAAATTCTATTGTTAAAAATGGAAGATTTACTATAGTTTCGGACATTAAAGAGGGCGCAGACGAGATTTTGGTTTTAAACGACGTTAAAGATCAGATTTCCAAAATCAGAAGGGATCTGCCCTCTGATATGGATGAGCCTGTAGCTACGGTTTTAAAAAAGAGTTTTCCTCTTGTTTTGATTGCGATCGCTTATGAAGGCGATAGAAGAAAGCTTTTAGATATAGCTGATGAATTAAAATCTGAACTATCAAATATAAAAGATTTAAGCGATATAACTATAAGAGGGGATGCCAAAGATGAGTTAGAGATAGTCTTAAATGAAAAGATTATTGACGCTTACGGTTTTGATCTTACGCAAGTTGTAAACGTTTTAAAAACTTTATCTTCGATATTTCCAATAGGAACTATTAAAGAGAAAGGCAACCACCTTTTCGTAACTACTCAAAACGGAAGAAAACTTAAAAAAGAGTGGGAAGACACTATTTTAAACATTGCAGGTAAAAAGATATATCTAAAAGATATCGCATCTGTTAAGTTTACACTATCAGACCCTACCCAGCTTTCTCATTTTAACGGTAAGCCAAATGTTTCCATAAATATAGAAAAGTCAAAAAACGGAAACGCTATAGAGCTAGTTAAAGAGATAAAAAATAAGCTTAAAGAGTTTAAAAAAAGATATCCAGAATTTACGTTTCAGGTATATACTGATACTTCCGTTTGGATAAGAAATAGATTAAATACCGTTACGTCAAACCTCTTTTTTGGTCTTATTTTGGTTTTTGCTTCTCTATTTTTGACGCTCAATTGGCGTATCTCTTTAGTTGTGGGGATAGGGATACCCGTTAGTTTTATGATAGGTCTTATTTCATTGGAGATAATGGGATATAGTTTAAATATGCTCTCTTTGTTAGGCGCTTTAATAGCTCTAGGAATGTTGGTTGATGAAGCTATAGTGGTTGCGGAAAATATCTATAGACATTTAGAGATGGGTAAAGACCCAAGAAGCGCAACTATTGACGGAACGCTGGAGATGTTTCCCGCTGTTTTGACGGCAACCGCCACTACTATTTTTGCTTTTTTGCCTCTTTTAATTATGAGCGGAGAGATGGGTGTGTTTATAAAAATATTGCCCATTATGATATCTATTTTGCTCTTTTCATCTCTTTTTGAGGCTTTTTATTTTTTACCTTTGCACGCAAAAGATTTACTTAAAGTTGATAAAAAGAGGAAAGAAAGCGGAGAGTTTTGGAAAAAGATGGGAGACTTGTATGAAAAAATATTATCTTTTCTTCTTAAAAGAAAGTATCTCTCTTTAATAACTTTGGTTATTTTGATATTATCCTCTACTTATATAATGCTGAAAAACTCCAAATTTCAGCTTTTTCCCGAGTTTGACACCACTCAGATATATGTTTCTGGAAGGGTAAATGTTAACAACGATATTTTCGAAACGGAAAAGATTATCGCAAAGATAGAAAAAGAGATATTAAAAAATATTAAACAAAAAGAGGTCTCAAGCGTAACGTCGATAATAGGGATGAAACTGGATGCTAAAAATGAAGCGGAAATCGGAGATAATCTTTTTCATATTTTTGTAAATCTCCATGAGCCTAAACCTAAAAATTTTGTTGACAAATATATCGTTCCATATTTTTCTTTGGAATATGAACCAGCGGATATGATAAGAGATAGAAGTGCGAAAGAGGTGGCAAGTGATATTAAAAAAGTCGTATATAGATTTAAAGATAATGCCGAGATTGAAGAGCTAAACGTTATCGTTCCTCAAGCTGGAATAGTAAAAAGCGATATAGAGATATCTTTAGTCTATAAAAAGGATAAAGACGTAATTGAGGCTATAGATATTATCGAAAATGAGATGAAAAAAATAAAAGGCGTATTTAATATAACAGACGATGCCTTTGAAGGGGAGAAGGAGCTTAAACTAATTGTAAATAAATTTGGAGAGTCGTTGGGTATAACGGAAGGATATCTTTATAGCGTTTTAAAGCCTCTTTATCTTAAAGGCGAGTTTTTAAAAATGTTTAAAGACGAAGAGTTATTAAGGGTTAGATTTGAGGGAGCAAATAAGGATAGATTCGACTCTTTGAAAAATTTGGAGGTAAACCTTCCAAATAGCAATAAAAAGGTGTTTTTAAAAGATGTTGCCGATTTTGTATTTAAAAGACATTTTTATACGATCATAAAAGAGAACGGTAATAAAATAAGAACTATTTATGCTTCTTTAGATAAGAAGATAATTACTTCCGCCGAATTTTACAAAAAGATGTCGCCTATTTTAAATAAAATAGAAGAAAAAGGCATAAAAATCGAGATAAAGGGTGAGGAGAAAGAGAACAAAAAAGTAAAAAAAGAGATAGGCGAGGCGGCTATAATAGCGACTTTTTTGATTTTTTTAGCTTTAGTTTGGATGTTTGGGTCAATTGTACAATCTTTAATCGTTTTAAGCTCTATTCCTTTATCCATTTTTGGGGTTATGGTAGGACATTATATAATGGGAGTTAATTTAACAATGCCCAGTATGATAGGCGTTGTTGGTCTTGCCGGCGTTGTTGTTAACGATGGACTTATTATGTTGGATTTTATTAGAAAATGTAAAAATATAGAATGCGTAATTAAAAAAGCTAAATTGAGATTAAGACCGATCCTTTTGACTTCAATAACTACGGTTTTAGGATTGTCGACCCTTATATTTTTTGCGTCGGGACAGAGCCTTATACTTCAGCCGATGGCTATAACTTTAGGGTTTGGTATAGCATGGGCTACAATTATCAATCTATATATAGTTCCGCTCTTTTTTAGCTCTATTTATAGAATAAAAGGATAAAATTAGTTACAAAAAACGAGTAGAACTAACAAATTCAATATATAAGCATTATATTAAATTATTTTATAATTTTATAAGATATAATATGAAGCTCAGTTTTTATAGGTTTCATTATAACAATTTTGATAAAAAATAGGAGGGGAAAATGTTTAACGATGTAGATGATTTTATGATGGGAACGCCAAAAAGTAAATTTATCGATATTGTTTTTCACGCCAACAAAAATATCGTGGAAAACGAGCTTGAAAGATTGATGGAGTGGATGGCTGCTTTGGAGCTGATTTTGGAAAAAGAGTGCAATGTCGACGATGTGGAAAAGAGAGTGAAATATTTTATAGCCAACGAAGAGAATAAAAAAGAGTTGGAAAACAAAATTAACTCGCTTTATATTGAATCTATGGGAAATATATTAACTCAGTCGGAGTAGCGTTTTAGATAGAGGAATGGGGATTAGAAAAAAGGAATTGGGGAAAGAAACCCTGATTCCAAATTTTCAATTTCTAATTCCGTTAGAATTAAGGAGTATTTTTGGTAAATCTTGTTGAAAAAAAGATTGAGCAGTATATAGATAATTTAAAAGATGAAAAAATTAAAGAGCTTTATAAAAAACTCCCTTCTGGAAAAAGGCTTAGGAGTAAATTAATACTCAAAATAGCTAAAAATGAGCAAGCCGTTGATTTAGCCGCGATTATCGAGATGATTCATGCAGCTAGTCTTTTGCACGACGATGTTATAGATGATGCGTTAACTAGGAGAGGCGCTCCTTCTATAAATGCGTTATACGGCAACAAAACAGCCATAATGTTGGGAGATATTCTTTATTCAAAAGCTTTTTTTGAGCTCACCAAATTTAGCGACGAGATCGCTAAAAACGTTTCAAATGCTGTTACTCTTTTGAGTATTGGCGAGATGATGGATGTGGAATTGACAAAAGCTTTTAATACCGATTTGGAAATCTATCTTGATATGATCTATAAAAAAACCGCCTCTTTGATAGAAGCAAGCGCCAAATGCGCCGCAATATTGGCGGGGAAAAATAGCGAAGCATACGCGCTTTACGGCAAAAACTTAGGTCTTGCGTTTCAGATAGTCGACGATATATTGGATGTGGTCTCAGATAGCGAGACTCTCGGAAAACCTGCAATGAATGACTTTAGAGAAGGAAAAACCACTCTTCCTTATATCTACCTTTACAACTCTTTAGAACAAAAAGATAGAGAAAAGCTCCTTTTTATGTTTAAAAAAGAGGCTAGTGAAGATGAGAAGATGTGGATAAAAGAGATGATGGATAAAACAGGAGCGATAGATAAGTCAAAAGAGTTTGCTAAAAGGCTCGGTTTAGAAGCGTTAAAAGCTATAGATGAAGAGGATATAGAACTTAAAGAGATTATGAAAAATTTGATTGACAGGGAATATTGATGCAATATTTAGTAGTAAGTTTTTCCCACAAAAATACGGACCTTGAAACTAGAGAAAGATTGGCCTTAAGTCAGGACGAGGTTAGAGAGAGGGCATATAAAGAGCTTATAGAGTTTCCATTTATCAATGAACTTATAATTCTTTCCACTTGTAATAGAGTTGAAATCATAGCAAGCGTTAAAGATACTTTCAAAGCTATTAATGCAATTTTGGAGGTGTTGTCGAAAATATCCGGCATCAGTTTTGACGAGCTAGAAGGAAGAGCCGATATATATGAAGATAATGGCGCAATTTATCATATCTTTAGCGTAGCTTCGGCATTGGACAGCCTTGTTATAGGCGAAACTCAGATTTCAGGGCAGCTTAAGATGGCTTTTAAAGAGTCTTTTGAAAAAGGTTACTCTTCCCAAAAGTTGGCCCGGGTTATGCATTATGCCTTTAAATGCGCGGCGGAAGTTAGAAACAGTACGGATATATCTAAAAATCCCGTCTCTATAGCTAGCGCGGCGGTTGCTCAGGCAAAAGATATTTTAGAGAGTCTGGGGGGATATACCGCTTTAGTTTTGGGAACGGGAGAGATGGGGCAACTGGCCGCAAAACATCTGATTTCAAATGGTTGCAACGTAATTTTGATAGGTAGAAATTTTGAAAAAGCTAAAAAGATAGCTAACGATCTTGGAGAAAGCGCTAGTGCGGAATCTGTGGAAAATCTAAAAAGTCTTATAAATCGTCATAAGCTTCTTTTTACAGCAACATCTTCGCAAGAGCCGGTGATAACAAAAGAGATGGTTGAGATAAAAGAGTTTAAGAGATACTGGTTCGATATGGCCGTTCCAAGGGATATTGAGGAGTTTGATTTTGAAAATATTGAAGTGTATGTTGTTGACGATTTAAAAGAGATTGTTAATAAAAGTCTTGCTTTAAGAGAAGCTCAAGCTAAGGAAGCTTATAAAATAGTCGGTAGATATACAAAAGATTTTTTCAAATGGCTTCAGACTTTAGCAATAGAGCCTATTATAAAAGGGATAAGAGAGAAAGCTAAAGAAGCGAGTGTCAATGAAATCAAAAAAGCTATCAAGAAAGGATATCTTCCAAAAGAGTTGGAAGAGGAAGTTACCAAAATACTTCATAATGCTTTTAACAAATTTTTGCATAAACCGACTAAAAATCTGAAAAATATTGCTGATGATCCAAGTGGCGATGTAATAGTTGAATCAATCAAATTTTTCTTTGATTTAAGCGGAGAAGAATATAACCATCTAAACAGATATAAATGTGAATATTATATGAATATGGTGGAAGAAAAAGGAGAAAATTGTGAAGTTTAGCAATGCATTTATTCCTACGACGAAAGAGACGCCCAAAGATGCAGTTTTGCCGAGCCATATATATCTTATCAGAGGGGGATTTGTAAACCAAGTTGCAAGCGGGATATATAACTTTTTGCCACTGGGAAAAATAGTTTTAGATAAGATAAGGAATATCATAAAAGAGGAGTTGGACAGTTCTGGATGTCAAGAAGTTCAGTTAGGTTTTGTAACACCTTGCGATATATGGGAGAGAAGCGGAAGGTTTGGAAAATACGGAAAAGAGCTCTTAAGATTTAAGGATAGGCGAGACAACTGTTTTGTTTTAGGACCGACACATGAAGAGATGATGGTCGAGCTTGTAAAAAACAGAGTGACTAGTTATAAACAGCTTCCTTTAAATCTATATCAAATACATTTAAAATTTAGGGATGAGGCAAGACCTAGATTTGGACTTTTAAGAGGTAGAGAGTTTTTGATGAAAGACGGATACTCCTTTCATGCGGACGAAGAGGATATGAAAAGAGAGTATCAGTTGATGGAAGATACATACAAAAAAATATTCTCAAAACTAGGACTTGAATTTAGAGTTGTAGAGGCTGATGTTGGGGCTATTGGGGGAAGTGGAAGCAAAGAGTTTATGGTTTTGGCAGATAGCGGGGAAGACACCATAGTCGTATGCGAATCTTGCGAATACGCCGCAAATATAGAAGCGGCTAAAAGGAAAAAACCGCAACCTCCTACGGAGGCTCCTGAATTTAGCGGTTTTGCCAAATTTCATACGCCAGATGTAAAGTCTATAGAGGAACTAAGCGGCTTTTTCCATGTCGAGCCTTATTTTCTTTTAAAAGCGGTTGCGAAAAAGGCGATTTATGATGAGAGTGAAGAGATAGTCCTCTTTTTTCTAAGGGGAAGCGATGAACTTCAAGAAACAAAAGCGCAAAACGCCGTAGGAGCAAACGAGCTCAGGGATGTCAGCGAGGAAGAGCTTGAAAAAAACGGGTTGGTTCCTGGATTTATAGGACCTTATGAACTTAAAGTCAAATTTGTTATAGATGAAAGCCTAAAAGGCGAAAAGAGTCTTATCTGCGGTGCAAACGAAAAAGATTACCATATAATTGGATGCGATTTGACAAAATTGGAAGCTGATTATGCGGATATTGTTTCAGTAAAAGAGGGTGATGAGTGTCCTGTGTGTTCTGGGAAACTAACTCTAAAAAAAGGTATAGAAGTAGGGCATATATTTCAACTTGGAACAAGATATTCCGAGCCTCTTGAAGCTATGTTTTTGGATGAAAACGGGAGACAAAAGCCTTTTGTAATGGGAACATACGGGATAGGCGTTAGCAGATTGGTAGCGGCTATCATAGAGCAGTCTCACGATGAAAGAGGATGTATATGGCCTATATCCGTAGCGCCATATCTTGTAGATATAGTTGTTTCAAACGTAAAAGATGAAGAGCAGTTTGAATTTGCCAAAACTTTATATAACAATCTGTTAAATAAAAATATAGAAGTAATATTGGATGATAGAAACGAGAGATTTGGCTTTAAGATGAAAGATTTTGAGCTTATCGGTTTTCCGTACGCTATTATCGTAGGAAAAGATTTAAAAGAGGGTAAAGTAGAGTTTGTCGATAGAAAGACTTTAGAAAAAGTAGATGTTCCCAAAGAAGAGATATTGGATTTTATTTTAGATAAAATTAAACATTAATATTTGATATTAGACATTGAGCATTGGAATAAATGAATTGGGAATCGGATATATAGTTGAGTGGCTGAGTAGTTGAGTGGGTAAACCAACACTAACCACCCACACTTCTTAAAAAAGGATATTTATGCTCTATTTTTTGCTATATCTCTTTATCGAGACTTTTGTTTCGGTTGAGATTGCAAGCGCCATAGGTCCTTTTTGGACTTTTGTAGAAATTATATTTTCGGCTATTGTTGGATTTTATATATTGAT
Organism: Campylobacterales bacterium; assembly: GCA_027082175.1. Lineage (GTDB taxonomy): Bacteria > Campylobacterota > Campylobacteria > Campylobacterales > Nitratiruptoraceae > Nitrosophilus_A. Next base: position 43,206 of record JALWIX010000043.1, read on the forward strand.
GAATTTTCAATATAAAACCAATGAATATATTATGGCTTTGGCAAAAAGAGAGATTAGTATCGAAGAGTTTGAGTCTTTGAGCCTCTATACTCTTTTGGGTGCGATTTTACTTATAATTCCAGGGTTTTTTACCGATATTTTAGGTATTTTGCTTCAATTTAACGCATTTGCTAAACTTTTTGCCAGAAAAATACTCAATCTAAAAAAGAGACCACCTGAAAATAGAGGAGATGATGATGTCATTGATGTTGAGATTATTGAGCGTTAGCGTAGCTGCCGCAGTTTTTAGTTTTGCCGCAACCGATACGCAGATAAAAAAGTTTGTAAAAAGAGGATTAAGCAAAAATCCGGCAATAAAAGTAGAGAGTGTTGAGATTGTAGATAAACAACTCTTAGAAAATCCAAAGGGATGGGAAGCATATTTTATAAAGTTCGAATTAAAACTTAAAAGAGGGGGAAAAACGTTAGATATTAGTGAAAACGATATAATATTTGTAAAAGATAATTTTATAAGTCCAGATTTTATAGATGTTAGGACAAACAGAAGCATAAAGCATTATCTGTCGCCAAAAGTCAAAGACTATTTTTACGACGATGAGCATCTACTTTTTGGAAGCAAAAACGCAAAACACAAAATATTGGTTTTTAGTGATCCTAACTGTCCTTTTTGTAAAGATATAGTTCCAGATATTTTAGAAGCGGCTAAAAAACATCCCGATATCTTTGCTGTATACTACTATCATCTACCTCTTGTGCAGCTTCATCCAGGTTCATTAGCGTTATGCAAAGCTATGATAGTGTTGCAAAAAGAGGGAAAAAAGGAATTGTTAAAAAAGATTTACGAAATAGATTTCAATTATGAAGAGAAAGATGAGAAAAAGGTTTTACAAGAACTCAATAAAAAACTTGGAACTAACTTGACTATTGAAGATATTAACCAAAAATGGGTAAAAGAGCATTTAAAACAAGACATGCAAAGAGCTGAAGAGCTTTTGGTTAAAGGAACTCCTACGGTCTTCTTAGACGGAAAGAAAGACCCTAGCAAAGAAGAGTATCAAAAATATTTACCAAATAAAGAGTAAAGGCAATATATGGAAAGATTGGTTATAGCAACTAGGGGAAGTAAACTTGCACTTTGGCAGTCAAATCATATTAAGTCTATTTTAGAAAAGAGATTTCCACAAATAAGAGTTGAATTGCAGGTTTTTAAAACTAAAGGAGATAAGATATTAGATACGCCTCTTGCTTTGATAGGAGGTAAAGGGCTTTTTACAAAAGAGCTTGAAGATGCGATGTTAAGAGGTGATGCTCATTTGGCGGTTCACAGTCTAAAAGATGTTCCGACAGAACTTCCAAATGGTCTAGTTTTAGGCGCTATCACTAAAAGAGAGGACCCAAGGGATGCTCTATTGAGCCCAAAATACCCATCTATCGAAGAACTCCCGGCTGAAGCCGTTGTGGGAACTACCAGCCTAAGAAGAAGGATGCAGCTTCTTCATCTAAGACCAGATCTGAAGATAAAAGATTTAAGAGGAAATGTGGACACTAGAATCAAGAAGTTAAAAGATGGCGAGTTTGACGCTATTATTTTGGCTTCGGCAGGGCTGAAAAGATTAGGACTAACCAAAGAGGTGAACTATTTTGCTCCTATTGAAGAGGAGAGGATGATACCAGCAATGGGACAGGCAGCTCTTGGAATAGAGTGTGTTGAGGATGAGAAAATTTTAGAGATCGTAAAGAGTCTTAATGATGAAAAGAGTCAGATAGAGACGACCGTAGAGAGAGATTTTGTAGATGTATTGCAAGGTGGATGTCAGGTGCCTATAGGCGTTAAAGCTACCCTAATGGATGATGGAGATATAGTGGCAAGAGCCGTTATAGGCCTACCAAACGGCAAAGAGCTTTTAAAAGATAAGATTTTTGGAACGAAAGAGAACTATAAAGAGTTAGGAAAGACACTTGCAGAGTCTATGATAGAAGCCGGAGCAAAAGAGCTGTTAAAAAGAGCCGAAGAGATGGCGTTTAAATAGTTTGGAAATTGTAAATTGGACATTAGACATTGAAGATTAGTAAATTAGGAATTGAGAATTATGAATTAGAAATGGGTTTTGATTGAGAACAAATGCCAGATGGAACAATTATTAAGAAAAATCCTTTTAAAGATTTAAGAAAATGTAATAGAAGTTGATTAAAACCTTATGCAAAGGTATAAAATAATGTAATTTTGGATACAAGATGAAAAAAATCAATGAGCTTGAAAAGTTTGAAAAACCAAGGGAAAAACTTTTAGAAAAAGGAGTAGGGGCTCTAAAAGATTATGAGTTAGTCGCAATCTTACTTGGTAGTGGCGTAAAAGGGAAAGATGTTATAAAACTCTCACGAGAAATTGTAAAACTTTTTAGATATGATTTTGACTCAATTGATTTAGAAAAACTTCTTCAAATCCACGGACTTGGCATAGCAAAAGCTTCTCAAATAGTTAGCGCGATAGAGCTATCAAAAAGGTATCTTTTAAAACAATATAAAACAATTACTTCAGCTAAAGATGTATATGAGGAGTTAAAAGAGTATTATGATAAAAAGCAAGAGTATTTTTTGTCTATTTATCTTGATGGAGCAAATAGAATTTGCCAAAAGAGAGTCGTAACTATTGGCACTTTAAATCAAAGTTTAGTTCATCCAAGAGAAGTTTTTGCTCCAGCGATTGAAAATAGATGCGCAAGCATTATCGTAGCTCATAATCATCCTTCAAATTATTTAACTCCTAGCAGTGAAGACTTATCCGTTACACAAAAACTTCAACAAAGCGGAAAGATACTTGGTATTGAACTACTAGATCACATAATCTTTAGCAAAGATGGATTTATAAGTTTGAAAGAAGAAGGGTTTTTATAAAAAGGAAAATTATGGCAAAGAAAAAACAAATTATAGAAACTTTTGAGCAAGGGCTATGGAAAGCAGCAGATAAACTAAGAAAAAATATCGATGCTGCAGAGTATAAACATGTGGTTCTTGGATTGATTTTTTTAAGATACATCTCAGAAGCATTTGAAGAACTTTATGAAAAGTTAAAAAAAGGTGAAGGTGAATACTTAGGAGCTGATCCGGAAGATAGAGACGAATACATAGCAGAAAATGTATTTTATGTTCCACCAAAGGCTAGATGGGAGTATTTAAAAGCAAATGCTAAAGATGTAGAGATTGGGAAAATCATAGATAATGCGATGGAGTTAATAGAAAAAGAGAATCCATCTTTAAAAGGGGTATTGCCAAAAGTGTATGCAAGGGGAAATATTGATCCTATAACTCTTGGAGGGTTGATTGATCTTTTTAGCAATATCGCTTTTGATGATGCAAAAGAGAAAAGCTCAGATATTTTAGGGCATGTTTTTGAATACTTTTTAGGAGAGTTTGCGCTTGCAGAAGGTAAAAAAGGAGGGCAGTTCTATACTCCAAGAAGCGTTGTTGAGTTACTAGTTGAAATGCTTGAGCCTTATAAGGGAAGAGTTTTTGATCCTTGTTGTGGAAGTGGAGGAATGTTTGTACAGTCTGAAAAGTTTGTGCAAGAGCATCAAGGAAAGATTAATGATATTTCAATATATGGACAAGAGAGCAACCAAACAACTTGGCGACTGTGTAAAATGAACCTTGCAATTAGAGGGATTGACTCAACTCAAGTTAAATGGAATCCCGAAGGCTCATTTTTAAATGATGCTCACAAAGACCTCAAGGCAGATTTTGTAATCGCAAATCCACCATTTAACGATAGCGACTGGAGTGGCGAGCTTTTAAGAAAAGATGCTAGGTGGAAATATGGAGTTCCGCCTGTTGGCAATGCAAACTACGCATGGATTCAGCACTTTATCTTTCATCTTTCGCCTCACGGAAAAGCAGGATTTGTTTTGGCCAAAGGCGCACTAACTACAAAACAAAGCGCTGAATATGAGATTAGAAAAAATATGATCGAAGATGATATAGTAGATTGCATCGTTAATCTACCTGCAAAACTTTTTTTAAATACCCAAATACCGGCATCTTTATGGTTTTTAAGAAAAAACAAAACCACAAGAAAAGAAGAAATTCTTTTTATAGATGCAAGAGATTTAGGAGAGCTTATCAATAGAAGACAAAGAGTTTTAACAGAAGAAAATATAAGAAAAATATCTGATACTTACCATAGATGGCAAAAAGAGGATGAAAGTTATGAGGATATTAAAGGATTTTGTAAATCTGTTGGCATTGAGAAAGTAAGAGAGCTTGATTATGTGTTAACTCCTGGCAGATATGTTGGACTTCCTGAAGAAGAAGATGATTTTGATTTTGAAGATAGGTTTACAAAACTAAAACAGGAATTTTTAGAGCAGTTAGTTGAAGAAGAGAGATTGAATAAGTTGATACTTGAGAGTTTGGGAAAGGTGGATATTAAGGGTAAAAAGTGAAAATGGAAAATCAACTAGTTATTTTTGAAGATAGGGATAAAAAAATTGAGGTTCAATTGAAAGAAGAGACAATTTGGTTAAATCTCAATCAAATTGCATATCTTTTTGATGTTCAAAAAGCAGCTATATCAAAGCATATTAAAAATATCTTTGATTCAAAAGAATTAGAGCCAAACTCAACTGTTTCCAAAATGGAAACAGTTCAAATTGAAGGTAAAAGAGAAGTAAAAAGAAAAATTACTTACTATAACCTTGATGTAATCATAGCTGTTGGCTATCGTGTTAATTCCAAAAAAGCGACACAATTTCGTATCTGGGCGACGAATGTCCTAAAAAACTACCTTGTAAAAGGGTATGCCGTCAATGAAAAAAAGCTTACGCAAGAAAAATTAAAAGAGCTTGCAACGGTTCTATTTAAAAAGGTAAGAGAAAATACATCAATTGATTGGGCTATAAGAGAGAGTGCAAGAGCAAAATTAAAAGTAATTATAAAAAGAACATTAAGACAGTTTGGATATCCTCCAGATATGCAAAAGCTTGCAACTCAAACAGTTTTAAAACAAGCTGAAGCTTTAGCGCATGAGTTGATAGAGAGAAAATAAGCAATATTAAAAAAAGTTAGATTAGGAGAAATTATGAAGATAGATAATGTTATAGAGTTTTTAAAAGAAGAGGGCGGTTTAAGGGTTATAGAAGATGAGTTAGATGTAAATCTTGAGATTCCGCATATAGCCTATATTGAAGTTAAAAAGGAGATTTCTAAACCTCTCCTTTTTACAAATCCGGTAGATAGAGAGCTTGGTATAAAATATGATATGCCCGTTTTAATGAACATATTTGCCAATTTTGAACTGACAACTAAGATTTTAGGACGACATCCTGATTTAATTGCAAAAGAGATAGAAGAGCTACTCCATCTAAAACCTCCAAGAAGTTTTGGCGATAAAATCTCACTGATAATGAAGCTTTTTAAACTAAAAAACGTTTTTCCTAAAAGATTGGATGGTAGAGGTATTTGTCAAGAAAGAGAGCTTCCTTTAGACCTTGATAGATTGCCGATTTTAAAAACTTGGCCAAAGGATGGCGGCAAGTTTATAACGATGGGGCAGGTTTATACAAAAAGTCTTGATGGAGATACTCAAAATCTTGGAATGTATAGACTACAGCAATACTCAAAAACAAAGCTTGGAATGCACTGGCAGATACATAAAGACGGCGCCCACTTTTTTCATGAGTATAAAAAAGCCGGGAAAAAAATGCCCGTTACCGTGGCGATAGGGGGAGATCCTCTCTATATCTGGTGTGGGCAGGCTCCTTTACCTCACGGTATATTTGAGCTTTTGATGTATGGCTTTATAAGAGGAGAAAATCCAAGACTTGTAAAATCTTTAACAAACGATATCTATATACCGGAAGATGTGGATATAGTTATAGAAGGGTATGTGGAACCAAATATTTTTGAGATTGAGGGTCCTTTTGGAGATCATACCGGATACTATACTCTAAAAGAGCCTTTTCCCGTAATGGAAGTTACAAAGATAACTTCAAAAGAAAATCCTGTTTTTCAAGCTACCGTTGTAGGAAAACCGCCTCTTGAAGATAAATATATGGGTTGGGGAACGGAGAGAATATTTTTGCCTCTTCTAAAAACTACCGCCCCTGATCTTATTGATTATCATATGCCGGAAAACGGAGTTTTCCATAACTTGATATTAGCTAATATGAAAGTTATGTATCCTGGTCACGCTAAGCAGTTTATGCACGCTTTTTGGGGAGTTGGACAGATGAGTTTTGTTAAACACGCTATATTTATGGGCGAAGACTCTCCTAAGCTTACCGATTATGAAAATGTGGCCACATATATTTTAGATAGAATAAGTAAAGAAAATATCTTAATCAGCGAAGGCGTCATAGATCATTTAGACCATGCAAGCGATATTCAGTTTGTTGGCGGCAAGCTTGGTATCGATGCTACTAAAGAGCCCATAAAAGAGCTTGGGATCGAACTTTTGAAAGATGAAGAGCTTCTAGAGATGATGCAAAATATAGATAAAAACGTAAAAGCTCTTAAACAGTATAAAAAAGAGACGAAAAATCCTATAGTAGTAATAACATACGATAAAAAAAGGAGCGTAAAAGAGTTTTTCAAAGATGTAAAAGAGCTCAATAAATATCTAAAGATTTTAGTAGTTGTTGATGAGAAAAATAACGATTTGGAAAATCCTTATATGTTGATTTGGAGAGTTGTAAACAATATAGACGCAAAAAGAGATATAGTTTTGGAGCCATTTATCATGGTGGACGCTACAAACAAAAATGAGCTTGACGGCTTCAAAAGGGAATGGCCCGATGATGTGTTGTGCGATAAAGATGTGATAGAGGATTTACAAAAAAGAGGTTTGATCGAGACGAATGAAGAGTTTATAAAAAGATTCGGTTTATTATAAGTGTATATAGACTATTTCGATTCATTTATAGGGTCTCTTAAGATTTCGGCAGATAATAGATTTTTATATAAAATAGAATTAGTAGAAAAAAAGGAGCAGATAAAACCAAATGAAATTACGGAGATTACAAAACTTTGGTTTAATAACTATTTTAAAAAACAACAGCCTCAATGGCTTCCTCATTTGAAACCTTTTAAAACGTCATATACTCAAAAAGTTATAGATACAGTTTTAAATATCCCTTTTGGCAAATGTTTAAGCTACTCTGAAGTAGCGAAAATGGTAAAATCACCATATAGTTATAGAGCTGTAGCTATGACGATGAAAAGAAATCCCTATATGATCATCGTTCCTTGCCACAGAGTAGTCGCTAAAGAGACGATAGGGGGATATAACGGCGGGATTGAAATAAAAAGAAAACTTTTGGAGTTTGAAAAGTGCGAATCGATAAATTTATGAACGCGGTCAATATCGTTAAAAGAAGGGCTGTGGCTCAAGATATGATCACAAACAATGTGGTTTTTTTAAACGGTGTGTTGGTAAAACCGAGTAAAGAGGTAAAGATTGGTGATAAAATAACGATAAAATATCTAAAGGGAGAAAAAAGTTATATAATTTTAAAAATACCGGAAACCAAAACTATTCCAAAAAGCAAAATGGATGAATATATAAAAGAGGTGTAGATGCAGCCGCACGATTTTTTTCTGATAATTTTAATAGTGCTTTTTAGCGCAAGACTTTTTGGAGAGATTTTTAGGAAACTCTCTTTGCCTCCGGTTTTAGGCGAACTGCTTGCCGGGCTTATTTTGGGACCATCTTTTTTGGGATTTGTCGAGTTAAGTGATGTATTAAAACTTTTAGCCGAAATAGGAATCATTCTACTTCTTTTTGAAGTAGGATTGGAAACAGACCTAAAAAGGTTAATGAAAGCGGGCTGGTTGTCTATAATTGTTGCGATTTCCGGATTTGTTTTGCCTTTTATTTTTGGGACGGTCGTTTCTTACTATTTTTTCGGTTTTGATATAGTGGTTTCGATGTTTATTGGAGGAACGATAACAGCAACTAGCATCGGAATAACCGTAAGAGTTTTGCAGGATTTAAATAAGCGAGATTCTCTAGAAGGAGAAATAGTCGTAGGAGCGGCGGTTTTAGACGATATTTTAGGCGTTATACTTTTAGCTTTACTTTATGAATTTTCTAATGCGGGCGAAGTGAGTTTAACCAACGCCTCAAAAGTTTTTATATTTATTATCGGCTTTTTCTTAGTTGCTCCTGTGGCGGCCAAAGTTATAGCATATCTCATAAAAAAGTATCATGATACAAACAAGATTCCCGGACTACTTCCAACTTCAGTTTTTATGTTGGTTCTCTTTTTCGCTTGGCTAGCACATAAAGTAGGGGCGCCAGAGATTATAGGCGGCTTTGCTGCAGGCCTTGCTTTGTCTAGAAGATTTTTCCTACCTTTTGGGATGGCTTTGGCCAATGATGTAAAATTTTCTCAAAAACTTGAAGATGAGATAAAGCCTTTAGTTTATGTCTTTACTCCTTTTTTCTTTGTCGCTGTAGGTCTTTCTATGAATTTAAAAGAGATAGCATGGGATGAGCCTTATATTTGGCTACTTTTTGGGACTATTTTTATATTGGCTGTTATAGGCAAAATTATAGGAGCTATGTTTATCCCGTTAGAGATAAAAAAGAGACTTATAGTCGGTGTTTCTATGGTTCCAAGAGGAGAAGTTGGTTTGATCTTTGCTGAAATGGGAAGAGTAACTAATATCTTAGATAACGTAACTTACGCCGCTTTGGTTTTGGTTATTATAGCTACAACCATATTGCCTCCTTTTGTTATAAAATATCTATATAAGGACGATTGATGAATTATAAAGAGGCTTATGAGAGATTTACCGAACTTTTTGAAAACAGAATGGATGAAAAAGATGCAAGAGAGTTTTTAATCTCTTTATATGAAAAGGGCGAATCTCCAGAAGAGATTGCCGCCGCCGCTAGGGTTATGAGAGAACACTCTATCAAACTTCCGGTAAGCGAAGATTTGAGAGAAAAACTAATAGATGTGGTAGGTACCGGAGGCGATAAGAGCGGAAGTTTCAACGTATCAAGTACTGTAGCTATTTTGCTTGCGTCTCTTGGAAGTTTTGTGGCAAAACATGGAAACAGAAGCATTACTAGTAAAAGCGGAAGCGCGGATATGCTTGAAGCTTTGGGCATAAACCTTAACCTATCTCCACAAAACCAGGTCAAAATGCTTGAAAAGACCGGTTTTTGTTTTATTTTTGCCATAAACCATCATCCGGCTATGAAGTTTATCATGCCCATAAGAAAGACTCTTCCTCATAGAACGATCTTTAATATATTGGGACCTTTAACAAATCCCGCCGGAGCCAAAAAATATCTTTTAGGGGTTTTTGATAGAAGTTTTATACCTAAAATAGCCAAGGCTTTAAGTTTGATCGATACAAAAAAGGCGATCATTGTAAGTAGTAAGGACGGTATGGATGAGATAAGCGTAAGTGACATAACATATGCCGCTAAAGTAGAAATGAGCGATATAGAAGAGTTTATAATCGATCCTAGAAAAGTAGGCGTCTCTTTTTCGCCATTTGAAGCGATTTTAGGCGGAGACGCTAAAGAGAATGCCAAAATTACCAAGGATATTTTAAGTGGAGAACTCAAGGGCGCAAAGCTTGATATCGTTTTGTTAAATGCAGCTGCAGCGTTGGTAGCCGATGAGAAAACAGATAGTTTAGAAGAGGGTATAGAGATGGCAAAAGAGGCTATTGAAAGCAAAAAGGCAATTAAAAAATTAAAAGAGATTGTGGAAGTGTCGAATGAGTTAGGCAGGTAAGGCTGGCAAGGCGGTAAGAGGATAGAAGGGAAATAATCTATGGAGAAAACTTTTATTTTAGCCGAAAATGAGCTAAATATACTTTTGGAATTTTTGGATGAGAAGTTAAAAAAATACAAAATTGTGTTATTAAAAGGTAATCTAGGTAGCGGAAAAACAACTTTAGTTAGAGAATTTGCAAAAAAAAGAGGAGTTGAGGAAGCTACTTCACCTACCTTTTCCATTCAGCAAGTTTATGAGAGCGATATTTACCATTACGATCTTTATCAAACCTCTTTTGAGAAGTTTTTAGAACTAGGACTGTTTGATGAATTTGAAAAAGAAGGAGTCCATTTTATAGAGTGGGCAGATGAAAATTTAGAAAAGTTACTGAAGATGGCCGGATTTAAATATATTGTTATCGAGATAAAGACAAAAGATGACAAAAGAGTTTACAAGGTATTGGATGCATAAGTTAAGAGCCGAAAATCTTAAAAAAAGAATCAAAAATACGACTATCGTCGAAGATATTACTTTGGAAGTTAACTCTAAAGAGGTCGTTGGACTTTTGGGTCCAAACGGAGCCGGTAAAACTACCACGTTTTACATGATATGCGGTTTGGTTGAAGCTACGGAAGGGAAGGTCTTTTTCGACGATAAAGAGATTTCGCGTCTTCCTTTGCATAAGCGAGCCAACATAGGTTTAGGATATCTACCTCAAGAATCGAGTATCTTTAAAGATTTAAGCGTAGAAGATAATCTTATGCTTGCGGCAGAGGCTGGAAAACTTGATAAGAAAAAGCGTAGAAAAAAGGTCGAAGAACTTTTGGAGTTGTTTAACATAGAGCCTATTAGAAATAGAAAAGGCATAAGCCTAAGCGGTGGGGAGAGAAGACGGTGCGAGATAGCCAGGGCTTTGGTTAATGAACCGAAATTTTTACTTTTGGACGAGCCTTTTGCCGGTGTGGACCCTATCGCAGTCGTTGATATCCAAAATATTATAAAGCAGCTTGTTCAGATAAATATAGGAGTTTTGATAACCGATCATAACGTTAGGGAGACTTTAAGCGTATGTGACAGAGCCTACGTTATTAGAGACGGTAGGCTTTTGGCTCAGGGCGCTAGTGTGGAGATAGCAAAAAATCCAGAAGTTAGAAAACACTATCTTGGAGAGAATTTTAAATTTTAGAAATTGGTAATTTGAAATTTTCTAAATAGTCGAGTAGTTGAGAGGGTAGTGTTAGTTGGCGTTTGCGTCCATAGCGCCGCAAATACCGAATCAACACTCTTTTATTATTAACGAATTATAATAGAGGAAGAATTTTGGATTTTTATAGTCTGAAAAAAATTCTTGATAATGAAGTGGAAAAAAGAGATAATTTTTTTGAAGTTAGTTATGAAAATCCAGACCCTATTTTGATCGCAAGAAGATATCAGGATGAAAAAATTGCTCTAATCTGCTCTCTGTTTGCTTACGGAAAAGCCTCTTTGATTGTTAGGTTTTTGGATAGTCTCGATTTTTCTTTACTGCAAGAGAGTGAAGAGAAGATAAAAAAAGAGACAAAACATTTATATTATCGTTTTCAAAGTTCATTAGACGTAGCAAATATTTTTATAACATTAAAAAGAGTTTCTCAAATAGACTCTTTAGAGGATACCTTTTATAAGGGATATAAAAAAGAAAGTAGAGTAATAGACGGTTTAAGAGAAGTAATAACGCTTTTAAAAAGGGTAAATTCTTACGATTCTAAGGGTTATGCTTTTCTAATCGGCAATCCTCCAGATACAAAAAAATTATCAACGCTATCTCCCTATAAAAGATGGAATATGTTTTTAAGATGGATGGTAAGAAAAGATTGTATTGATATGGGAATTTGGAAAAAGATAGATAAAAAAGACCTTATCGTACCTCTTGATACGCATACTTTTAAGGTATCAAAAAAAATCGGGCTTTTACAAAGAAAAACTTGCGATTTAAAAGCCGCTCTAGAACTTACGGAAAATCTTAAAAAGTTTGATCCTCTTGATCCTGTAAAGTATGATTTTGCGATTTATAGAATAGGTCAAGAAAACAGTGTTTAAATTTGAAATATCTTGGTTTCTTATGTTTAAATTTTAAAAAATTAATACACTATTAATCAAAAAAAAGATAAAATTTATCAAAATATTTTGTTAGGAGAAGATATGGAAGAGAGACTCTTTACGTTTTTTGGCGTAATTTCGCACGATCATACATTCATCTTTGTAGTTCATACGCTACTAGCCGCAGCGATAGTTTTGTTGTTGGCAAAGGCCTCAACAAAATCTTTAAGAGTTGTTCCTCAGGGATTGCAAAATGTAATGGAGACCTATCTTGATGGCGTTATCTCAATGGGAAGAGATGTAGTAGGCGAAACTTATGCAAGAAAATATCTGCCGCTTATAGCGACTTTGGGGCTTTTTATATTTGTTTCCAATATCATAGGTATTATTCCAGGTTTTGAATCTCCAACAGGAAACATAAACTTTACTTTGACGCTCGCTTTGATAGTTTTTATCTACTATAATTACGAAGGTATCAAAAAGAACGGTTTTGTTCACTATTTCGCCCACTTTGCAGGTCCTGTAAAATGGTTGGCTCCTTTGATGTTTCCTATCGAGATAGTTTCTCATTTATCTAGAATTATCTCATTGTCTTTCAGGCTTTTTGGTAATATAAAAGGTGACGATCTTTTCTTGTTAGTATTATTGATGCTTGCTCCTTGGATAGTTCCTTTGCCTGCTTTTGCGATACTTCTTTTTATGGCATTTTTGCAAACTTTTATATTTATGATTTTGACTTACGTTTATTTAGCCGGCGCGGTACTTTTGCATGAGGAATCTTTATAAGGGTTAGTTTGAAAAAAACTTTACTTGAAAACGTTATAAGTTTTCTTTTGGGTATTTTCTGGGCGCTTTTGATACTAAGCGCCCTTATCCTTTTTAAAACTTTCTATCCTTTGGGAATTCTTCCCGCACTTGTTGCTATTATACTTTCATCCGCTTTTTGGTTTATTTTGATAATTCTTTTAGAGATGGCAAATATCCAGATAGAGAAATTGAAAGAGATAAAAAGACAGACTGAGATTTTAGAAACTATAAAAAAAAGGCTCTATGAATAATTTTTACTCATATCTTATTACCGATCCTCTATATTACGGCACTTCTCCTATAAAAACGAAAAA
>JALWIX010000044.1 GCA_027082175.1 Campylobacterales bacterium
TCTTCACCTACACCTATGCTATCATGTGTCCAGATAAAAAAGTTTTTCAATTTTGAAAGAGCAGCTATTCTTACAGCAGGTTTTTGATAATCGCTAAAAACAAAAAAAGTTGCGTTAAAAGGGATTAGTAGCCCATAAGCAGCCATTCCGTTGGTTATAGCGCCCATAGCATGCTCTCTGATACCGAAATGAAAATTTTTCCCTTTAGGAAAATCTCCCATATCTTTAAGATATGTTTTGTTTGATGGAGCCAAATCTGCGCTTCCTCCTACAAATCCTGGTAGCGCTTTAGCGATAGCATTTAAAATCTTACCGTTGCTGTCTCTGGTTGCCACCATTGAACCTGCTTCAAACTCAGGCCATTCGATGGAATCAAAACTAGGATTTTGTAAAATCTCAAGAAGTTCGTTTTGTTCTTTGTATGGAAGTTCCAAAAGAAGTTTTTTCCACTCTTTTTCTAAAAGTTCACCTTTTTCTACAGCGCATCTAAATCTAACCAATACATCTTCAGGAACAAAAAATTTCTTATCAGGATCAAACCCTGCTCGCTCTTTTGAACATCTTATCTCATCTTCTCCTAGAGGCGCACCGTGAGAGTGAGGGTCTCCTTCAAAATTACAAGTGCCTTTAGCAATCAAGGTATTTGCTATGATAAGCACAGGTTTTTTTCTATTTTTAGCCCAATTAAAAGCCGCATCTATATCCTCATAATTGTGGCCGTCTATCTCTATAACATCCCAGTTTTGAGCTTCAAATCTAACGCTTACGTTTTCGTTCCACGCTATAGAAGTATCGCCCTCTATAGTTATTTTATTGCTATCATATATAAGGATGAGATTGTTTAGTTCAAATCTTCCGGCCAATGCGCAGGCTTCATAACTAATACCCTCTTCAAGGTCTCCGTCTCCGCATAGACAATAAACTTTATGGTCAATTACTTTTGCGGTCTCACTGTTTAGTATATTTTGTAGATATTTTTGCGCCATTGCCATACCCACGGCGTTAGCGACACCCTGTCCAAGAGGTCCTGTTGTTATTTCAACGCCCGGAGTATGTCCATATTCTGGATGACCTGGAGTTTTAGAACCGTACTGTCTAAACTCTTTTAAATCCTCTATACTTAAATCGTATCCCCAAAGATACAGTAAAGAATAAATTAGTCCGGTTGCATGTCCGCCGCTAAATACGACTCTGTCTCGATTAATCCATTTAGGATTTTTAGGATTATGTTTTAAATGCTCGCTTAATACTACCGCAATGTCCGCAAGTCCCAAAGGAGCTCCAGGATGTCCGCTATTGGCTTCTTGAATCATATCTAAAGCCAAAAATCTTATAGTATCGGCCATTTTTTTTCTTATCTGGTTATCCATGTCTACCTCTTTTTTGATTCGAATTTTATTTCAATTTTTATAAAAATGTATTTAAGCAATATTAACGCCTGTGTCTATAAAGATATTTTTGCAAAAGGGATTTAAGAGCATTTTTAAGGTTTTCATCAAAACTATCAAGGTTTAGTTCTAATTTTTTTGCTAGTTCATCAGCCTCTTTTAAAGCCCCTTCAACCCCTAAAAGATTTACAAAACTATTTTTGTGTTCGTCATTGTTTGTGGTTTTTCCCGCCTCTTTTTCATCTGCTAAAACATCTATCAAATCATCTTGAATCTGAAACAGAAGTCCCAAATCTATACCAAACTTATATAGTTCATCTTTTGTTTTTTCATCTATATCAACTATAATAGCTCCTATTTTCAAACTTGACGCGATAAGCTTTGCAGTTTTGTGTATATGTAAAAATCTTAGCTGTTCTAAATCCAATGGTCTGTTTTCAAAATGACAATCACAGGCTTGTCCTAAAACCATCCCATAAATTCCGCCATTTAAAGATAGCTCTTTTATAATCTCGATTTTCACATCATTAGAAAGAGGAGCGTTCGCTATAAGAAAAAAAGAGTGCGTATTTAAAGCATCCCCTATTAGTATGGCCGTTGTTTCGTCATATTTTTTATGAAGCGTCTCAAAACCACGTCTTAAATCTGCGTTGTCCATAGCTGGAAGATCATCATGAATCAATGAATATGTATGAAGATACTCTATTGCCGCCGCGATCGGCATAGCGTTATTTAAAAGTAACGGCTCATATACATTTACTACCGTTAAAAGAAGAAGCGGTCTAAATCTTTTGCCGCCGGCATTTAGCATATAGTGTAATGACTCTTCAAAATGGGGATGAAAGCTCTCTATAGAAGGAAGATTATTTTGTAGATATTTTTCGAACTCATCTTTTAAATTCATTTAGCTTTACTGTCCAAATGGATTTGTTGAACTCATTAGGTTCATAGCAACTCTTTTTTTCTCATCTTCAACCATTTTCAATACGTCATTTATAGCGCTAATTAGAAGTATTTGCAAAGAGTCTTTATCTTCCATCAATGAATCGTCAATTTCAATATCTACGATTTCACCCTTTCCGTTAGCGCTAACTTTAACAAGCCCGCCGCCGCTTTTAGCGGTAAAAATCTTGCTTTCACTCTCTTCTTGAATCTTTTTGGCTTTCTCTTGAATCTCTTCTAAAACTTTCCCTAAATCTCCAAGATTTAGTTTATCGAACATTTTTATCCTTCTTTTAAAATTAGTTGAGTGGTAGCAGCCGGCTCAATACCACTCAACTACTAAATTCTCTCACATATAATTAAGTATTTCATCAATATCGTTATTGTCATTGACTAAAACTATTGTAGGCTCGTAATTTTCAAGCTCTTCCTCTTTATAAAGAGCGTAAGCCACGATAATTATCTTATCTCCCGGATGCGCTTTTCTAGCCGCAGCGCCGTTTAGACAAATCTCACGTTTTCCTCTTTCGCCCTTTATAACGTAAGTCGTAAATCTTTCACCGTTATTTATATTTAAAATCTCTACTTTTTGGCCGACTTTAAGCTTTGCAGCTTCAAGCAGTTCCTCATCGATTGTTATAGAACCAACATAATTTAAGTTGGCGTCCGTAACAGTAGCACGATGAATTTTACTAAAAAGCATTTCAATTTGCATTTTATGCTCCACCGCTCATTTTCATCATATCTTCAGCAGAAATTGGCTGATCCCAATACTCTTCTGGGATAAGGAACTCTTTTACAGGATTGCCGCCTATAATATGCTCATCTATAATTCTATCAATTTTTTCCTTATTTAGTCCAACATACATATAGTGTCCCGGCTCAACAAGCATAACAGGCCCAAGTTGACATCTATTTAGACATCCCGTTCTAACAGGTTGAACAGTTCCTATAATCCCTTTTTCCATTAGCTTTTGAGCAAGATACTGGAAAAGCTGTGCAGATTCAGGGTCTTGTTGGCTTACACAGCTAGGTTTAGGAAAACCCGGAGGCGCTGATTGTTCACATTTAAATATATAAAAAGCTGGTTGTGGTATTCCCATATTTTTCTCCTTAATTCATACTATTTTTGTCTGAATTTTAGCAATAAATTTTTAAAATGTAATTAGTAGTCGGGAATTTGGAATTAGTAAAGTTTTTTTTAAGCTCTTCAATTCCCAATTCCCAATTCCCAATTCCCAATTCCCAATTCCCAATTCCCAATTCCCAATTCCCAATTCCCAATTCCCAATTCCTAATTCCTAATTCCTAATAACTCTCTTACAATTTCCCTATCGTCAAAAGATATTTTTTTACCATTTATCTCTTGATAAGTTTCATCACCTTTGCCCAATATCAACAAAACTTCATCTTTTTGCAAATCTTCAATCGCTTTTCTTATTGCCGCTTTTCTGTTTTCTATTAAAATCGCTTTATCTTTTTCCACAACGCCTTCGTAAATCTCTTCAATTATTTTTTTCGGCTCTTCATTTCTTGGATTATCGCTAGTTATATATATTTTTTTACAAAATCTTGACGCAATCTCCCCCATAAGAGCTCTTTTTTTTCTATCTCTATCGCCACCGGCGCCAAATACGCAAATTATATCTTTTCCCGGAAACGATTCGAAAACTTTTTTCATTCCGTCAGGAGTGTGCGCAAAATCTACAATAATAGCCGGTTCATAGTTTATAACTTCCATTCTTCCGCTTACACCTGCAAAATTTTCTATATTTTCACAAATCTTATCTAACGGCTCATTTTCTAAAATCTTTACGGCTCCAATTGCCGCTGTAAGGTTATATATATTAAAAAGTCCCATTAAACTTGAATGGAAATCCGCTATCTCATTTGCAAATCTTATAACGCCGCTTATTCCTTTCTCAATAGAGTAAGCCATAACTTGAAAAGTTGACGGATTTTCAAGTCCGTATGTATACGCATTTTTTATATTGAATTTTACAAAAGAGTCGTCTTTGTTTATCAGTTTTAGCGTCTCATCCGCAAAAAATGAATTTTTCGTATCAATATAGTTTTTCATTGTTTTATGAAAATCTAGATGGTCTTGAGAAATATTTGTAAAAACTTTTAACGAAAAGTCGATACCTTCAACTCTTTTTTGAGCTATCGCGTGAGAACTTACTTCCATTATGAAATATTCGCAATCTTTATTTAAAGCTTGATGCATATGTTTTATATTGGTTAAAATAGGCGGAGTAGTTAATGATTTATCCTCTATTTTCTTATCATTTATAAAAAAACCTCTAGTTCCTTGAAGCGCAGTCTTTTTTCCAAGGTCTAAAAGGAGCGAATATATTGCGGCCGTTGTAGTTGTTTTTCCATTTGTACCCGTTACGCCTACTACTTTTATTTTTTCTAAATCTAGTTTTTTTATAAGCTCAGCTGGCGTAATAATCTTATCTTCATCAATGCTACTATTTAAATATTTTTCGTTTTGGTATGTTTTTAAAAAAAATAGCTCTTTATTCCACTCTTTTGTATTGTCCGTAACAGCAAATTCTTTAAAATCAACTATCATTATGTATATCTACCGGTTTAATCTTTTCAAACAGTTCAAAAATTTTACTATCAGAGGGGTAAAGCATTGATGCATCTTCCAAATAAGTTAACGCCATCTTATCAAAACCATTATCTATTAAAGCTTCTAGAAAATCAAAAAAATCTCTTTTGTCGGAAATAATTACTTTTGTACTAAACATTATATCTTCAAAAGCTCTTTTAAAACTTCCTCTACTTTTAATAAGAGTTTTAAAATCTTCATATGAGATTCCTTCCTCAAGTTCAATAAGATTATCGTTGAAAATATTTGTAATCATCTCTATATTATTGTCAGTCGTTTCAATCAAGTCTTCTATAATTTTTTCTGCTCTTTCGTTTTTCTCTTCTTTTAAAAGTAAATAGTAGTCATATAAAGACAAAGCATCGTCATTACCTTCTAGCGCTATATCGCTTAACAGTACGCCGATTTTTGCTTCTTTATTTTGTGGTTCTTGTTTTAATACTAATGAAAAATAAAAGATTGCCTTTTTATACTCTCCATTTAAAAAGGCTTTATTGGCTTTTTTCAGCAACATTTTTTTACTATATTTTTTTCTCATTTACCTTCTTCACCAACGATTTTTTTTGCTATTTCTTCCCAGTTTTCTGCTAAATCCGGCGCTATATTAATAACTTCTATTTCTGGGTGAATGTCTATTCTTAATTGTCTCTCAACTCCATACTTCAATGTATTTCCGCTTGCGCTGCAACCTACGCAAGCACCGCCTAACGACACAAATACTTTTCCCCCTTTTACTCCTAAAAGAGTTATATTGCCTCCATCAAGAGCCAACATAGGTCTTATCTTCTCTATAGACTTTTCAACAGCCGGCTTTAAATCTTCATCGCTAAAAGGTATCATATAGCTTCTCCTAAAAATATGTTTTAGGAATATATGGAAATTTTACTTAAGGTAAGATAAATTGCGAATATTAGAAGTATTATAGTAGTGGAAAGGCAGTCGAGAAGTGGCGTTAAGTAAAAACTCCATCTACTCGACTACTTGCTATAACTATACTAGCTCTATAAACGCCATAGGAGCAGCGTCGCCTCTTCTTAACCTTGTTCTTACTATTCTAGTATATCCGCCCTCTCTATTTTGATAATTTGGGGCGATCTCATTTACAAGTTTTTTAGTAGCTTCTTTATCTTGAAGATAAGCAAACACCTCACGATGAGCGTTAAAGTCGCCTTTTTTTGCTTTTGTGATTAATTTTTCTATATAGCTTCTAAGTGTTTTGGCTTTTGCTACGGTTGTCTCAATTTTTCCGTTCATTATCAATGCAATTGCTAGATTTTTAAGCAACGCTTTTCTATGCGAGCTTGTTCTACCTAGTTTTCTGTATCCGTGTCTATGTCTCATAAACCATCCTTTAAGACTTTATCTTTTCAATTTTCTTTTTTAAAACTTCCAACTCTTTAGAAGAAAGATTTTGCATCTTCTGCGTAATTTCATCTATTTTCTCTTTTATCTCTTCAAGAGATTTTTTCCCTAGATTTTTTATGTTTTTTAGTTCCTCTTCGCTCATTAAAACTAGTTCTCCGATATATTCGATACCTGCTCTTTCAAGACAGTTATGACTTCTTGCGCTTAGGTTTAGAGTATCTATCTTTTGCAAAAGTTTTTTAAGTTCAGCTGAGTTTTCTTCAGACTCGTTTTCAGAAATTATCTGAACGTTTAATTCGTTATTGAATACGGACATCTGCTTATACATTACAGACAAAGCATCTTTAAATGCTGCGATAGGCTCTATTTGTCCGTCTGTTTCAATATAAAAGACAATCTTTTCAAAATTTGGATTATCTTCTACCAAAACTTTTTCAATATCGTAGGCCGCTTTTTTAACGGGCGTAAAAAAAGCATCCATAGGAAGATAACCTTCAGGCAACTCTTCTCTTATCTCTTCGCTAGGGACGTAGCCTATTCCTTTATGAATTATCAAAGAAAATCTAAGATTGGCATCTTCGTTTAACGTGGCTAAAAAAGCATCTGGTGTTACTATCTCTATCTCTTCATTCTCTAAATCTTTTCCATGTATCTCTTTTGGGCCGTTAAACTCGTATGTTACCTCTTTTTTATCGCTTCCGTCTCTTATTTTAAATCTTATATTTTTAAGATTTATAATAAAAACGGCAACATCCTCTAACATACCTCTTATGCTATCAAATTCATGAGATACGCCTTCAATCTTTAAAGCGACAGGCGAATAACCGATAGAGCTGCTAAGAAGAAGTCTTCTTAGAGGATGGGCTAAAGAGATTGCATAGCCGCTTTCAAACGGATATGCTTCAATTTTTATACTATTTTCTCCAAGTTGCGTAACTTCAACTTCCGAAGGCATAAAAGGTGCTGTTTTGATTTTTTTCATTGCCAACTCTCTCTTTATGAATTTTTTATAAAAATAAGGTCGAAGGTTGAAGGAAACGCTACTCCTTCCTTCCGCCTTCTACCTATTACTTAGAGTATAGCTCTACTATTAGACGCTCTTCGATAGGGATAGCTATCTCTTCTCTTTCTGGAAGTCTTGTAAAAATTCCGAAAACTTTCTCTTTATCTACGTCAACCCAAGGAACTATGCCAGTTTGATTAGAAAGTTCGATCGCTCTTTGGATTTGAGGATTGTTTTTACTCTTTTCTCTTATCTCAATTTTTTGTCCAGGCTTAACTCTATAAGAAGGAATATTTACTCTCTTACCGTCAACTAGTATATGTCCGTGATTAACTAACTGTCTTGCAAATCTTCTAGTCGTTGCAAAGCCCATTCTGTAAACTACGTTATCTAATCTTCTCTCAAGTAGAATGATAAGGTTTTCTCCGGTGTTCCCTTCCATTCTACTCGCTTCTCTAAAAAGATTTCTAAACTGTTTTTCGGCAACGCCATACATATATTTTGCTTTTTGCTTCTCTCTAAGCTGCAAGCCATATTCTGAAATTTTCGCTCTTCTTTGTCCATGCTGCCCAGGCGCGTATGGCCTTTTCTCTAATGCGCTCTTTCCGGCAAGTCTTCTTTCGCCTTTAAGAGCAAGACTAACACCTAGACGTCTCTCTATTTTCTCTACCGGACCTCTATATCTTGCCATTGTTTCTCCTAATACTTTTAAATTCTCTCGACTTCAGCGTACCGTAATAAATTGATTATACTCTTCTTCTTTTTGGAGGTCTACACCCGTTGTGCGGCAAAGGTGTAATATCTTTAAAAAATATAACTTTTATTCCTTCTATCGCTCCTACTGTTTTCACTGCGGTATCTCTACCGCTTCCGGGGCCTTGAACTTTTATGCCCACTTCTTTTATACCGTGCTCTTTAGCTTTTGTCATAGCGTCTTCAACAGCCTGTTGAGCAGCAAACGGTGTAGACTTTTTGCTGCCTTTAAAGCCAAGGCTTCCTGCACTGCTCCAAGCTATAACATTACCCATCTCATCGGTAACTGTCACAACAGTATTGTTAAAGGTAGCATTAATGTATACAATACCTTTTGCAATATTCTTTTTTACTACTTTTTTTCTTGTTTTTCTTTTTGCCATCCATCAATCCTTTACTTAGATCCTACTGTTTTCTTTTTACCTTTTCTAGTTCTGGCATTAGTTTTAGTTCTTTGACCTCTAACTGGAAGGCCTCTTCTATGTCTAAGACCTCTGTAGCATCCGATATCCATTAAAGCTTTTATATCCATAGCTACTTTACGTCTTAGATCACCTTCCACCATATAGTTATCTCTAATCTCTTTGTTAATTTTAGCCACTTCCTCTTCTGTTAGCTCATGAACTCTTTTGTCATAGCTAATCCCTGTAGCATCCAAAATTTTTCTTGAAGTAGTCAAGCCTATACCGTAAATATAGGTTAACGCATACTCCATTCTTTTGCTTTTCGGTAAATCTACACCTGCAATCCTTGCCATTTACTATCCTTGTCTCTGTTTATGTTTTGGATTTTCGCAAATTACTCTAATAACACCTTTGCGCTTAATGATTTTGCATTTTTCGCACATCTTTTTAACAGATGGTCTAACCTTCATTATATCTCCTTAAAATTGGGTAGAAGGGTTAAGGGAAGGATAAAGGGAGAAGGATAAAGGGAGAAAGATGAAAGAACTTTCCTTCTGCCTTCTACCTTCTACAGCCTTCTACCTTCTACCTTAAACCCCAAACAAACTGCACTGTTACGGTACGCTTTAGGTTTAACGAGTTTAATTAAACCAATCCTTGTAAAAAGTGTGCCGCTTTTTACAAAGATTCTTCGCGCAGTTCCCTAGAAAGGGACAAAATTATACTAAAATAGAACTTAATTTAAGATAAATTTTATATTATTTGTATCTAAAAGTTATCCTACCTTTGTCCAAACTATACGGTGTCAATTCAACCTTAACTTTATCCCCTGGTAATATCTTAATATAATGCATTCTCATCTTACCTGCAATATGACACAATACAACGTGGCCATTTTCAAGTTCTACTCTAAAGGTTGCATTAGGTAGAGCCTCTTTAACTATTCCGTCAACTTCTATTACGTCATCCTTTGCCATTTTGCCTCCTATTTTAATTTGAGTATTTTCTTGCCAAATCAAATTTGGCTTAAAATTTCAGCCTTTCCATCTATTACTGCAACGGTATGCTCATAATGAGCCCCATTAAGCCCGTCCTCGCTAACCACCGACCATTTATCTTTCAATATTTTTGGAGTACCGCTTTTTTGGCAGATCATAGGCTCCAAACAAAAAACCATTCCATTTTTGATTTTTGGGCCGCTTTTTGGCGAGCCATGCTCTAGATAGTTGGGGATTTCAGGTTCTTCATGCGGTTTTTTTCCTATGCCGTGACCGCAAAATCCGTGAAGTGGAATAAAACCGCGAGATTTTATAAATTTCTCGATCTCAAAACTAAGTTCTTTAAATCTAAGTCCCGGTTTTATCAGTTCTATAGCGAAATAAAGAGTCTCCTTCGCACATAATACCAACTCTCTATCTTTTTCGCTCACATCTCCTACGCAAACTGTTATAGCCGCATCTCCATACCAACCGTCAAGCTCGGTACCTATATCTAGACCTATAATATCGCCTTCTTTAAGCCTATAATCAGTTGGAATTCCATGGATTATTACCTGATTCACCGAAGTGCAAACAGAAGCGGGAAAACCGTAAAGACCTTTAAAAGATGGACGTGCCCCGTGGTCTCTTATAAACTCTTCTCCTAGTTTATCTAATTCTTTTAAAGAGACGCCGGGAACACATTTTGTCTTTAAATACTCTAATGTTTTCGCCACTATTTTGTTAGCTTTTCTTAGAGCTTCAATCTCATTAGGTTTTCTTATCGCGATAGACATTAAAGTCCTACAGCGCTTAATGTCTCGTATTTGTTCATATATATCTGTGCCTCTATTTTTCTCATCGTATCAAGAGCGACTTGCACCACTATCAATACCGCAGTTCCTCCAAAATAGAAAGGCACGCCCATGCCTTTTACCAATATCCAAGGTAATGTGGAAATTATTCCTAGATAAATCGCTCCCCAAAATGTCAACCTGCTCGCCACTTCATTTAAAAACTCTGCGGTATGTTCCCCAGGTCTAACTCCGGGGATAAATCCGCCTTGTCTTTTTAAATTTTCGGCTATATCTTTAGCATTAAATACAATTGAAGCATAAAAATAAGCAAAAAATACAACTAGAAAAAACATTAAGATATTAAACAGATACCCGTTTGGATTAAGCAAATCCGATATTTTTTGAATGATAGGATTAGTGCTCGCTTGTAAAATTGTCGAAGGAAACATCAATATCGCCGAAGCAAAAATAGGCGGTATAACTCCGCTAAGATTTACCTTGATAGGGATGTAGTTCATTACTCTTTTTTTCTGATTTTGCATCATTACTTTTCTAGAGTATGAAACCGGTATTCTTCTCTCGCCTAATTCCACATATATAATAAATCCGACCGTTAAAAGAATAATCGCAAATATAGCTATTAAAATCAAGAAGTTAAGTTCACCTGTATTCACAAGATTTACAGTTCCGGCAATTGCCGACGGAATACCAGATACAATACCCGCAAATATTATGAGCGATATGCCGTTTCCAATCCCTCTTTGGGTAATCTGTTCGCCTATCCACATCAAAATCATTGTTCCCGCTAACATAGAAATAGCAGCTACTGTGATAAATGTCGGCATATCGATCATTATCGCGCTCTCGCCGCCGCGACCGGTAAGACTTTGCAAACCGATTGAAACGCCTACTGCCTGAACTAAGGTAATAGCTATAGTTGCGTATCTAATAATCTGCATATATTTAACCATCCCGTCTCTCTCTTTTTTCATCTGTCCAAGAGATGGGAAAGTGGCCGCTAATAATTCCATAATAATCGAAGCGGTAATATAAGGCATAATACCTAAAGAGATGATACTAAGTCTCTCAACGGCGTTACCGCTAAACATATTAAATAGCCCCAAGGCATTGCCTGCCTGGGAGTCGAAAAACTCTTTTACAACGTCAATATTCACACCAGGAACCGGTACATAAGCTAATACTCTATAAATAAACAGGAAACCTAGCGTTATTAGTATCTTATTTAAAAGAGCTTTATTCATTATTTTTGTCCGCTGTAAGTAATATTTTCATCTTTTATCTTATTAACTATATCTTTTACACTAGAGCCGATAAGTTTAACTCTAGTTATTTTTTTAGTCATCTTATGGACGCTTCTTATCGTGTCCATTGTTATTTCATCAAGTTCCGCAATTTTTTTTACTTTATCGACATTAATTACATACGGCTTTACGACATTTGAAGTAAAACCGATTTTAGGTAATCTTCTTTGAAGTGGTTGTTGTCCGCCTTCAAAACCTCTTTTTTGTTTATAACCAGTTCTGCTTTTTTGTCCTTTTTGGCCTCTTGTAGCAGTTTTACCCATTCCGCTACCCTGACCGCGTCCAACTCTTTTACTTTTATGAGTGCTTCCAGCTGCCGGTTGTAAGTTATGAAGTGCCATCTATCTATCCTTAAATTTAATTTTGACTATGCTTTAATTTTTCCAAGAGCCTCTATTGTCGCTCTTACTAAGTTTGAAGGATTGTTAGAACCAAGTGATTTAGTCAAAATATCCTTAATTCCCGCAAGTTCAAGAACAGGCCTTGCAGCACCACCGGCAATTACTCCGGTACCTTCACTGGCCGGTTTTAAAATAATTTTACTTGCATTGTATTTATGAGTAATATCATGAGCAATGGTTGAACCTTTGATATTTACGGTAGTTATATTTTTAAAAGCGTTGTCAACAGCCTTTTTAATAGCGTCTGGCACCTCTTTTGCTTTACCGATGCCGTATCCTACATGTCCCTTTTTGTCTCCAACAACTACTAACGCGCTAAATCTAAATCTTCTACCGCCTTTTACAACCTTTGTAACTCTACCGATATTAACAACTACCTCTTCAAACTCTTCTCTATTCCACTTTTCCATAGTCACAACCTTTAAAACTTAATTCCGTTTTCTCTTAGTGCATCCGCAAAAGATGCAACTACGCCATGGTAAAGATAACCGTTTCTATCAAAAACGATTGACTCAATACCTTTTGCTTTTAGCTGTTCAGCCATTACTGCGGCAACTTTTTTTACATCTTCTTTATTCGCTTTCAAGCCCATTTTAGCCCCATCGGCATACGCCAAAGTATGGCCTTTAGTATCATCAATGGCTTGAGCGTAAAAGTGTCTATTAGATTTAAATACAGAAACTCTCGGTCTATTTTCGCAGCCTGTTATCTTACCTCTAACTCTTCTTTTTCTTTTTATTCTTAGTCTATTTTTTTTTCTTTGAATTGATTCTCTCATGAGACACGCCCCTTACTATTTCTTAGCTGTTTTACCAGCTTTTCTGATGATAACTTCATCCACGTACTTCACGCCTTTTCCTTTGTAAGGCTCAGGCGGTCTAAAACTTCTTATTTTTGCAGCAACTTGTCCAACTTGCTGCTTATCATGACCTTTAACAATTATTATATTTTTTTCAACTTTTATTTCAATTCCTTCAGGAATAGGAAATATTACGGGATGTGAAAACCCAAGCTGTAGTTCTAGATTTTTTCCGCTAACCGCAGCTCTGTAACCAACGCCGTTGATCTCTAGTCTCTTTTCGAATCCTTTAACGAGACCTTCGATCATATTATTTGTCAAAGCTCTATAAGTTCCCCAGAAAGCTCTGTTTTGTCTATCTTCACCTTTTGGTGAAAAAATGATTTTGTTATCTTCAATTTTTACATCAACATGATTTCTGGTATCCACCTCTTTTACAAGGTTTCCTTTCTTTGCTATTACTTTACCATTCTCAATCTTAACTTCCACACCTGATGGTATCTCTACAGGCTGTTTTCCTATTCTACTCATTTTTTTCCTTTTTACGATATTTCTACGATTATACGAATGGATATCGTATTACCAAACGCTGCATAGCAATTCGCCGCCAACTCCTTTGGCGTACGCTTCATCATTAGGAAGAACACCTTTAGAGGTGCTTACAATAATAGTTCCATAACCGTTTTTAAATCTCTTTATCTCATCTTTGCCTTTGTAGATTCTTCTACCTGGCTTAGATATTCTTTTTATTTCATTGATAGCAGGTTTTTTAACTTTACCCTGTTCTTCATATTTCAATACTACATTGATGAACTTTTTATTTCCATCTTCGATAACTTTATAGCTTTCGATATAACCTTTATCCTGCAATATTTTAACAATAGACTCAACAATTTTAGAATATAAAAGTTTTGTAACCTCTTGTCTTCTCATGCTTGCGTTTCTGATTCTAGTTATAGAATCCGCTATCATATCGTTAATCAATTTTATCTCCTTTTCGTGAATATCAAATAGGGTTCGCACTTTCTGTGCGCTTCCTATTTGCGAAAATTACCAGCTAGCTTTTCTAACGCCTGGTAATAACCCTTCGCTTGCCATCTTTCTTAAACAGATTCTGCAAAGACCAAAATCTCTATAAACAGAGTGAGGTCTGCCGCAAATTCTACATCTTGTATAAGCTCTAACCTTGAATTTAGGCTTTCTTTTAGCCTTTGCTATCATACTTTTTTTCGCCATTATGATCTTCCTTTTGCAAATGGAAATCCAAGAAGCTCTAATAGCTTATAAGCTTCTTTATCGTTGTCTGTTGAAGTAACTATAGTAATATTCATTCCGTGAGTTTTCATAATATTATCATAATCGACTTCAGGAAACATCAACTGCTCATTTAGACCGAAATTGTAATTTCCCCTTCCGTCAAAGCCGTTTCTTGGAAGACCTCTAAAGTCTTTCACTCTAGGAAGAGCTATATAGATTAATTTTTGGAGAAAGTTCCACATCCTGTCGCCTCTAAGCGTTACTTTAACACCTACAGGCATTCCTTCTCTTATCTTAAATCCTGCCTCACTCTTTTTTGCTTTTGTAACTACAGCGTGCTGGCCTGCGATAAGGCTAATAGTATCTTGAATATTTTGCATCAATTTGCTATCTCTGCTAGCCTCTCCGGCGCCAACGCTAATTACAATTTTTTCAAGTTTTGGCGTTAACATAGGATTTTTGATATCAAGCTCTTCTTTTAATGCAGGTACTACTCTATCTTTATACTCTTTTTTTAGCTCTATTGTCTTCATTTGCCACCTTCTACTTTACGAACGTTTGATATATGTATAGGCATCTCTTTATTGATAAAACCGCCTTCGGGATTCTCTTCAGTAGGTTTTACAGCCTTTTTAGCTATTTTACATCCCGCCACAATAACCGCATCTTTTTTTGTAAGAACTTGCAATACCTCGCCTGTTTTTCCTTTGTCGTCGCCTGTGATGATCTCAACGATATCACCCTTTTTGATTTTAAACTTCTTTGCCATTACAGCACCTCCGGTGCAAGCGATACTATCTTCATGTAGTTTTTGTATCTTACTTCCCTGCTAACAGGTCCGAAGATACGAGTTCCGATAGGCTCGCCTTTATTATCAAGGATAACAGCGGCGTTGTCGTCAAATCTAATCAAAGAACCATTTTCTCTTTGAATCTCTTTTTTAGTTCTAACAACAACGGCTTTTACCACTTGACCTTTTTTAACTTTGCCATTTGGCAAAGCCTTTTTTACAGATGCAACTATCACGTCTCCGACAGAAGCATATCTTCTTTTGCTTCCGCCTAAAACTTTAATACACATTATCTCTTTAGCGCCGCTGTTATCAGCAACGTTTAGTCTCGTAAAACTCTGTATCATTATTTAACTCCTGTAGAGACTATTCTTTTAAGCCTAAAAGATTTTCTCTTAGAGATTGGTCTGCACTCAATTGCAACAATTTCATCACCCACGTTCACTTCGTTTCTTTCGTCATGAACTAGGTATTTTTTAAATCTTTTTACTATTTTATGGTATCTTGGATGTAAAACTTTTCTCTCAACTAGCAAAGATACTGTTTTGTCTCCGCTTTTTTTTACAACGATACCTTGTATCTCTCTTTTATAAGCCATCTTTACGCCCTTTTCTTAGCAGAAATCGCAGTTTTTATTCTTGCGATATCTTTTCTAGTTTTTCTAATTTCGCTAGTATCTTGAAGCTGCATAGTTTTCAACTTGGCTCTTAGTTGAAAAAGCAGCAACTTTTTCTCCCTTAGCAACCCTTCGAGCTCTTGTAGGCTCTTATCTTTTAACTCAGTATATTTCATTTTCACTCTCTTGCGTTACAATTTTTGTTTTAAAAGGTAGTTTGTATCTTGCAAGATCAAGAGCTTCTCTAGCTAAGCTCTCTTCAACGCCTGCCATTTCATAAATGATTCTGCCAGGCTTAATATTCATTACCCACTTTTCTACAGAACCTTTACCTTTACCCATTCTTGTCTCCAAAGGCTTCTTGGTTAAAGGTTTGTCAGGGAAAACCCTGATCCATATTTTACCGGTTCTTTTAACTTTTCTAGTCATAGCCACCCTCGCCGCTTCTATCTGGCGAGAATCGATTCTCCCATGTTCAATAGCTTTAATACCGATATTTCCAAACGCAAGACTATTTCCTCTATAAGCCTTGCCTCTGTTTCTACCTTTTTGCTGTTTTCTATATTTTGTCTTCTTTGGCATTAACATGATTATCTACCTCTCCTTCTTGGAGCTCTGCGTCTAGGTTTTGCCTCTTTTTTCTCAGGCTGGATTCCCTTTTGGAGAACCTCGCCTTTAAATATCCAAACTTTAACGCCGATTACTCCATAAGTTGTATGAGCCTCTGCAAATCCATAATCAATCTTTGCTCTTAACGTATGCAAAGGTACCCTGCCTTCAAGATACCATTCGGTTCTAGCCATCTCGGCGCCGCCAAGACGACCGGCAACTTGAACTTTGATACCTTTTGCGCCAGCTTTTTGAGCCGCCTGTATAACCTTTTTCATAGCTCTTCTAAATGCCACCCTTCTCTCTAATTGGGTAGCAACATTTTCAGCGGCAAGCTGGGCAGAAGCTTGAGGTCTTTTTTGCTCTTTGATATTTATAGAAACATCTTTATTTACTAGCTTTTGAACTTTTTGTTTTATTTTTTCTATATCGGCGCCTTTTTTGCCGATAATAATACCCGGTCTAGCAGCTACGATAGTCACTCTTAGTCTTTTAGCTGTTCTTTCGATGATAATATCGCTAATTCCAGCATAATAAAGCTCTTTTTTCAAAAAACTTCTTATTTTATAGTCTTCCTCGACAAAATCTGGCATTCTGTTATAATCAGGATACCACCTACTGCCCCAATTCCTGTTTATTCCAAGTCTTAGTCCAATCGGATTTACTTTCTGACCCATTAGCTATCCTTCTTTTCTTCAGCTACTTCTACATAAATATGAGAAGTCGGTTTCTCTATTCTACTAGCCCTACCTCTCGCTCTTGGTCTAAATCTTTTTAAAACTGGTCCTTTATCGACTCTGCAAGATGTTATCACAACCTCTTCAGGTTCATAACCTCCGTTTGCGACAGCGCTTGCTATAACTTTTGATATAACTTTTGCCGCTTTATTTGGCATAAACTCTAAAGATGCAAGCGCAAGTTCTGCGTTCATACCCTGAACTTCTCTTGCGATTAGTCTTGCCTTCGTTGGTGAGAGCCTAATAAATCTCAATACTGCTTTACTCATGGCTTACCCTTATTTACCTATCTTTTTCTGAACAGTGCCTTTATGGCCTTTGAAAGTTCTTGTCGGTGCAAATTCACCTAGTTTAAAACCTACATGATTTTCAGTAATATAAACTGGAACAAACTGTCTTCCGTTATGAACGTTTATAGTTAGGCCTATCATCTCAGGGACGATAGTGCTTCTTCTTGACCAAGTTTTAATAGGTTTTTTATCGCCGCTCTCTTTTGCTTTGAGCACTTTTTTCATTAAGTGATCATCTACAAATGGACCCTTTTTTACTGATCTTGCCATTTCATCCTACCTTATTTTTTTCTTCTTGAGATGATTAGTCTATCACTCGGTTTTTTCTTTCTAGTCTTATAACCTTTTGTAGGTTTGCCCCAAGGCGTAACAGGATGTCCGCTAGGACCTGTTTTACCTTCACCACCACCGTGAGGGTGATCAACAGGGTTCATTGCTGAACCTCTTGTTTGAGGCCTTATACCTCTATGCCTGTTACGTCCCGCTTTACCGATGGTCATGTTTATATAGTCTTCATTTCCCACAGTTCCGATAGTAGCCATACATTCGCCAAGAACGTATCTCATTTCGCCGCTTGGGAGTCTTAAAATCACATATTTATCTTCCCTACCCATGATCTGAGCGTAACTTCCCGCACTTCTAGCAAGCTGTCCGCCATGACCTGGACTTAGTTCTATGTTGTGTACCAAAGTACCCACAGGGATATTTTTAAGTTTCATTGCGTTTCCGGGAAGTACGTCGAGTCCAGCTTCCGCAGCCTCTATTGTATCACCGACTTTTAAACCTTTTGGCTGAATGATATATCTTTTGTCTCCATCTTTGTAAACGACTAAGCATATTCTACAGTTTCTGTATGGATCGTACTCTATTGTAGCAACTCGTCCAGGAACGCCGAACTTATTTCTTTTGAAATCTATAATTCTATAAAGTTTTTTAGCTCCAGCCTCTTTGTGTCTAGAAGTAATTCTTCCGTAATTGTTTCTACCGGCTTTTGCTGGCAGTTTTTTCAAAAGTTTTCTAACAGTCGGTTTACTTGTAATATCGCTTGAATCAAGCGTAGTCATAAATCTACGACTAGGTGTATATGGTTTATATGTTTTTATCGCCATTTTCTATCCTTACACCGCTAAGCTTTCTATCTGAGTGCCTTCTGGCAACTTCACATAGAATTTTTTATAGTTATCTCTTCTTCCCTCAATCCCTCTAAATCTCTTCTTTTTGCCTTTTACTTTTAAAGAGTTGATTTTTACGGGATTAACTCCAAAATACTCTCTTAAAACCTCTTTCAACTGATTCTTAGTCATTTTTTCCGACGTTTGAATCACTACGTATCCCTCTTCTTGAAGGCCTAAAGTTTTCTCTGTATATATGATCGATTTGATATCTGTTATATCTGCCATCTTAGCCCTCTTTTACTAAATTTTCCCAAACAGCTTTTTCGATAACGATAGCGTTATACGCCGCTGCCAAATATGCGTTAAGCTCGTTTGGCTCAATCAAATAAGCGTTTGGTAGGTTTCTAAATGCAAGATAAGTCTTCTCATCTATCAAGTCTTTAACTATCAATGCATCTCTTACATTCAACTTTTTCATTATCGCCGCAGCATCTTTGGTCTTTCCCGACTCAACACTGATTGTATCGACAATGAAAAGCTTTCCGTCATTTGCTTTTTCAAATAGCGCATACTCAAGAGCCAATCTTTTCTGTTTTTTATTGACTTTTTGAGTATAGTTTTTCTGATTTGTAGGACCAAAAGCCACACCTCCACCTACAAATAGAGGCGATCTGATAGAGCCGGCTCTTGCTCCCCCTCTACCTTTTTGCTGCCACGGTTTTCTACCGCCGCCGCTAACTGCGCTTCTATTTTTAGTATGGGCGTTATTTGCTCTTAAATTTGCCGCATAAGCCTTTACATAAAGATATAGGTTGTGCGGATTTATTTGCTCATACTTTTTGGGAAGAGCAATTTCGTTCTCTTTTTCAAAATTTTCGTTCAATACTACAGCTTTACTCATTTTACTATCCTTATTCTTCCTAGTGCTCCGTTAGG
>JALWIX010000045.1 GCA_027082175.1 Campylobacterales bacterium
CGTCGTCTACAGGCTCATGACGATATTTTTCGCTGAAAAATCTACTTTTAAATTTTTCATGACAGCTTAGACATACGGGCTCAATAGGGTCTTCATATAAAAACTTTGACTTACCTTTATATTTTTCATTAAATTCTCCAACTTGACCTGTATGACAACTTGTTGCGCATAGCCAATTAGCGGCAGGAGCGTGCATATATTTTTCTGATGACATAAACTTATGGCACTCATAGCAGTTTGAGTCCTCGCTATTGTGAAACACAACGCCTTTAATCTCATTAACGCTCATATCATGGCATTCGTTACAAAGTTTTTCATACTTTTGAGTATGGAAAAAAATTCTTTTAAACTTTTTTGGAGGATATCTATATTTTTTATTTAAGACCGTTTTTAAAAACACCTCGATCTGCTCATCAAAAATCTGTTCTTTGTCGAAAAAACCTTTTACGACTATTTTGTTGCTTCCTTTTTTTTCCAGCTTAATGCTGAAAAAAACTATATTTTCATGTTTTATTGTTTTTGATGAGATATTTTTGTCAAATATATTATCCTCATTTAAAACGACGACTATTTTGTTAACTTTTTCAGGCTTTCTTATAACGAGAGAAAGATACTTTTCTTCATAAATAGAGTTTTTTTTAGGCCAGATAATATAACTATCATCTGCTTCTAAAGAATAGGCGCATTTTACTAAAATGAAAAAAAATAAAAAGGGATATAGCGTTCTTTTTACCATTTTCCACCGCTTTCAGTTATAGAGATACATACATCTTTTAAAGTTTTCATACTATCTTTTAGCAAAAACCTTTCCTCCGAAGCGTGAGGATTGTGACAATCTACGCAAGTAAATTCGCCTTTTAAAAATTTATCGTCTATATTTTCGCCCGCTCTTTTTTTGTTTATAAACAGATTTATATAAGATTTTTTATATTTTTTATCGGCATGACAGGCGGTACATAACCTCCAAGGACTTCTTCTTAAAAAATA
The DNA here is from genome assembly GCA_027082175.1 of Campylobacterales bacterium. Lineage (GTDB taxonomy): Bacteria > Campylobacterota > Campylobacteria > Campylobacterales > Nitratiruptoraceae > Nitrosophilus_A. Next base: position 988 of record JALWIX010000045.1, read on the forward strand.
TTTGCTAATACCAGAAGAGTGAGGATTGTGACATTTGTTACATTTTCCGGCGCCAACCGGATCATGTTTAACCATTTTTGTACTCCACTCTTTTCTCTTTTTTTTATGGCATTTATAACAAGCCTCTCCTATAGGATCAGGATATAAAAACTTTGATTTTCCTTCATATTTTCGATTGTTTCTACCAACTTTCCCGTTATGGCATGGCAAACAGACAAAGTTTACAGTAGGAGCGTGGGCATACTTTCTAGATAATAAATTTTTATGGCATTCATAACAGTTTGAATCTTTAACATTTTCAAACGCAATACCGGCTACTTCGTTTACGCTCATATCGTGACATTTATCGCATACCTGCTCGTAAATATTGTTATGAAAGAACTCTTTTTTATAGCCATCAGGCACAATTTTGTAATATTTTGACAAAAAGGCTTTGTTAAAAAATTTTATCGTCTCTTTTCCCACTTTTTTACCGTTTTTATAAGCGTATACTTTTATAAAATTTTCGCCGATAAAAAACATAAGAGTTCGACAGTAGGTATCTTGATCTTCTTTTATATCGATCTCATGTTTTACATTATAACTAGTTCTTAAAACTATCTTATCGATGCTTTTATCAAAAACTTTCACAGTTACGGTAATAAATTGTTCTTCAAACACATTATTTTCAAACGGAACGATAACGGAAAAATATCTATTTGAAACCTTTTTAACTACGGAAGCCACAAAGGAGGAGTCCTCTTTTTTATTCTCTTCACCATAAAGAGAAGAGAATAAAAACAGTATTGAAAAGATTAATAAGAAAACTCCGTAACTCCCCTTTTTTTTCATCTGCCAATCCTATTTTTTAAAGACTTCCGGACTAAATTTATTCTTTTGATTTACCCTATCGTACTCATATTTTTTATGACAAGCCGGCTGACATGAGCCTCCGTTGTCAGTTTTTATATACCTCATAGGAAACTTAATGCCTCCAAATTCGGTATATCTTCTTATCAAATGAGGATATTTTGACGCATGCTCGTCATGGCAAACTCTACACGATCTTCCTTTTTTATTGTTGACGTGCAGATAGTGTAAATTTACTTTACCGTCTCTAAAACCGGTCTTATCAGAAATCTTTTCGCTAAATTTCTCGATCTTATGACATTTAAAGCATATAAAATCTTTTTTTGCTTTAAAATCGTCATAAAATTCGGTCGTGTAAGATTTTCTCAATATACTAAAATGGTTTGAACCGTGAGGATTATGACATGCCGCGCATCCTCCCTCTTTTACCACATCTTTTATAGGCTTATGCCAAACTGGATTGTCTTTTAAATGTTTCTCCATATTCATCAACATACCGCCGTCTTCATCAGACTTTAAGTTTTTGTTATGACAGCTTAAACACATTTTTACCTGTTGTTTTTTAAGTATTCCTTTATGATTTGTAGCGTGCGGATCGTGACATTCTAAACATCTGTTCTTACTATCCGTAATGGCGCCGTGTTTATATTTTACCTCATTAATCCACTTTTTCATATCGACATGATTTTCCAATTTTGAATGACAATCCAAACATAGGTTGATCCTGCCGTCATCTTTTAAAAGTTTTTTGTAGTCTGAAGTATGTGCTTCATGACATTCCACACAATTTTTCTCAGCCGGTTTATGCTTATAATATGCTTTCATGTTGACAGTTTTTTTGATCTTTTTCTTATTGCCTACGCTATGACATTTTAAGCATAGATCGTTAACATCTTTTCCTTTTAAAAGGTTTTTCGCATTTGATTGATGCGGATCGTGACAATCGGTACATCTTCCTTCTTTTACAGGTTTGTGATCTATCTTTTTATTATATCTTACTTTATGGCATTTATAGCATAGCTCTTCTATATTTTTAGTAATTATTTTTCCGGGCTTAACTCCAGAAGATACGTGACAAAGCTCGCACGCCCCCATTTTAAAAGGCTCATGAAGATTTCTCTTTAAAGGTTTGAATTTTTGAGGAAGGTCTTCTAATCTGACAAGTTTCGCCTCTTTCGCTTTTGCTTTTGTATGTTTTAGCTTCTTCTCTTCCTCCAATTTTTTCAACTCTATTTTCAAGGCTTCTTCCGTCTTTTTCTCAATCAATAAAATCTTCTCTTTATCTTTAGCTTTTACGCTCTCTCCTATCTCTTCGGAAATTTTAGAAATATTTATTTCGTTTAACTCTTCTTCGGTAATATTGGCTTCGGTGGGGAAAAATCTCTCTGGTCCTTCTATAACGCCTTCTAGGATACTCTTTGTAATTTTTTCAACTCTAGCAACCTTTTCGTCAAAATCGATTTGAGAAATATAGTACCCGCCTATTACAAACAGCAACGCAAAAAATGTTATAAAAACCAAATTTTTAAGTTTCATTCCCGCACCTTCTTTTTGTTATTAGGTTTTAATACTCAAATTCCCCTACCGGACACTCTTTTGCATTCACCTTTTTTCTTATTAGATGCTCTTTTGGAGCATGATGTGGATTATGGCATTTATTACAGTTTATATTGTTAGACGGCTGTTTTACAGGTATGTGACACTCAAAACACAGTTCTTGTACGGTATGAGTCAAAATAGCCGCCGGCTTCGATCTTTTAGGAGCGTGACACACTTGACACGCGCCCATTATAAAAGGAGGGTGCTGATATTTTTGGACCGGTTTAAAAGCTTGAGGAAGCTCAGATTCATCAATCTTTTTCGTACTTCCGGTATGATTTTTAATATACTCTACGCTTATATTAGGATTCATAAAAATGTGATGAGAGCCTCTTAAAATGTTTTCAAGTATGCTTTCATTGATTTTTGCAAACTTGGTAAAGCTTACTCCGCTAACTGCAAATCCTACCAAAACCAATATCAAAATTCCGGCTACTATCAAGCTTAGTTTAATCTTATTATCTTTCATTTTTTCGCCTCTCTACTGTTAATGTTTTTCTTCTTCATTCTCATTTTCTTCTTCGCCGTTATGCGCCGTGTTTTTCTCTAACTCGTCACTATTTTCTACCTCGGCGGCATAATTGGGCTCATCCCTTTTATAGTCGTAAAAATCTTTGTCATAAACGGTTCCTATTTTATCCAGCTCTTTTCCAAGCTCGTAATGCCCAACATACTTATGGCAATCAACGCACATTGCCGGCACTTTTTTATGATCTACCTCTACTTTAAGTTTGCCGCTAAAATACGCTTTGTGAGCTAAAAAAGCTTTTTTATTGGGTTTCGTGGCTCTAAGTAGATTTTCATGGCAGTGCAAACAGCTACTGTCATAAGTAAAATGTCTTCTCTCTTCTCTTTTCTCTTTCCAATCAATATTATAAGTGTCTTTAGTAATTTCAGTTACAACATCATGAATACCAGTTCTAACTTTTTGGATTAAGTATCCATGAAGAGAATCATGAGGTAAGTGGCAATCGGCGCATTTTGCGACAAAACCGCTTTTGCCAAATCCGCCATGCACACTATTTAGATACGCGTTGGCCATAGGCTGCATAGAGTGACAAGAGCTACAAAAGTTTACTCCCGAGGTCTCTTTTACGGCAATTGTCGTTATGTACGCTATTATTAAACCGACTAAAGTAAAAATAGTTCCTAAAACGGCCACTATTTTGAAACTTGGTTTTCCGTTTTGTCCAAAATCATTCTTTTCCATCTTTTTTTCCCCTTCATTGTTTATTGATTGAGGTTTTATCTCCTTGTTCTCTCCAATCATAATCCAATCCTTTGTCACATATTTATATTTCTTAATAATTATTTTAAATAAGAATCGACAGAAATTGTAGAATAAGTTTTATTAAAATAAAATTAATTTTAATTAAATAATTTAATTTATTTTTTTACTTTATAAAAGTGATAATTATATCTTATGGAAATATAAAGAATTATTGATGAAGTTATACTTTTTAAACAAAATATTTTAAAAGTAAAACTGTATGTTGTTCTCAAAGCGGCTAAAATTGGAGCTTTTGAGTAACAC
>JALWIX010000046.1 GCA_027082175.1 Campylobacterales bacterium
AATTTGAGAGAAACGATATGGTTGAATATTTCGGAGAGATGCTTGAAGGCGTAACTTTTAGCCAAAACGGATGGGTTCAAAGCTATGGAAGTAGATGTGTTAAACCGCCTATCATTTTTGGAGATGTGAGCAGACCGGAACCTATGACTCTAGAGTGGATTACATATGCCCAAAGCAAAACCAAAAAGATTATGAAAGGCATGCTAACAGGTCCTGTAACTATGCTAAATTGGTCATTTGTCAGAGACGATCTTCCAAGAGAAAATGTCTATAAACAGATGGCTTTAGCTATTGCCGATGAAGTTAGAGACCTTCAAGAAGCCGGCATCAAAATTATCCAAGTCGACGAAGCGGCTTTCAAAGAGGGTTACCCTTTAAGAAATGAAAATAGAAGCGAATATGAAAGAGTGGCGGTTGAGAGCTTTAAAATCTCTACGGCTTTGGCCCATGCCGAAACTCAAATCCATACGCATATGTGTTATAGCGACTTTAACGACATAATGGAGACGATAGATGCGATGGATGCAGATGTTATATCTATAGAAACGGCCAGAAACGGAAACAGAATTTTAGAGGCTTTTAAAAACTACGACTACCAAAAAGAGGTAGGCGCTGGAGTTTATGATATCCACTCTCCTAGAGTTCCGAGCGTTGAAGAGATAGAAAAAGAGATAGCCGATAGACTCTCCGTTTTTCCAGCAGGTAAACTTTGGATAAATCCGGATTGTGGCTTAAAAACAAGAAAATGGGAAGAGGTTATTCCAGCTCTTACCAACATGGTTACAGCTACAAAAAATGTTAGAAAAAAAATAGTAAAACTATAAAAAGGGCGCGCTTTAGCGCTCTTTTTATGTTACAAAACTCCTCTTTTGTCTCTTTTTGATACTTTAGTTGTAAAAAAAGTCCTCTTTTTTTGATACAATTTATAAAAAATTGAAGGAGGGGAAATGGGTATATTTCTCTTTTTGATTATGAATTTAGCCGTAATGGCGTCCATTTATCTTACTATTTTTTTAATAGAGGTATTTTTTGGCATAAGACTCGACCAAGGAACCATAAGCGGACTTTTAATATTGTCCTTTGTCGTAGGGTTTAGCGGAGCGCTTATATCTCTTTTTATGTCCAAATGGATGGCCAAAATGAGTATGGGCGTTCAAGTTATTGAGACGCCTAGAAACCAAACGGAAGCTTGGCTTGTCTCTACTGTTGAGAGATTAGCAAAAGAAGCCGGTATAGGTATGCCTGAAGTGGGAATTTTTGACGGACCTCCAAACGCTTTTGCTACAGGTTGGAATAAAAACGATTCGCTTGTGGCTGTATCTACCTCACTGTTTGATTTGATGGACGAAAAAGAGATAGAGGGTGTTTTGGCGCATGAAATAAGCCATATAAAACATGGCGATATGGTAACTATGACTCTATTGCAGGGAGTTTTAAATACGTTCGTCTTCTTTATTTCTAGGCTTCTTGCGAATATACTGGCTCCAAAAGATGAGAACGGCAATCCGTCGCCAATGTATTATTTTATAATAAGCTTTGCTCTTGAGATATTATTAACAATTTTTGCGACGATGCTCGCTATGTGGTTTAGCAGATATAGAGAATTTAAAGCTGATGAGGGAGCCGTAAAACTTGACGGACCTGAGGGTATATATTATGCTTTGGCGAAACTTGGACAGATTCCAAAAGAGCAGGTTGCGTTATCAAGTGATATGAAAGCTTTCGGCATAGTTGGATTTTTAGATCTATTCTCTTCGCATCCTCCTATCGAAAAAAGACTTGAGCACATTAAAAAAGTAGCGAAAGAGATGGGATATAACATCTAATATAGCCGCCGTTCGGCGGCTTGTTTTGTAAGATTGGAATATCTGATTTTTCTACTAATTTTTTTCCAAAAACCGCGTTTTACTTTTCTAGCATATAAAAAAACAGTAAATTACTATAAAATTTTTAGAAAAATATAGCCTTATCTAACATAAACAGAATATAGATTTATCCCTTCTTTAGCACTTTTTTTGTAAAATCTTAAAAATTTAAATCTCAAGGAAAATATATGGAGAATCTACAGGAGATTTTAAAAGCGCACAAATTAACAGAGTATGATTACGAGCATATTAAAAAGATTTTAGGACGCGAACCAAACCTGGTAGAGATTGGGATTTTTAGCGCTATGTGGAGCGAGCACTGCTCATATAAGTCTAGCAAAAAGTATTTAAAAGGTTTTCCAACTAAAGCGCCATGGGTTATCCAAGGTCCTGGAGAAAACGCAGGAGTTATAGATATAGGTGATGGAATTGCCGCGGTTTTTAAGATGGAGAGTCACAATCATCCAAGTTTTATAGAGCCATATCAAGGAGCCGCAACGGGAGTAGGGGGGATTTTAAGAGACGTTTTTACTATGGGAGCACGGCCTGTTGCTAACTTAAACGCTCTAAGATTTGGCGAAGTGAAAAGAGATGACGAAACAGGAGCTCACCAAAGATATCTTGTTAGAGGAGTTGTTGCCGGAATAGGCGGTTACGGAAACTGTGTAGGTGTTCCAACAATCGGCGGAGAGATAAGTTTTGAAGAGTGTTATAACGGAAATATTTTAGTAAATGCTTTTACTTTAGGGATTTGTAAAAAAGATGAGATTTTTTACGGAAGGGCTGAAGGTATAGGCAATCCTGTTATTTATGTTGGAAGCAAAACCGGACGTGACGGTCTTGGTGGAGCCGTTATGAGTAGCGATAGTTTTACCGAAGAGTCAAAATCTTTAAGACCTACGGTGCAAGTTGGAGACCCTTTTACCGAAAAACTTCTTCTTGAAGCCTGTTTGGAACTTTTCAAAACCGATTATGTTGTGGGTATCCAGGATATGGGAGCGGCAGGACTAACTTCAAGCAGCTTTGAGATGGCGGGACGGGCTGGTAGCGGCATGAAGATGTTTCTTGATAGAGTTCCTATGAGAGAAGAGGGTATGACTCCCTATGAACTAATGCTTAGCGAATCTCAAGAGAGAATGCTTATATGCGCTAAAAAAGGAACCGAAGACAAAGTTATAGAGATTTTTAAAAAATGGGAACTTGACGCGGAAGTTATCGGTGAAGTAACGGATACCGGTGTAATGGAACTATACTGGTATGGAGAAAAAGTGGCAGAGGTTCCCGTAGCGCCCGTTAGCGAAGAGGCTCCTGAACTTGATAGGCCTACTAAAAAACCTAAGTATCTTGAATATATAAAAGAGACTAGTATCGATACGGTGCCTCACATAGATAATCAAGAAGCTTTTGAAAAACTTATATCTTCTTTGGAAGTAGTGGATAAATCTTGGGTATATACGCAATATGATTCAATGGTTCAGACAAATACCGTAAAACATCCCGGAACTTTGGACGCAAGCGTTATTAGAGTAAAAGAGAGTGGCAAAGCCATAGCTATGAGCAGTAAATGCAACCCAAGATATTGTTATATAGATCCAAAAGGCGGCGCTGCGGCCGCTGTAATGGCAGCGGGCAGAAACGTTGCTATGAGCGGCGCTAGACCTTTGGCAATTACGGATTGTTTAAATTATGGAAACCCTGAAAATCCTGAAGTTATGTGGCAATTTGCGCAAGGAACCGAAGGTATAAAAGAGGCTTGTAAGGCTCTTAATACGCCTGTAGTTAGCGGAAATGTATCACTATACAATGAGACAAACGGAGTTAGCGTATATCCAACGCCAACAATTGCGATGGTAGGAGTAAATGAATCCGAAGATAAAGTGCTTCCATCTTGTTTTCAAGAAGAAAATGATATTATCTACATTATAGGCGATACAGAGAAAGAGTTTGGCGGAAGTCTGTATCTAAAAGAGCTTTTCGGAAAAGTTGCCGGAGTTTTACCTAAAATAGATTATGAAAAAGAGCTAAAACTTTGGGATTTTGTCATAGAAGCAAATAAAAGAGGGCTTTTAAAAGCCGCAAAAGATGTAGGCGTAGGAGGTATAGCTATAGCTCTTGCCAAAATGGCCGCGGTTGGAGATAAAGGATTTTTGGGAGATTTCTGTTTTGAAGATAGTAGAGAATTTTTTAGCGAAACGTTTAGCCGAGCTTTGGTAGAGATAGAACCTAAAAATATGCACGCTATTGAAGAGCTGGCAAATGAGATAGGACTTTCTGCCATTCCGCTTGGTACTGTTGGAGGCAAAAAGTTTACGTTATGCGATATCGAAATGGATATGGAAAGATTAAAAGATATCTACTTTAACACTTTCGCAAAAGAGATAGAAAGAGATTTATAGTGAAAAGTAAAGCTTTTGGATTATGGAGCGCAGTCTTTTTAGGCATTGGCTCAATGGTGGGAGTCGGCATATTTATAGTTGTTGGCGAAGCCGGTAGTATAGCCGGCAATCTTGTTTGGCTCTCTTTTATTTTAGGAGGTCTGATCGCTTTACTTAATGGTTACTCATTGGCAAAACTAGCTCTAAGATATCCTTCAAGAGGCGGTTTGGTAGAATATTTGGTTCAATGTTATGGAGAAGGTTTTTTCTCCGGCGCCACAAGCGTACTTTTTTATTTTACGCAAATAGTTACGTTAGCCGCTATAGCGAAAGCTTTTGGTAGTTACGCATCTACCTTTATTGAAGGAGCAGGAGTTTTTTGGACAAACTTTTTTGCAGTTTCCATAGTTTTAACATTTATGACGATAAATCTACTTGGCGCGGCTTTTGTTGCTAAATCGGAAAATTTTATAGTTATCGTTAAATTAACTATTCTAACTCTTTTTACCGTAATCGGATTTTTCTTTATTAAACCCGAATATTTAAGTCCCAAAGAGTTTCCGCCCGTTATGGATATATTTTATGCGGTTGGAATAACTTTTTTTGCTTATCAAGGTTTTAGTCTTATCACTAACACGGTAGAAGATATTGAAAATTCAAAAAAAAATATAATAAAAGCTATGATTATAGCTATTTTGATTGTAATGTTGCTATATATCGGTATAAGTTTAGTAGTAATGGGCAATCTTACTCTTCCAGAAATTATAAAGGCAAAAGACTACGCCCTTGCAGAATCAGTTAAACCTATTTTTGGAGATTTAGGATTTAAGATAATGGCAGCAACCGCTCTTTTTTCTACCGTATCTGCTATAAACGCCACTTTGTACGCCGTTGCTGAAATTGGCTATACGATGGCAAGAAGAGGAGAACTTCCAAAAATATATGAGTACAACGTATTTAACTCATATGAAGGACTTATAGTAAGTACCGTTTTAACCATACCTTTGATACTATTTTTAGATTTGTCGGAAATAACCTTAATAGCTTCCATAATAGTCTTACTAGTACAAGGTTTTGTGCATATAGGGCATTTTTTAAAAATAGAAGAGACGAAAGCCAAAAAAGTTTTAATAATCTTTTCTATCATTGGAACGTTTTTAGTAGCTATTTTTAGTTTAATTTATGCTTATAAAAAATTGCCCACAGTTGGCGTATGGATATTGGCTTCATTTTTACTAGCTTTTTTGGTTGAAGTATTATTGCGTTATTTTACCGGCAGAGTCGTTTCAAAACAGACTTGAGTGAAAAGTTATTGCTAAATTTTTTTAGATGAAGTTTTTAAAATATCTACTCCATCATCTCTTTGGCTAGTTCAATCAATTTTTCGTCTATTTTATCTATTTGTTGTAACAATTTTTGAGTCGATGCTCTCAAATATTGCTATTTTTGTTTAGCTTCCGCTTCCAAAAATAGTTGACTGTTTTCGGCCAAGTACTGCTTTATAAACTTTCTGATCTCCTTGCTTGCGTCACTGTCTTTGTATTTGGCTATTTTTTTGAACTTATCCCACAAATCTTTTTCTACTTGGATCGTCTTGTGGATCATTTGCTTTTGCATAATTACCCTTTGTAGCTCTCTTTTCGATGCCTAATTGCGGCAACTTCTATGTGGTCGTCAAAAACGTCAAACAAAACTCTGTAATCTCCTACCCGAAGCCTATATACCGGAGTATGTTTTGTTAGCTTTTTTATATTCGCTACATTCGGAAAATTCTCCAACTCCGCTATTTTTTCTTTGATTTTTGATTTGTGCGGCTCGGATATTTTTTTAAAATCTTTTACTGCACTCTTTCTGATTTCGACTCTCATAGCTTCATAAATTTTTCAAGAGGTATAGTATCTTCGCCGCGAGTTTTTTCTACAAGTTTGTAATCGGGATCATTTTTATCGATCGGTTCGATATCAAGCTCTTTTGGAACAATAAGTTCTTTATTTTTAACAACTCTACTCAAGAGCATGTTGATGCCATCACTGAGGCTCAATCCATACTCTTTGAATATCTCTTTGGCTTTTTCTTTGAGCTCTTTGTCAAGATAAACGTTACTTCGTATTTTTGTTGTGGCCATAACGAATCCTTTACACAAGTTTTGTGTTTATTATAACTCTATTTTTGAAAATAATCAACCTTAATGTAATTATATAGTTAACTAAAAAATACATACAAAATTATAACGAAGTGATTCAATACGTCATTTGTCATTGAAACTTAAAAGATTGAAGATTTTTTATATTAAAAACCATTATTTTAAATTTAGTTCAAAGAACAAAAAAGGCGTCTACTAAATTTTTTCAAAAACTCGATTAGTTTACAAGACACAATCTGACTATTGCCTCCTTTATAATTTTGTTAGCTTAATAGAAGGAGGTAAGATGCTGCCAAGAAAAAGAAGAAGATTTTACGCAGTCAACTATAAACCAACCGACTTTGTAGAAAAAGAGTATGTAGATATCGTTACACTCTATACTCTTCGCATCATCATCGATCTTGGCGGGCATAAAGAGTTTATCGATAGATACAACGATCTTACAAAGTAGACTCTTAGCTACTTTTTGGATTTAGGCGAATTTATTGAAAAAGATGGGGATGAATATAAACGAACCGAGGTAATGGAAGCGCTCTATAACCGATATAATGAAGTAGTTAAAAAGTCTCCTTCTCTTGCTAATACGTCTCTTTTTAAAAATATCCAAAAACTAAAAAAACTTATCTATTTAGATAAAGATGAGATGGAGATTTTAGCCCTTTTTGTGCTTGTTAGGCAATATTTGGTGCTAGAAGAGGCTACAGAGCTTTTGGGTAACGAACTAAACTATATGCAAATAATTTATTATCTATCAAAAATTTTAGGCATATCCAAAAAAAGAGTAGAACAGATTATTAATGAATCTATTTTGTTTCGCTCAGGCTTTATAGGATTAGATGAACGAGGTATGCGACACCATTTTGATGGAAAAATAGAGTTTTTAAACGAAAATATTCCAAATAGACTCTTTAGAAATAACACAGATATCCTAGAGCTTTTTAAAGACTCTTTTCGTAGACTCGATCCACCAACGCTTACGCTCAAAGACTACTCCCATTTACAAAAAGACCTTGATATTCTCATCCCATACTTACAACAAGCTACAAAAACTGGCCAAAAAGGAGTAAACATACTGCTTTATGGCAAGCCTGGAACTGGTAAAACAGAACTTGCAAAACTTCTAGCAAAAATATTAAAAAGAGAGCTGTTTGAAGTAAGCTATGTGAATGAAAATGATGAAGCCACAGATGGAAGCTTTCGCCTAAAAGCCTATAAAAGCGCACAAATCTTTTTACAAAAGCATCCGGCTATTTTACTCTATGATGAAGCAGAAGATGTGTTTGAAAGTAGTAGGGGATTATTGTTTGCTCCGCCGCAAAGACAAAAAGATAAAGCATGGATTAATAGAACGTTAGAATCCAATAGCGTTCCTACTATTTGGGTGACAAACAATATATATTCAATCGATCCAGCAATTGTAAGAAGATTTGATTTTGCGCTTGAAGTGCCAATTCCACCAATCTCTAAACGAAAAGAGGTGCTTAAAAAATATACGAAAATTATTTTAGATGAGCAAAGTATTGAGATAATGGCAAAAAACGAGCATATTGCTCCAGCGCTTGTTAGCCGCGCTGCAAAAGTGGTGCAGACTTTAAATACAAAAAAGAAAAAAGAGCGTTTTATTAATATTATCAACAATACGCTCAAAGCTCAAGGATATAAAGAGATAGTAATCAATAGCTCAAGTGAGCTGCCAACCTTTTATAATCCCGCTTACATCAATAGCTCGGTAGATTTAGAAGAGCTAGCGCAAGGTATAGCCAATAATCCAAACGCTAGAGTCTGTCTTTATGGAGCGCCGGGAACTGGTAAAAGCGCCTATGCTAAATATATAGCAAAATTATTGCAAAAACCGATCATCATCAAAAAAGCTAGCGAACTGCTTAGTATGTGGGTTGGAGAAACGGAAAAAAATATCGCAAGAGCTTTTGAGGAGGCAAAAAAAGAGGATGCCGTGCTTGTTTTTGATGAAGTAGATAGCTTTTTACAAGATAGAAATCTAGCACAAAGAAGCTGGGAGATTACGCAAGTAAATGAGATGCTTGTACAGATGGAGAGTTTCGATGGGGTGTTTTTCGCTACTACAAATCTCATAGATAATCTTGATAGAGCAAGCCTTAGGCGCTTTGATCTGAAGATAGAGTTTGGGTTTTTAAGAGGCGATCAAGTATGGGAACTCTTTAAGGCCTATGCCAAAGAGCTTAGCATAGAAGCGCCAAAAGAGCTGCAAAATGAGGTGAAGTCTCTTCGCTTTGTCACACCAGGAGACTTTGCTGCAATCGTTCGCCAAAGCAGATTCCGCCCCATCAAAGATGGGAGAGATTTGCTGGAAAGACTTAAAGAAGAAATAGAGTTAAAAAGGCAAGAGAGTGGGAGTCCTGTGGGTTTTAGAGTTCCTTAAAGGGGGGGTAGTATAATTATGTAAAGAAGGAGGCTGATATGGAAAATACATCATATAAATTGGATTTAAAATCAATAAGTGAAATATTGGATTATCATTTTTTCATACCCTCTTATCAGCGAGGTTTTAGATGGGAAGATCAGCAAGTTTTAGATTTATTGAATGATATATACGATTTTGCACAATCAAGAGATAGCAACAAAGGCTTTTATTGTCTTCAACCGCTTGTAGTAATGCCTGAAAAAATGGATGATAGAATTAGATATAGGGTAGTTGATGGACAGCAACGCTTGACAACGATTTATATAATCCTGAAGTATTTGGAAAATTTATTAAAAGAAAAAGAAGAATATAATATACAAAGTTTTTATACTATTGAATACGAAACAAGACAAGATTCAAAAGAATTTTTAGAAACGATGTTAAATAAAGGGGTAAATTTTTCGAACCCTGATTATTTTTATATGAGTAAAGCATATGAAACAATAAAAAACTGGTTCATAGAAAAGATAAAAGAGAGAAAAATCACAAAAAGAAAATTTATAGATGTTTTATTAGGGTTAGACGAAAAGGATATAAAATTTATATGGTATGAACTACCAGAAACTGAAGATGAAATACAAGTTTTTACAAGATTGAATATTGGCAAAATTCCGCTTAGTAATTCAGAACTTATCAAAGCTGTGTTGCTTTACAAATTGGATGAAAATGAAAAATTTGAAATAGTCTCAGAATGGGATTATATTGAAAAGAATTTACAAAACTCTAGATTTTTCGCATTTTTGACAAAAGAGCCGAATAAGTATGTAAATACAAAAATAGATTTTATTTTTGAGCTGTTAGCTAAACAATACAATAAGCAATATAATCTTGGCTTAAAAGAAAAAGATAAAAGGTTTAGTTTTTATGTTTTTGATAGATTATTACGAGAGAAATTGAAAAGTCAAGGAGAGTTATGGAAAGAGACAAAAGAGTATTTTAGGATTTTTGAAGAGTTATTCAATCATAATACTTATTATCATTATGTTGGTTTTTTGATGAATGCTACAAAAAAAGATATGAACGACATTGTCAAAATATATAAAGCGAACTCCAAACCAGATTTTGAAAAAGAGTTGGAAAAAACGATGTCGATAGACATTGAAAAAGAGTTTAAAACATTAGAGTATGGCTCAGATGATAAAACGATAGAGTATTTGCTGTTTTTGTTTAATGTACTTATTACAAAAGATAGTGGTTATGCCAGGTATCCCTTTGATTTGCATAATGAAGATAAATGGACATTAGAGCATATCCATGCGCAAAATAGTGAAAATATTCCAAAATCAAAAAGGAAAGAGATTTTGGAAATACAGATGCAATCGAATTACATTTCTCAAGAAATTAAAGAAAAGATCAAAGATATTTTGTCGTCGCATAAAGATGTAGAAAAAGAAGATTTTGAAAATATACAAAAAAGTATTTACCAACAATTTACTGATGAAGAAGATGAAATTCATACTATCGATAATTTGGCTCTCATTTCTAAAGAGATAAACTCTTCTTTAGGTAATGCTATTTTCCCAGCAAAAAGAGCAAAGATTAAGATATTGGATGAAGAGGGAAAGTTTATTCCATTGGGAACCAAGAATGTATTTATGAAATACTATAGTGATGAAGTTGGGGAATTTTTTACATGGAATAGAGGAGATAGAGAAGCGTATCGAAAAGTATTGGAAAAAAGATTGCAACCTTTCATAAAGGATAAATCATGATTTTTAGAGAAATTATCGAAAAGCAAAAGATTGAAATTCCCGTAATCCAGAGAGATTATGTACAAGGGTTGGATGAGAAAAAGGCAAAAAGATTTTTGAAAGCTATAAAAAAGGGAATGGAAGGAAAAAGGCTTAATCTTGATTTTATTTATGGTAATGAGAAAAATAATAAATTTATCCCAATCGATGGGCAGCAAAGATTAACAACTCTCTTTTTGCTCTATTTTTATCTTTCACTTGAGAATGAATATATAAAAGATTTACAAAACTTCACATATATAAAAGATTTACAAAACTTCACATATGCAATTCGTCCTTCAAGCAAGGAGTTTTTTGAAGCATTGACAAAAAAAGAGCATTGGGAACAATTAAGTAAAAATAATATTGTTACACAAATTAGAGATAGCAACTGGTATTTTTTATCGTGGGAGAATGATCTTACTGTAAAGTCAGCTCTGCAAGTGTTAGGAATGATAGAGGAGAAATTTAAAAATAATGAAATTAAAGATTTGGACAAGATCGTATTTGAGTTCTTGAATCTAAAAAAATATTCATTGAATGAAGATCTCTATATCAAAATGAATGCTAGAGGAAAACAGCTAACAGAGTTTGAAAACTTTAAAGCGGAATTTGAGAAATATTTATCTGTTCCAAAAGAAAAAGCAAAACTTGATAATGAGTGGCTTGATATTTTTTGGAAACTTGATTATATCCAAGCGGATAGATTTTATTATAACTTCTTTTTCAATACTACTTTGAATTTCTATATAGAAAAAAACGACATCGATAAAAAGTTTTTAGACCAGTATGAGCTTTTGGATTTTTATGAAGATGTTTATAATGATTCTGAAAATGTCCAAAGAGTTATTAAATTATTGGATAATTTGGACAAATATCCTCGATTAAAGGATTACTGCAGTATCAAATCTAAACCAGAATACGATAAAAGATTAGATTTTTATATATGGAGTTTGGGAATTTTAAAAAGTTATGATGAGTTGCAAATGCAAAAATGGCAAAGAGTAGCGAAAAATTTAGTAAACAATACGAGAATAGAAAGTCCAGAAATCTTTGTATCTGCTATAAGGGAATTGAAAAAATTAAATGATGCTACAAAATCCAATGTATATGAGGAGATAGATTTTTCTAATGTAAAAGTTTTTGACCAAAAACAAAAAGAAGAGGAAAAACTAAAAATAGAACTAATTCTAAATAACTCAGAGTGGGAAAATGAGTTGATAAAGGCCGAAAATCATTGGTATTTAAATGGGCAAGTAGGATTTCTTATCGATTATGCAAAAAATAATCTGCAAGATTTTATCATTTACAGAGACAGGTTTTTTATTCTTTTTAATGATTCTGTGCGAGATGACAAAAAAGCTCAAACAATGATACAAAGAGCTTTGTTAACGATAGAAGATTATTTGCCGGCTTACGATTGGAGAAAGAAGACATTTTGTTCTTTTGATACAAGACTTAGAGTTAAAAATGAGAATTGGAGAGAAGTTTTTGGTAAAGAATATTTTAAATCACTGCTTGATAGTGTTTATTCTTTTGATGATTTGAAGAACTTAATTAATAATTATACTTTTGATGTTGATGACTGGAAAAGCTACTTTATTAATCCCGGAAAAGATTGGAGTGTATTGGAAGACATAAGAAATTATCAAATTGCTTATATCAATGAGCAAGAAATTTATCTAAACGCCGGTAATACGACATCGGAAAAATGGGGTTGGCGAAATGCAAAAGAGTTATATACCTGGTATCTATTTAAGAAATTTTTTAAATTGAAAGAGAGTAGAAAAAGACATATTCGGTGGAGAGAAGAAGCTGATATTGATGAAAATAAATATGGGATTGTTTTTTATAGTATAAGTATATTTTCAACCAATTATATTGGGATTGAAATAGAAAAAAATGGAAATAATTTCTTGATTGTAAAAGACAATAAAGAGAACAAATTGATAGTTTTAAAATGGAATGAAAGTAAAGAGGAGTATGAGCAAACTGGTAAAGAAATTTTTATTGCAGAAATTATCAATAATAAAGAAAAATTGTTAAAAGATATCGAAATACTATAGAAGGCTCCCTATGCTTCTTTTCAAATCCTAATACACCCGAGGCTTAATGCCTCAAATCTTTATGATGCCGCAATGAAGCAAATAAATTCGATATAATTAATTTAGTATTACCTTTTTAAGTAAAGGATGAAGATGAAAACAATTACTCTCAAAACCGATGATGAATTTTTTGCCAAAGTTACAGAGTTGGCAAAAAGTCTGCACATTAGTAAAAGCGAGCTAATAAGAGAAGCTATTAGAAGTTATGAAAAAGAGTTAAAAAGAAAAAAAATAAAAAAACTCCTCCAAAAAGAATCATTTGCATCAAGAAATTTGATCAAAAATGAGCAAAGTATTTGGGAAGAGACGCTTGAAGATGGGCTGATTGATGATTAAAAGAGGAGAAATATATCTAGTAAATCTTAATCCAAGAAGAGGCAATGAAGTAGGAAAACTGCGACCTGCTCTTATACTCCAAACAGATGCTTTAAATGAGATTTTACATCCGACTGTAATAATTTTGCCTCTCACTACAAATCTCATAGATCAAAATATTTTACGATTTCGCATAAAAAAGAGAGACAGGCTTGAAAAAGACTCAGACGTTTTGTGTGATCAGATAAGGGCTATTGATATTGAGCGCATAAAATCTAAGCCTCTAACATCTTTGAATGAAGAAGAGCTTATGCAGATAGAGCAAAGGGTTAAAATAATTTTAGATTTCTCTTAAAGGCATCCTATGCTTCTTTCTAAATCCCAATACCTTAGAAGATTGCAGTCTCTTAAATCTTTGTGGCTTTATACAAATATGCCAGAGCTTGCAAAGAGGCTTTTGCAAAATATTGCGCCAAACGGCACGATAGTGGCTTTCAATCAAATCTTTTGAAATAAGGGTTATAAAAGAGAGCTTGCGGTAAATCAACCGCAGTTTAAAGAGCAGCTTTATGCGCTTATCGATAGGTTTGAGGATTTGATAGAGCCTTTTAGAAATCTTGGCTACTACCATCCAGATTTTCACGGCAGTTTTTCTATCAAGTCAGTTTTGCCAGCTCTCTTCCCACAAGATGATGAGCTTGATTATAAAAAGCTTGGCAGCGTGCAAAATGGCGGTGAAGCGATGGAGATTTTTGCAAAGCTGCATCTACTTAGAAACAGATCTGAAAGAGATGAGATACGAAAGGATCTGCTGGCATACTGCAGGCTGGATACTAGTAATATTAAAAATAAGCAAACAAAAAGGAGAGGCAATGGCAGAAGCTTTGCAAAGATATTTCGATTTTTGGTTTGAAAATTTTGCCCCGCAAGAAGAGCGCTGGTTTAAGACGCTTAGTGCGCATTTGGAGTTTATTGGGAAACTCAAGGAAAAAATCAAGGAAAAAGTTACGATAAAAGAGGAGTTTGAGGAGATTTTGCAAGAGTTGATGAATGATAGTGGAATAGTGGAGCAAGAATTTTGTGAATTTGTAAGTAGTGACGGAAATCGTAAAGAAAAATCAACATTGGAAAGCTTTTTGCAAACCTATGTTTTTGGGGCTGATTGCGGTGTGGGCAATATAGGGCAAGGACGTGTTTACAATACTAAGGACAATCCCCATGCCGATAAGTTTGTAGAGCATATGAATAATAACTTTAATAGATTTTTGCAATTGTTCAAAGAGGATAACTGCATTGAAGCTATGAGGCTGATCGATGAATTGTTTAATGAAAATATTATTGAAGACTCTTCCAATCCAAGAAACTATGACGCTGCAAAACATCGCCTTTTACGCACGCTTCTGCCTCATTGCGCAACTTCCCTGGATGCGAAAGATAGATTTTGGACATTGCTAACGCAGCTGCGCGACAAACTTGCTATCGATCTATTTGATGTATGCAAAGAGCATGGCGATTATCAAAGAGTATACATAGAAACAGATTTTTTGATGAGTGAGATTGAATGCAAAGAAATAAGTGGATTTGATTGCCTTGTGCTCAAGCAGATGTTCTATTGGGATTTATATGATAGCTTATTGGTTCTTGAGCTTGGCTCCAAAAAAGCGGTGGTCTTTTATGGAGCGCCAGGGACTGGCAAGACGCGCAGAGCCAAAATTGAGGCAAAAAGTCTCATAGATAGCTGGAAACTAAAATTGAATAAAAAAGAAGCCAGCAACCATATCAAAGTCGTACAGTTTCATCCATCTTTTGGGTATAAGGATTTCATCGAAGGATTGCGCCCCAACAAGGATGGAAGATTTGAAAAAGTTGATGGGGTATTCAAAGAGTTTTGCAAAAAAGCAGGAGAGTTGGAATTAAAGTTATGGAGTGATAAGGGATTTAGAGATAGGTTTCAAGATAGGGAGTTTTGCAAGATTAGAGCCAAAGAAGCATATGAGGCCATCGAAGATAAGAGTTTGAAAGAGAGATTGCAAGAGTATAAAGATAGTAACTTTACTTTGGAGGATATTTTAGAGCCTGCAGTTTTTATAATCGATGAAATCAATAGGGCCGAAATCTCCAAGGTATTTGGCGAATTGATGTATGCTTTGGAGTATAGGGGATATGGTGGCAGGGTAAAGACGCAGTATGCCTATTTGCCAAGCGATGAGCCATATTTTGAAGAAAATGGCGAAGAGTATTTCTTTGCGCCGCACAACGTCTATATATTTGCCACGATGAACACCATCGATAGAAGTGTGGATATATTTGATTTTGCCATGAGAAGGCGCTTTGCATGGGAGAGGATGGAAATAGATTATGGGGCTATTAAAGAGGTGTTTGCCGATTTGGATGCAAAGATTGTGAAAAATAAAGAAAATCATGAAGTGGGCGAAGAGTTGGCAGCATCTTTAAAAAAGCTCAATGAAGCTATTGCAGATGAGCCAATGCTAGGGCACGATTATATGGTGGGGCATGCATATATCATAGGATTTGCAAAATGCAATACGAAAATATATGAAAGTGTAAGTAAATTGAAAGAAGAGATTTGGAGCAAAAGCCTAAAGCCCCTTTTGGAGGAGTATGTCAAGGGATTGATGGATAGCAAAGAGATTGAAGGGAAATTGCAAGGTTTTGAGAAAAACTGGAAATCGTGATGATCAAAAATAAGCCAGGGGAATTTTTTAAAAATGAAATAAAGGACAACAGTTGCTATCGTGTAGATGATCTCATCGATTTATCTCAGTGGGATTTGCCAAAGGATAAGCGATCAGAAAATAACAGAAAGTCATATTTGTTTGAATTTGTAGCGTCACTTCACTATATTTTATCCAAGAAACAGCCTCTCATCATTGCCTTTGGGGAGGAGTTTGAGGAGAATTTCAAGGAAGTTTTTTCGTTTGAAGGCAAGGATTTTGATACGCTCAAAATCTACACCAACAATATAGTAGGCACGATCCTTTATGATGGTGTGATTTTCAATATCGGCAGCCGCTTTGGTGAGCAGTTTTTGCAGTATATGATCGCTTCAAGCGAAGGGTTTTTGGAGTATGAGGAGTTTGGGCAAAAAGATAATAGTTTGGGCCTGGTGGAGTGGGTGCTGATATATTATTGGAAGGTTCTACTCAAAAAGGCTTTTCGCTTAGGACTCTACAAAAGCTACAGTGAGATTGAGGATGATTTGAGCTTTTTGAGAGGGAGAGTCGATTTTGCGCAGATCCATAAATTCCAACATAGAGCCAAACTCCGCTGCTATTATAGAGAGCATAGCTATCTCAATGCGATCAATGAGGTGATTAGGCGCGCCTTGATAAAAATCTCAAATACCAAAGAGTATGACAAACTCATTGCAGATCTTACTCCAATCAAAAGGGCATATTTTGATCTTACAAGCATCAATGCCCCTTTGAAATCTCTAAAAAATCACAAAATTCGCAATCCTTTCTATCTGCCATATCAAGAAGTGTATGAGCTCTCTTTGCAGATTTTAGAAAATAGATTTTTTAATTTTGGCGCAGTTTCTGATTTTAATGCCTTGCTTTTTGATATTTCAATGCTTTTTGAACACTATATAAGAAAGCTGCTCATCCATAATGGCTTTACAATAGAGGAGAAAAATAGCAAAAAATACTTCATCCCAAATGGCGTAGATAAAAGCCCGATATATCCTGATATTGTTATTGTGCATGAAGATGGCAGTGTATCTGTGTATGATGTGAAGTATAAAAATTTTGACTCTAAGGTTGAGCGTGAAGATAGGTTTCAGATTGTCTCTTATGCAGCTTTGCTCTCTGCGCATCATGAAGTAAAAGAGTGCGGGATTATCTATCCAACAAAAGGATATAGAGGAAAACTTACACAAGATTTTGATCTTTGTGGCAAAAAAATGCGATTTAATGTGGTGTTTTACCCCGTATGTGAGGATAATGATGGCTTTAAAGAACAGCAGCAAAGAAATGATGAGAAGTTTTTGGCTATGGTAGAAAAATGATAAATACAAAGCAAAATTTATTTTACTAGTTATAGTATTTTGTGTCAAAGTTTGATTAACAAATAGTTTTTAATATCATATATGCTATCATAATAATATGAAAGTAGTTATTGATACTAATGTCTATATTGCAGCTCTTATCAAAAAAGATTCAAATGCAAGAGAGATATTGCGTCTTGCTTTTTATAAAAAGATTTTTCCACAAATAAGCGAACCGCTCTTTTGGGAGTATGAAGATGTGATGAAAAGAAACGATATTAAGAAATATATACCACTTTTAGAAAATGAATTTGAAGAGCTATTTCAAGCTTTTATGTCTGTTTGTAGATGGAATAAAATATACTATCTGTGGCGTCCGAATTTGAAAGATGAAAAAGATAATTTTCTCATTGAATTAGCAATTGCCAGTGGTGCAAAAACTATAATCACTTACAATAAAAAAGATTTTGAACAGATGCAACTCTCTTTTGATATTGAAATAGCTATCCCAGAAGAATTTATCAAAAAAAAGGAGATTTTATGAGCACGCTTACTATAAGAATACCTGATGAAAAATATGAAAGATTGAAAGAATATGCCAAAGAGCATAAAATCAGCATCAACAAGCTCTTTAATGAATTAGCAACAACCGTTTTGGCTCAATATGATGCTGAAATTCGTTTTAAAGTCCTTGCATCAAAAGGTGATGTGAAAAAGGGACTGAAGCTATTGGATAAACTTGATGAAAAATTACAATAATCATTTTATTCTCTCATTTGCGCCAAATACCCCTTCACATCATCTCTTACCATATCTGCTAACCACTGAGGTTCAAGCACATAAATATGGGGAATCCAGCTTTTGATAAGTGGGAGTATCTCCATCTCATGGGTGATTTTGAGTGTGATTTCGATGCTGCCATCTTGATCTTGGCCGCTAATAGTTTGAGATGAGTTTGCGTTTGAAGTATTTTGCCACTTCGCTATCTACAAAGAGGCGCACTTCAAAAGGCTTCTTATAAGGATCGAACCATACATTGATGGAGTTTTTGACGATTTCTTCTATTTCTTCAGAGACTGCAAAGGTTTCAGTAAAGATTTGGACGTTAAAAATATGTTTGAGGTAGTATTTTTTAATGATGTCGTTGCGCGCATCCATGGCGATGAGATACCAAAAACCATCAAACTCTGTAACAAGAAGCGGCTTTATGTCAATCTCTAATCTATAATCTTCAAAATCATAGATACAATGTACTAGATTTTTGTTTTTTATTGCTTTTTCCAAAGCTAAAACTTCTGCCATTTTGTCTGTGATATCTTCAATATTGACTTTTGTATAGAGAGGATGATAGTTGTTTTGGTAGAGTTTTGAAAGTAGGGGATGAATTTTCTTATAAAAATCAACTCCAATATTTTTTGCTATCTCTTCAAGCGTTTGTAACGCTAGCTCACTCTCTTGGTCTATCACCATCTTTGTGGCTCCTTCTAAAGCCCAGCGCTTACCAACTTTTTTAAGCGGAAAATGGTTGATTAAATAGTTGTTGAAATATCTTTGAATCGTTCTTTCGCTCATACCAAGCTCTTGGGCCAACTCCTTCACATATAAAGTTTCGCCACTATAGAGCCTAGAAAGAATTATGAGGAGATTTTTCATCGTTTTTGAGTAGTCTTTTGCCTTTGCCATAATAAGCCTTTTTTTCAAATTGTATAAGTCCAATAGATATGGCACTCATTATGATATTCAAGAAGGTATTTTACCGGAGATTTAAAATTAAGTGAATAGTGTGGTATTTTGGTATTGTAATCGACGAGCCAAT
>JALWIX010000047.1:0-8659 GCA_027082175.1 Campylobacterales bacterium
GAATATATCTGGCCTGTAGTAAACGGAGATCAAGAGTTAAATTATCTCATGGTTAAAAACGGATACGCTCTTTTAGATGCAACTAATCCTTATTTATTGGCAATGTTTGAGATGAGACTAAAAAGAGCTATGAAGTATGCCAAACAAAAAAGGCTTGGTCTTTGGAAAGAAAATTACGCTACTATGAGCCAGCTTGTCGAAAAAAGAGACTATTACGGCTCTACAAACAAAAATGTGTCAAAATTTGAAGTATTAGGTTTTTTGGAAAGTAGGGCCAAATAAACTTTTCGATTTTTAAAAAAATTTTTGTTGTCAAAGACTAGATATTGAGCAAAAACATAATAAAGTTTATTGTAAAATTTGAGATAAATAACTTTTACGTAAATGCTTCGCCTGCAATCTCTTTAAATCAAGCAATAAACTGCCAATCTGTAAGTATGCCGATATTTCCAATGGGGGGATGGGAGAGTTAGCACAGTAAATCTTGCTCATCTTCCCACTCATTTAAGATTTTATCAAGGCTCTTTTTAAATTTTTCAGCTTTTTCAAATTTGTCTTTAAATATTTTTTTGGATGCAGGAAAATTTTGCGTCAACTCTTCGTAAATGGCGAGTTTCGCGTCCGTATGTTTTTTTACTATATCAAAAAATTGCTCCAAAGACTCTTTGGAAGTTATAGCTCTTGTAATGTCTCTTAACATTCTTTTTCGCTCTCTTATCTGCACATCTTCATCAAACTCAAGCCCTATTACTTTAATATCAAGTCTTGAAAAATAAACGCCGCAATTTGCAGGAGCGAGCATCATCTTTTGAACGCTTTGGATAAAACTTTCGTCTTCGATATTTTCTTCGCACTCGTTTTCACAGTTAGTTTTTTTAAAATCTTCAAACTCTTTTTTCAAATCATCAAAATTTATCTCCATATCTTTTTCCTTTCTAAAATAATCATAAAAATTCAGTATTGTTTACAAGCTCAAACAACTTTGCATCATCTATCGACTCTTCATTTTCACTTATAATAAACTCTAATTTACCATCTTTTTTATAACTAACCAACAAAAAACCCTCTTGACCAAAATATATAGCGGCTTTTTTTTGGTATTCGGGCATAAAAACAGTAACCTCAACTTTAGAGTCGGGTAGATTTGAAATAAAAAAGTCAAAATCCTCTTCGTTTATATTGATACCTATAGTCATTAAGTTTTTAGAAGCAATCTCTTTGTTTACGATATTTATAAATTTTTTGCCAAACACATCTTTACCGGCTACCGCAATAAGCTTTTTACCGTGAATATCTTCTGGTCTCATCAAATCATTCTCCCTTTTTCGATTAATCTTCAAAACATCTTAACTTATTCCCCATAAATCTTTTGCTTCTTGTTCCTCTAACTTACATCTTTGACACAGTTTTTCTCCGCCTAAATATGTAAAAAAGTTACCGCAGTCGTCACATCTAACTATTTTAAAGCTTTTTAATGTTTTCTGCTTCGATTCAAAAAACTCCTCCGTATCAAAATAACTGCTTAGTTTTATGCTTTTCTTTTCACATACATCGTGGCATAGATGACATTTTACGCAAAGCATAGGATCAAAGTAAATTTTTGAATATCTACTATCCGTATTTAGCGCCGCCGTTGGACAAATTCTATAACATATTGAACAGTTATCGCAAGTATCGTCAATAGTTTTATCGGAAGTAAAGGTTAAATATTCGTTTTCAAGATATTTATAGTTTTTAGGAGTTTCAATCTTTTTTAAAACGGTAAATAAAACTTTTCTTTTATCCGGTATATTCTTCTCTCTTATGGCTTTTATCTGATGAGTAGGAAGTTCGATTTTGGGATTTTCCAAAGCCTTAACTTCATCTTCCACCTCTTTTACCGCTCCAATAGCGCCTTTGAGGGTAAAGATATTAAAAAATTCTCTTCTGTCTTTTTCTTTGTCTACGATTTTGCAAAGATTTTGCGCTTTAATCTTTTTATCAGAAATAGTTGATAACACATAATTTGCTTCATCGATGTTTTCTAAAATTTTTGAAAAACAGCTCTTTTTTATTTCACACTCTTTACAATGTCCTAAATCTAAAACAAACTCCTTAATAAGAGCTAAAGATATCAAATATTCAACGTTTAAAGCGCTTAAACAGACAAAGTTTGTTTTACAGCTTATAACATTCTCGTCACTTTTTAAAAAATCAAAGAAAAATTCTGGCAAATTTAGATTTGTTAGTTTCAAAGCTTCAACGGGGCATACCCCGACGCATCCGCCGCAAGAGATGCATTTGTCTTGATAAATCTCTAGCGCGTTCTCTTTAGTTATTATCGCATTTTCTGGACAAATTTCTTCACAAAATTTACATTCGCTAAATTTTGAATAATACCTTACGCAACTGCTTGGGTTTAACTTTATCTTCACTTAATATTCCTTAAAACCTCTGTAAATTACAAACTGATAAAGTTTATTGTAGTGTTAACGTTTAAAAACTACGCTATCACTTGTTTAGATATTCATAATCTTCCAATAAAAACTCTAACGCCAATTTTGCCGCGTCCTTATAAAAAGGTGTTCTTGCTTGTTCCGCAACATTTATAAAGTAAAGAGGCGCGAAGGCTAAAAGGTGATCTTCTAAAAATCTCTTTTGCTCCTCTTTTAACTGTTTTACAGCTTCAATATCATTATCTTCTTCAGCCTTCTTTTGAGCGTCGATAAGTATCTTCATAAATTCTAGTTCAACGCCTATATGGTCAGGACTAACAACTCTTGCGCGATCTAAATCGACCCTATATCCATAATCGTTATAAATCTGAACTACAGGATTTGCACCGCCTGTCTCTATCATTGCGTCTTCGCGAGTATAAAAAGTCTCATAAGGTATTAGATGCATTATGGCAATGTCGGTAAAATCTACGTTTAAAATTTCGTTAATAAGTTTATATCTACTTAGGGTCTGTCTTTTATCCCACTCAAAATAGTTTGGAAATAGCTCTTTAAAGTTATCGATTTTTTCTATCTTAGAAAGAGTATGCTCATCCATCTCTTGAATAAAGATTCTAGAAACTAAAGAGTATAATGAGCTCCTTTGTTCAGTAATACTCATCTTTGTCCTTCTTAAAAAATATTATAATATATAATTATACTATCAAAACTCAACTTTAAACCTGTTTATGGGAGTAGATAATATGAAAAAAAAGATATTGATTTTATTTTTACCATTTATTCTTTCAGGCACAGAAGGCGAAAAAATCTATACTAAATATGGTTGTTACGGCTGTCACGGCATAGATGCAAAAGGAAATTCCATATTTCCTAAACTTATAGGAAAAAGCAAAAAATATCTTATAGAGAGATTAAAAGGGTATAAAAACGAAACTATAAACTCAAATAGAGCCGATATGATGAAACCGTATGCTAAAAATCTAAGCTATAAGGATATTGAGCTAATTGCGGAATATTTAAGCAATTTAAAAGATGAAAAAAAGGAGAAATATTACGAAGAGTATGATTTAAGCGATGCTATGTAACAACAAGGAGATTAAACCTCCTTGTTGCCTTTATACATAGGGTTTAGATAAGCTTTTTCGCTAAGCGGCACCGCAGGCCTTGGCATATGCATAGGTCTTCTGTATTTTATGTTTTCGTTTAGAGGACGAGTCAGTTTATCTCTCCAAGCCTTATAAGTTTTGAAGTTGTTTTCATAATTAACATAAACATCGCCAAACTTATCGCCAGGTTTTGCCTTTTCAATGATAACTTTTTGATGCCATGCATGGTTGCCGGCAATTGGGTCTGGATGTACCGGGGCTACGGCATTTTGCCAAGCGCCCGTAAGACCGTCCCACCAGATATTGTCAAGGTCTTTATTGATCTCTTTAAATTGCCAAGAATCTTTTCTCTTCTTAACGCCTTTATCGATACCCTCTTTAGCTCTCATTTTTCCTATTTTACCGTCCATGCTCATCTCATAGAGAGGCGCTCCGACGCCCATAACTCCTAATTTATGTTCAAAACCTGGTATCTCTACCGCATTTTTAAGTTTCCATCTGCCCGCATGATGGCTGCAAGCTAAAACTCCCGGTCTTGTAGCTTCGGTTGGCACAGCCATTCCGACAAAATATCCGCTCTCAAGGCCGCTAACGGTATCTACGATTCTAACTCTTATCTTGTCTCCTCTTTTGATGCCTAGTCTTTTTGCGTCGCTTGTGTGGATCCATACAGGGTTATGGTTGACGCTTATCTCCATCAAATGTTTAGAGTTAACGCTTCTAGTATGAATCATATAAGGTAGTCGATAAATGGTATTAAGCGCAAACTCATTTTCACCTTTCATGTAATCATGGTGAACGTGAGTGACAAGATGGATCATCTCTTCTCTTTCTCTTTTATTTCTTGGATAGATTGGTATCGCATATTCAGCCCATTGATACTCTTTCATCCAATCAACAAAGAAATCAAGTCTCTTATCCGGAGTATGGAAGCCTTGATATATTTTTCCGTCTATTTCAACTCCTATAGATTTTTTGTGACCGTGACTATCGATCCAAAGAACTCCTTCATCGTCTTTAGTAACTTCAGATTTGTGATATTTGTGTCCGTGCGAGTAGTAATACTCTCCGTCAAATTTAACCTCTTCTTCTTGAGGTTTATAAATATTTGTCTCTTCAGTGAACGCACCTCTATCTCTCATAAACTCATAGCAAGGATATTTGCTGTTTGGATATGCGGCTTCGGCCGCTTTTTTTAGATTTGGAAGCAGACTAAAAGCCGCCTGATAAAACTCAGGAATTGTTATCGGTCTGCTTGGGTCTTCTTTACTTGCCCAATACTTTTTGATACCTAAACTTCCGTCAGGATCAACATATCTAACTATTAAATTTGCCCAAAACTCTATCTCTTCCCAAACTTCGCCTAAACCGGCTTTCATATGTGCTTCTAGCGTTGCTTTGGTCGGGTCTTTTGGTTTCCATCCCATCTTTTCTAGGGCGACGCGAAGAGCCGGTTGTCTAAATGCCACCCACTTTTCAGGTTTTGATGGCTCGCTTTGCTGATCATGTCTCTCTCCTGCCAGACCTGTCGGCAACACATAATCGCAATACCAATTCGTTTCGCTCCAAGTAGGAGAAAGGTTAAAAGTGAGCTCCATTAAATCTTCTCTTTTTAAGCACTCTATCCATCTAAATCCGTCAGGATTTATCCAAACCGGATTGTACATCCTAGGAACCCATACTGCAAGTCTATCAGGTATCTTAAACCCTTTTGCCTTCCATTTTCTTTTCCACTCCTCATCCATCAAAAGATGCGGCAAAATATAACTTAACTCATAAGTTGCCAACGGATACTCGGGCGGCCAAGGATATTCATTCCAAACATCTACTTTTTCAGGTTTCTTACCGTTGCTAACCGTAGCGTCAAACCATTTTCCGTTAACGCTTGCTTTATGCCAGTGGTGCCAAGAAGTTCCGCCAACATCGCCTCTTAACGCCCCTCTTAGGGCAAGAACCAAAAATCCGCTTCTTGTGTTCATCCATCCGCCTCTATGGCCGATTGTTCCGGCTCTCCAAAGATATGTCGCGATTTTGTCTTCGGCGTCTATAACCATATCAAAAAGCTGCTCTAATTTATACTCTTGTCCTTCAAGCCTACACTCTTTTACAACAAACTCTAAAGTATATGGGGAGTATAACTCCCTTAACATAGAGATAAAACTTTCATAACTATCGTCTTCAGGCATTTTTGAAATATAGCCTCTATTAACCATAAGTTTTAAATACTCTTTATCTTTCATCAACTTTTTCCAGTTGATCCAGTTTTTAACAAATTCATGATCAACTAAATCTTCTCCATTTTTACCTTTTTCATTTAATATTCTGTTAGCAAGGTAAAGATACAAGGCGGCTTCTGTTCCTGGCCATGCTGGGATCCAAAGATCAGCCATACCTGCGGAGTTTGATAATCTTGGGTCTATGACAACCATTTTAGCGCCGCGTTTTCTTGCATCCGCTATCAAACCGGCGCTTTGTTGAAAATAGTGTCCCGCATCAGCGGCATGGCTAGATTGTAAGAAAATAAGCTTTGCGTTAGCCCAATCTGGAGAGTTTCTATCATCGTTCGCCCACTGGATTGAGCCTTGTCTAGCGCCGGCGCTACAAATATTAGTGTGTGAGTCATATCCATCAACGCCTAAAGTGTGAGGGATTCTGTTACCAAAACCGTTCTCATTAGGTCTTCCGACATGGTAAATAAACATCTTTTTAGATATTTCATCGCCACGTCTTAACATATCGGCAAGTTTTTTACCGATATCTTTCATTGCATCATCCCATGTAACTCTTACCCATTTCCCTTCTCCTCTTTTACTTCCAGGAGCTCTTTTAAGAGGAAAAGGCACCCTATCAGGATCGTACATCTGCGACCATGTGCCGTAGCCTTTTGCACAGTTTCTACCTCTACTTGCGCTATGAAGAGGGTTTCCCATATATTTTTTTACAACCAAACTCTTTTTATCTACCCAAGCTGTCAAACCGCATCCGGCTTCACAGTTGCTACAAACGGTAGGCACTATTATATAGTCGTTAACTTTAATTCCATCAGGATTGTCCGCGCTTTGAACGCCTTTTCTGTTTATGCCTCCTCTTTTCCAATCATCGCCGTCAAGCTCTTTAAAATCATCCCACTCTTCAAGTGGCGGATAAAACTGTAAAGTTTTTGGAGTATTTGTAAACGTGGTTTCATCGGCCATAGCAGGAACTTCTACTATGGTGCTAAACACGCCTTTAGCAACAGCAGCGCCCGCTATCGTCGCAGCGGTTCCTTTTAAAAAATTTCTTCTACTTTCTATAAACATATCTTTTCTCCTTAACTAAGAGGTAGTAGTTGTGGGATTATAAGCCAAACATGTTTAGTTATATAAAGACCCACTATTGCTGAAAAACTTGCAAGGTAGAGTAAAGAGCCGTTTCTGTTTTTCAAACTAAAATATACCAAAGCCATTGGAATAATGAAAGCTATCCACTGGCCCGCCCAGAATAGAGAGTGGTACACTCCATTATCTTTGACGTAAGCGATAATTGCCGCAACTTCTTCCGCTTTCATGTGACCGAAATAGTATTCGCCCATATAGATTGTAAAACTCAAAAACGCGCTTGATCCCAAAATGATAGCTAAGTCTCTTTTGACTTCATAGCTCCATGTTCCGCCTATAAGTAAAAACACTGCGCTTCCGCAAAGCAAGGCTGCTAATAGCATTTGAATCAATTCGGCTGGAGTTTGCCAAAGTTCTCTCGCGGTTGATTCTCCCATAATAGTTGCGGTATACATAGTCACCGGGATCGCTAAAACAACCGCAAATTTAAATAATGGATCGTAAAGATTTTCAAGCTTACACTCTTTTTTTAAGATATATTTTTTAACTACAATGAGGCTCATAACAAAGATGATACCAGTAAACAGCGTTGCCATCCAAGCGCCCACGGTTATAGCGCTAGTAAAGTGAGGATAGAAAAAGATATGCCACATTCTAAAAGGTTGATGTAAGTCTAAAAGAGTAAAAAGCAAAAATATATTTAAAAATACAAATGAGATTATCGGCATCCAAATCTTTACTTTTTCACCAACGACGTTGCTATATCTAGCAAGAAGGTACGCGCCGACAAATACCACTCCCGTTCCAATGCTTTTTGCCCACATATTTAAAGTTATCATCCAACCCCAAATAACTTGAGGAATAGGTACGTCCAAAGTTACTATCGCATTAGTAGCAGCTACAGTTTGTTCTACCATTAGTGACCTCCTATATGGTCTAAATGAGTTATATTGTTAAAAAGATTGTATCCTTCTTCTCTTTTGCTAGCGAGCGGGTTAAGCTGAACTTCACCGCCTCCAACGTAAAAATGTTTAGGATGAGTATTTTTCTCAGGCTTTCTAACTTTTACTCCGCCATCTTTTTGATGTGCCATTATATATCTGCTAATATGGCTTGTTGGGTCTTCTATGTCTCCAAAAATATTGGCTTCTACAGGACACGCTACAACACAAGCCGGCATCATCTCGCTTGCTATTCTGTGCGCGCAATATGTGCATTTATCAGCCGTATTGGTTACCGGATCCATATATATGGCGCCATAAGGACAAGCCATCATACAACCGGCGCATCCTATACATCTCTCTTTATCTATATTTACGATACCGTTTTCTAGATAATGTAAGGCGCTTACCGGACATATTCTCTCACAAGGAGCGTCTTCGCAGTGATTGCATCTAAGAGGCGTATATGTTCTTTTTGTTTCGGGATATACACCGACATCCACATACTTAACTCTAAGTCTCCAACTATGAAGCGGAACCTGATTTTCCACTTTGCATGCAACCTCGCAACCTTTACATCCCATGCAAAGGTTTAGGTCAACCAAAAAGCCTAATTTCATATGCACTCCTTTTAGTTTTGTCAAGCAGTTGAATAGTAGAAAGTCTTAAGTAGTTAATAATATCATTTGATCGCTTAACTACTCAACCATTTAACTACTCAACCAAATATAAGTTTAACTTTTTAAAAGCATAATTAACGATAAAATATCGAAATTATCGTTGTTTTGCTGTTTTATATAGCTTAACATTACAAACTTAATCATAAATAAAATTAATACATATTTAGTAGATAAAATGTT
>JALWIX010000047.1:8669-18787 GCA_027082175.1 Campylobacterales bacterium
ATAAAATGATAGATTGAAAAAAAAATCTATCTTACCTTTAACAAAATAAAACATTTTTAAATATAAGATAAAAAAAACTGAAGTAAATTGAAGTAAATTTTTGAGAGTTTTTTTATCAAATTTTAAAAGAAAAGGTTGAGCCTTTACCATATTCGGAATCTATTTTTAAGTTTGAGTTATGGAGTTTAAGAATGTATGACACTAGATATAACCCTAGTCCTATTGAGTTATCCCAGCTATTTTTCTTAGCTCTATAAAATTTTCTAGTTATTTTTTCCATATCTTCTTGTTTAATTCCGATTCCTCTATCGATAACTTTAATCTCCCCATCTTTAACCTCTACTTTTACATCGGATTCGGAGTATTTCAAAGCGTTATCTATTAAGTTTATCAAAACCATCTCTATCATTGTTTTATCTGCAATAACGTTATGTGGCTCGCAATTTACAACGATTTCTCTACTTTTATATTTGTCTTTCATAAGTTTAACTGCGTCTTTTACTACTTCACAAATATTAAATTTGCTTTTTTTAGGCTCTAAATCGTTGTTTTCAAATTTTATAGCAATCGATAATCTATCTATCATATTGGATATTTTGTTGCTAGAATTATAGATTTTTTCTAAAAATTTTCGCCTTATCTTCTCATCAATACTATTTTCTTCTAGAAGAGTTTGAGTGTATCCGTTTATAATCGCCACCGGATTTTTAAACTCATGGCTTATAGCGGAGATCAACTCGCTTCTTTGTTTGTTAATCTGCTTTAGTCTTTTTGTGAATTTCTCTTTTTTCTCTTCTCTTTTTTGAAGCTTCTTAGTTAAGTTTCGTAGATACTCTCCAATCTCTTCAAACTCTTTGGCAAAATTTACTCGCAAACTTTTGTTGTACTCTTTTTTTGCGATAGAATCTAAAAAGTTTATAATCTTGTTTATCTCGGTTTTTATTTTTTTGCTCAAAAAGTATGAAACGCCTAACGAAAAAAGTATGAAAAACCCGAAAACCGCCAGAAATTTTAGCCAAAGAGCGTAAAAATTGTTTTGAATAGTTTTTAAAGTAATAGCGGCTCTAATATAGATAGGTTGATTATCTATATAACTTTTTTTAGCAACATATAAAAGATTTTCTTTCAGAGTGGAAGAGTACCTTATAGAACTGCCCCAACCATTTTCTCTTGCTTCTTTAATTTCAGGGCGGTTAGCGTGATTTTCCATCTCATTTTTGTCAAAATCGCTTTCGGCTATAACTTTTCCTTTTGCGTCTATTATAGTTATTCTTTGATTTGTCATTGATTTTATGCTTTTTGCCAATTCATCAAGATTGTTTAAATCGGAAATACGAGGTTCTATAAGAGTGAGACTATTTTGTAGAGTTTTTTGATAATGCTCTATCTCTATATTTTTAAGTGCAAAATAGCTAATTATTGATACAATGAAAAAAAGAGTAAACAGCAGTAAAATTAAATGATAAAAAAATATTTGATTTAGCCTAAGCATAATCTAGCCTATTTTATATCCTACGCCTCGAATAGCCATGATATAGTTTTTCTTTTTTTGGGGATCAATCTTCTCTTTAAGCCTTTTTATAGCAACATTTACGGTTTTATCTTTAAATATCTCATCTTTGTTCCAAACGTTTTCAAGTAAAAACTCTCTAGTTAAAACAATATTTTTATTTTTAATAAACGTATATAAAAGGTCAAATTCAAGTTTTGTCAAATCAATCTTTTTCTCTTCTATATAAACTTCTCTTTTATTTAGATCAAGTTTAATATCTCTAAAATGGAGAATATTTTCAATTTTTTCAGGTTTTACTCTTTTTAAAACCGCTTTTACTCTTAAAACAAGCTCGTTCATATTGAAAGGCTTTGTGATATAATCGTCGGCTCCTCTTAAAAAACCCGTCTCTATATCAATATCTGCGTTTTTTGCGGTTAAAAAAATTACGGGAGTTTCGACGCCTTTGTTTCTTAAACTTTTAACAAACTCGCTTCCTTCGACTCCGGGAAGATTTCTATCTACGATCATAAGATCGGCGTACTCTTCTTCTAAAAAACTTTCCACGTTTTTTGTGGATAAAAAACCTTCAACTTCAAAACCCTCTTTAGAGAGCTTATACTCAAGTAGTTCTAAAAGGTCTTCTTCATCTTCGATGACAACTATTAAAGGTTTTTTCATTTTTTATAAACTCCGTGCTTATCGTTGATTATTAAAAAATTTCTAATCTCCCGCCTTTTTTTGCAAAGATAAGAAGTTTTGCTACTTCAACCGCTCTATCCGCAGTTCTTTCAAGCTTTCTACAAGTCGATAAAATATTTAGATGATCCGTAAGTTTTTTTACCTCTTCGCATAGATTTGAAATTAACTCTTTTTCAAAAAGTTTAAAAATCTCATCCGTTTTACTCTCTTCCACCAATGTTTTTCTATATAAGTCCTCTACCTCTTCGATATTGTTCTCTTCAAGCATAGCAAGAGCAAACTCTAGGGCATTAATAGCGGTTAGATGAAGCTGCAATATATAATCGTCGACATCCTCAAACCTTATCTCATTTTTTATATGTGTAGAGATATTTTTTGCGTAAGTTTTTGCATAATCTCCTATTCTTACTATCTCGTTAGTTAGTTTTATATATGCTATAAGCTCTCTTAAATGAGTCGCTTCAGGTCCAAAAAGAGCTATTGTTTTTACTATCTCGTTATCTATCTCTCTAGCCTCTTCATCTAGAGTTTTGACAAGCTGTAAAACTAACTCAAACTTTTTGATATCTTTTTTTTCAAATGAATCTAAAGCAATTTTATGCGCATTTAAAACATTACCGGCGACATCGCTAACTAAAGCGTTTATATAGTTTAGTTTTTCTTGGTAGTTTTTTAGCATTTCAACCCCTGCTTGATTATATCTGTTAAATGGTTGTCGGATTATAAAAGAAAAGGGTTACTCTTTGGTAACAATGGCTTTTGCAAAAGTAACCATTTTGTAATTTAGCAATTATACTATTTCATTGTCAAGATTGAGTTGAGAGGATTAATCAAACATAAAAAAGGAGTCTAAATGCTTAAAAAAGCTGCATTAACCGCAATCAGCCTTGTTATGATAAGCGGCGGCGCATATGCAGATAGAATCAGCGGCGCAGGCGCAAGTTTTCCAGCGCCTTTATATTACGATTGGGCTTATGACTATCATAAAGCTACGGGAAACGAAGTGAACTATCAGTCGATTGGCTCTGGCGGAGGTATTAAACAAGTAAGCGCTAGAATTGTTGATTTTGGCGCTAGCGATAAACCGCTTAAACCAAAAAAACTTGATAAAAAAAGATTATACCAATTTCCAGCGGTAATAGGCAGTATAGTTGTTGTTTACAATCTTCCTGAAGTTAAAGATATGGAGTTAAAACTTGAGAACAAAGACATAGCGGATATCTTCTTGGGTAAAATAAAATATTGGGATGATAAAGCTATAGCTGAAGATAACCCTGGCATTAAACTTCCACATAAAAAAATCACAGTTATACACAGAAGCGACGGTAGCGGAACAACATTTAACTTCTCTTACTTTTTAAGTCACGTAAGTCAAGATTGGGCAAACCAGGTAGGCGTAGGAAAAGCTCTTGACTGGCCTGTAGGTATTGGTGGAAAAGGAAATGAAGGCATATCAAATCTTTTAAAACAGACGCCTTACAGCATAGGTTATGTGGAGTATGCATATAAAAGAAAAAACAATTTTAAAGCGGCAACAATACAGACAAAAAGCGGCAAGTGGGTAAAGCCTGTAGAAGAGAATTTTAAAGCAGCCGCAAAATACGCTTCTTGGAAACCGCAAAACCACTTTTATCAAATACTTGTACTGCAGCCGGGTGAGAGTAGCTACCCGATAGTTGCGGGAACATTTATCTTACTTCCTAGAGAAAAAACTGAAACTAATAAAAAGGTCGTATCGTTTTTTGACTGGGCATTTAAGAACGGTGACGAATCGGCAAAAAGACTCGGATATATTCCATTGCCAAAAGAGACAAAAGATATGATCAAAGATTATTGGAAAGAGATTGGGATTGAACCAAAGTAAAGGTTTAAAATATTTAACTTTTTGAAGTTTATTAATACAAAAGGAGAACAAAGATGAAAAAAATTACACTCTCGTTTGTAGCGGCGGCATTAGCGACAACAGTTGTAGGAGCATCTACCATTACCCTTTATCAAGACAAAGATACGGGCGCAATCTATACTAAACCGGGTCCAAATAGAGTAGAACTTGGAGAGTTTATAAGCGCAAAAGAGGTTAATGCTCAAAATGAGACTATAAAAAGCGAAATGAGCAAAGCCTTAAAAAGCACTAAAGTAAAATCAAAAGTAAAAACACTAAAATTTAGCGGAAAACATTACCTTGGTTATACTTTTACAAACGATAGAACATCGGACGATAAAGACAATAGCGAATTTGAAACTAGAAGAAACTATTTTCAAGTAAAAGCCTATTGGAATAAAAAAGATTACATGAGATTAACTTTAGATACGTTTCAAAATGTTGACGAAACTACTGGAGAAGATAAAAATAGTTGGGAAGTTCGCGTAAAATATGCGTATATATACCTGGACAATATTTTGCCTTATACGGGCGTGGAGTTTGGTCAAGTACACAGAACCTGGATAGATTGGGAAGAGCATCATGGATGGCTCTATCGCTCTATATCTAAAACTTTTATTGAAGATAGTACGGCTGCAAATTTAACTAATTCTGCTGATCTTGGTATCAATTTCAAAACAAAAATGGACTATTTTAGCTCTGAAATAGGAATTTTCAACGGTGAAGGATATCATGGTGACCACTCCGGAACAGAAATGTCTTATGAATGGCGTTTGACTGCCAATATATTTGGAACAGGTAAAAAACATGTTCATCCAACGGAAGATGAATATTTTGATCTCTCTTTTACTGGTCAATACAACAATGACAACAACTATAAGCCGGCAGATTCATTAGGTAATCCTTCTACAAAGAAATGGTGGGGTATACATGCGGTATATAACCAGCCTATGTTTTTAATTGCGGGCATGTATGTTGACTCTTCGTCAAGCACGTACAATAAAGGCAAAGGCAGAGGTACAGGTTATACGTTCAACGGCGAATTTCGCCCTGCTAAAAAATGGTCTATTCTTGGAAGATACGACTACTGGAAAATTGAAGATGACGCATATAGTCATGCGGGAGAAGATAAAAGCCAATATTTAGCGGGCTTGGCGTATAAATACAACAAAAATGTGAAATTTATCGGAAATGTAAAGTCTTATGACGCTGAAGAAATAGACGGTAAAAAAGCTACCCAATATATGTTTACAGCAGAGGTAAATTGGTGATTTTTACTAATCAGTCCATAGTCTGTAGTTTTAAAAACTCCAGGCTTGCGACTGATAAAGAAAATTTTAAACATTTACTGCAGGCAATCTCATTCTTACTCCTTTTTTGCCTGCATTAAGTGTTTTACTACTTATGTAATCTATTTGTAATCAAAAGAGAGTAAAATCCGCCAAAAAATTAAAGGGGTGTCGTGCAAAAGATAGTGGATAAGAGTTTTGAATACCTTTCCAAACTCTCTGCTATATTGGTTTTGATAGTTTTGGTAACGATCTTCTGGGTGCTTTTTGAAGAGGCAAAACCTGCCATTGAAGCTTTTGGAATTGATTTTTTAACAAACTCAAAATGGGCTCCAAATTTGGAGATATTTGGAGGAGCTCCAGCAATTTTTGGCTCAGTAGTTTCTACGTTTTTAGCTATGATTATAGCTACGCCTATAGCTATAGGGATCGCTATATTTTTAACCGAAATAGCTTTTGAAAAACTTAAAACGCCTATTGGGACCGCTATAGAGATGCTAGCGGCAATCCCTTCTATAATCTACGGTATGTGGGGACTTTTTTATTTCGCGCCGATTATTCGAGAATGGTTTGGCGGCAATGGACTTGGACTCTTAACTGCCGGGATTGTACTTTCTATTATGATTTTACCTTTTATGGCCGCAATCACAAGAGATAGTATGAATACCACGCCAGATATTCTAAAAGAGTCGGCTTATGCTCTTGGAGCAACCAAATGGGATGTTATAAAAGATGTTGTTATACCTTATGCGAAAGCCGGGATTATAGGTTCTATCATATTGGCTCTTGGTCGCGCAATCGGCGAGACTATGGCTGTAACGTTTGTTATGGGAAATGTGCACAAAATACCGGATTCTATAGTCAATGCCGCTACTAGTATTCCCGTAACACTAGCGAATGAGTTTACAGAAGCTGATGGGGATTTGTATTATGCAAGTCTATTTTATCTGGCGCTAATTCTATTTGTTATCAGTTTCGTGGTTATAGCCACCGCAAAATTTTACTTTTTAAGAAAAGTTAGGAAAGAGATATGATAAAAAGAAAGATAATCAATAACATAGTTTTAGCGTTATCGACACTATCGGCTCTAATAGGCCTTTTTTTTCTTTTTTGGATATTGTGGACTTTAGTTTCTAAAGGTCTAGATGCTATGAGTATGAAAATTTTCATATATGACACGGCGCCTCCAGGACGTGAAGAGAGCGGTCTTAGAAACGCAATAGTGGGACAACTTATTTTAGTAGGAGTTGCTTCGGCTATAGGTATTCCTCTTGGGATTTTAGCCGGAACCTATTTGAGCGAATATGGCAAAAACTCTAAATTTGCAAATTTTATAAGAGATATTAGCGATATCATGATGAGTGCCCCATCTATAGTCATAGGCGCTTTTGTTTATGCTATTTTGGTAGCTCCCGTAGGACACTTTAACGGTTGGGCGGGAGCGGTAGCTTTAGCGATTATGATGGTTCCTATCGTTCTTAGAACCACTGACGATATGTTAAACCTTGTGCCCCAGCAACTTAGAGAAGCAGCCTATGCTCTTGGAGCGCCTAAATATAAAGTTATCATTCAAATAGTTTATAGAGGCGCTAAAGTAGGCGTTATAACAGGAATTTTACTCTCAATCGCAAGAATTGCGGGAGAAACGGCCCCTTTGCTATTTACATCTTTTAACAACAACTTTTTTACTACAAACCTTAACGAGGCAATGCCGTCGCTTACGGTAACTATGTTTAACTTTGCTACGAGTCCTTATGAAGACTGGATAAATCTTGGCTGGGCAGCGGCATTTATCTTAGGCGTTTTTGTTTTATCCGTTAATATTTTGGGAAGATTAATTATCAAAAAAAGGAAGGTTAAATAATGGCCACTATTTGCAAAATAAAAGACGAGTTGGAAATCGATATAAAAAATTTAAGTTTTTATTATGCTAAAAGCGATAAACCAAGTCTAAAAAACATATCTATGCCTATTGCGAAAAACAGAGTCACCGCTCTTATAGGGCCAAGCGGTTGCGGCAAATCAACACTTTTAAGAACCCTAAATAGAATCCACGACTTATATCCAGGAAATAGATATGAAGGTGAAGTTATATTTGAAGGTAGAAATATTCTGGATAAAAATATAGATCTAATTGATTTGAGAGTTAAAATAGGGATGATTTTTCAAAAACCAACACCTTTTCCTATGAGTATATTTGATAATGTAGCCTACGGTCTTAGACTTCAAGGTATAAAAAACAGAAGCGAACTTGAGGGAAGAGTTGAAGAAGCTCTAAAGGGAGCGGCT
Organism: Campylobacterales bacterium; assembly: GCA_027082175.1. Taxonomy (GTDB): domain Bacteria; phylum Campylobacterota; class Campylobacteria; order Campylobacterales; family Nitratiruptoraceae; genus Nitrosophilus_A. The sequence goes on from JALWIX010000047.1 coordinate 16,324, forward strand.
CTTTGGAACGAAGTAAAAGATAGGTTAAAAGAGGATGGAAATGCCCTTTCAGGCGGACAGCAGCAGCGTCTATGTATAGCGAGAGCAGTTGCGGTAAAACCTAAAGTTTTACTTTTTGATGAACCGACATCAGCTCTAGACCCAATATCCACACAGGCAATAGAAGAGTTGGTAATTGAGCTTAAAAAAGATATGACTATAGTTATTGTCACCCACAATATGCAGCAAGCGGCGCGTATCAGCGATTATACGGCTTTTATGTATCTTGGAGAGCTTGTAGAATTAGGTGTTACCGAAGAGTTTTTCGTAAATCCGAAAGAACGACTATCTGAAGAGTATATTACCGGAAAATTTGGTTAATTAGTACAAAATGATATATAAATTTTTTTGTGAAATGCTAATTTAATGCGTTTTATAAACGGTTTTATTGTTTTGTTGTTAGTTCGTATAGATAGACTTCCTCCTATTTGCTTTATTCCTCACTGGGAAATCTATCCAACTCTTTTGAAGATTTCAAAATCTAAAAAAGAGTCTTCAAGTAAAATTGCGAACTTTAGTGTACACTATCCCTTTCATATGTAACAGTTTTAAAAGAATAAAAGAAATTTTATATGAATAATATTATATGATAATACTAACCATTATATGATAATACAAACAAAAAATGAATGATATATACGTATATACGAAAAGGAGTAATATTGAGTCTATTTGAAATAAATTTAGTTGAAAGTAATGTCTATAAAGAAAATTTTGATGTATTAGTGGCTTGTACAGATACTCTTGATTTTTTAAAAACTATTCCAGATAAATCGGTTGAGCTTATTGTAAGCTCCCCGCCATACAACATCGGTAAAGCATACGAAAGTAGGAAAAAATTTAAAGAGTATCTCGACTTTCAAAAAAAAGTCATTGAAGAGTGTTATAGAGTCTTGAAAGATAATGGAAACTTTTGTTGGGAAGTGGGCAATTATATTGAAAAAGGGGAAGTATATCCTCTTGATATATATTATTATGATATTTTTAAATTTGATCTTGGTATGAAACTTAGGAATAGAATTATTTGGCATTTTGGACACGGATTACACGCAAAAAAAAGATTTTCAGGGAGATATGAAACTATATTATGGTTTACAAAAAGTGATGATTATATTTTCAATTTAGACCCTGTTAGGATTCCTTCAAAATATCCAGGTAAAAGACACTATAAAGGAGCAAAAAAGGGACAGCCTTCTTGTAATCCAAAAGGCAAAAATCCCTCTGATATATGGGAAATAGTTGCAAATGATTTTGATACTTGTCTTTGGGATATTCCAAATGTAAAAGCAAATCATCCCGAAAAGACTATCCATCCTTGTCAGTTTCCTATTGAATTGATTGAAAGATTAGTCCTTGCTTTAACAAATGAAAACGGAATAGTGCTTGATCCTTTTATGGGTGTAGGCTCTGCATTGATAGCAGCACTACTCCACAATAGAAAAGCAATAGGAATAGATAAAGAAGAAGAATATGTATCAATAGCCATACAAAGAATAAATGATTTAAAAAACGGAAAATTGAAAAAAAGAGAGCTTGGAAAACCAGTATATAAACCAACTGGTAAAGAGAAAGTATCTCAAATTCCAGAAGAATGGAAACAAAATAGTTTAATTAGAGATTTAATATGATAATAGCAGCTGAATATTCATTTAATAATGGAAAAAAGATAATTGAGGAGAAATTTCCTCATTACTTATCTGAAATAAAAGAAGTAATAAGTTCAGTTAATGCCTCAAAATGTCTAACAAAAGAAAGCAAAGAAAAAACTATGAAAGGAAAGCTTTTATATAGCCCTACCTGTCTAAATAATGAATTTAAAACATATTTTCATTTAAAAGGTTGGAATAATTATAAAGTAGAATGTGATTATTCCAATAATTATTATGTAAATGGTTATAGACCTAAGTCAGTAGGAAGAACCCCTTATAGAGATATGGATTTTGTAAAAGATAAGGTTGGAGTAGAAGTTCAGTTTGGTAAATATGCTTTTATGGTATATAACGTTTGTGCAAAAATGACAATTTTTAAAAAAATAGCAGGTATTGAAGTAGGAGTAGAAATAGTTCCTGTAAAAGATTTAGCCGATATAATGTCTACTGGAGTTAGTTATTTTGAGCAATTTATCTGGGACTTAGAACATAGAGGAGTTTCTGATATTGATATACCAGTTTTGATTTTGAGACCGTTCAGAATTCCGTGTCACCAAAGCATTATAGCATAAATTAAATTTTCAAGGCTTTGTCTAACCTACCTTCAAAAAATATAGCCAACTGCGAAAGTGTAAGATTCCAGTTTTTGATTGGCATCGTCCACTTTTTTTGGGCATTCTGAATCCCCATATAAAGCAATTTTAATAATGAATTTTCATTAGGGAACGCTCCTTTAGTTTTTGTTAGTTTTCTAAATTGTCTATGTACAGATTCGA
>JALWIX010000048.1 GCA_027082175.1 Campylobacterales bacterium
ATATCCTTTACACTTGTCGCACACTTTTTCGCTCATATACTCGTTAAGCTCTTTTTCCTCTTTAAACATATCGTAAGCTATTTTAACGACTCCGGGCCAAATTCTCATAATATTGTGGGTTTTCCACCTAAACCTAACCTCTTCGGCGCTTCCGTATAAAATAGCCTTTTTTTCATATTCCTCCAACTCCTCGAAAGTTTTTGCGGTATCGATACCCGCAACTTCGCAAAAAGCCTTTAAAAACGTAAAATAGTAGCTTCTGTTATATCCGTAAAGTATCTTAACGGCTCCTTTTTCGATAGGCAAAGATTCGTCTATGATTTTGGCAAGATCAAGAGTATATCTAATACCCAATCCATCACAAACGGGACAAGCTCCTTTTGGGGAATTAAAGGAGAAACTAAGAGGCTCAAGCGGCTCAAAACTAACCTTACAGTCAAAACATGCTAGGTGTTCGCTGTAATGGATATGCTCTTTTTCAAGGTTTAGATCTTTATAATTTATGATCTGCAGTTCAACTTCGCCATAAGACTCTTTTAATGCTTTCTCAACGTCTGCGGCTATTCTACTTTTGTTGTCATCTTTTACCACTACTCTATCTATAACGGCCTTTATGGTATGTTTTTTTGTTTTTGAGAGCTCGATATCTTCATCAAGTCTTACCATAACGCCGTCTATCATAGCTCTAACATAGCCTTTGTGTCTTAAACTCTCTATAAGTTCAGAAAAACTTCCCTTTTTTTCTCTTACAAGAGGAGCCATAATAACCAGTTTTACTCCTTCGGGGAGTTTTAAAACCTCGTTTATAATATCCTCGGCGCTCATATGAGATATGGGCTTACCGCAAAGATGGCAGTGTTGAAGCCCTACCCTTGCGTATAAAAGTCTTAGATAATCATAAATCTCCGTAATAGTCCCTACGGTACTTCTAGGGTTTTTACTAGTCGTTTTTTGTTCTATCGCTATAGCGGGCGTAAGTCCCTCTATCTTATCTACGTCGGGCTTTTCCAAACGCTCCAAAAACTGTCTAGCGTATGAAGATAACGACTCTATATATCTTCTTTGCCCTTCGGCGTAAAGAGTTTCAAAAGCAAGCGTACTTTTACCGCTTCCGGAAAGTCCGGTAAATACTATCAGTCTGTTTTTAGGCAGTTTTAGATGAATATCTTTTAAGTTATTCTCTCTAGCTCCAAAAATCTCTATAAAATCCATACTACTCCTCTTTTTATCCGTTAAAAAATATCTCTTTAATAATCAAAACAAAAACGACAAAGTAAAGCACTAAAAGAAGATTTTTAAATCTTTTTCCATCTATTTTATGTGCCGTTTTTATACCAAAAAACACGCCTATAAGTGAAGAAACGCCCACTATAAAACCAGAAACATAATCGATATGCCCAAAAATCGACAAACTTAAAAAACCGGACAAAGAAGAAAAGATTACGAAAAAAAGTCCCATAGAAACGGCTTTTTTCAGTTCAAAATGAAAGAGTCCCACAAGTATAGGAGTAACCAAAACCGAACCTCCTACGCCTATAGAGATAGCGAACAATCCTATAAACATTCCCACAAAAAAAAGTAAGGTTTGCGGCAACTTTTTCTCTTGAGTATTTTCAACACTCTTTTTAAAAAATCTATAAAAAGCAAAAATCAAAAAAGATAAAAAAAGATACTCTAAAATCTTCGAATCAACCAACGTCAAAAAATAACCGCTGCCAAACGCGCCTAAAAATCCGCCAAGTCCTAAGAAAAAGCCCTCATTAAATCTAAAAATATTTTTTTTATAGTTTAGATACGTCCCAAAAAGTGAAGAAAAAACCATTTGCATAACCGATATCCCGACGGCTTCTTTGATATCTATACCTAAAGCCATCAAAAGAGGAACCAGTATCATTCCTCCGCCAATACCGAAAAAACCCGATAAAAAACCTACAAATACGCCGACCAAAGAGAGCTCTATGACCACTTTATCCCTTTTTTGAATTTGAAACGGATTATACAAAAAAAGAGAGTATTAATAAATTTTTTTTTATAATTAATGTAATCTAACAAAAACGGAGAGTCGGTTTGAGATATTTAACTATTTTTATCTTTACAGTAACGATATTCGCTTCAAATATTTTAAACGTCAATATAAAAGAATTAAAAAATAAAAATAGCGTAGAGGTGCTGTTCCATTTTGACACTCCTTACAACGGCTCTATAGTTCAAAAAGTAGATAAAGAAAAAATCATCATCATCTTAAAAGACGCCAAGATTCGTAAAGCCTGGCTTAAAAAAATCAACACTCCCTTCGTCTATCAAATAGAGCTTGTTCCAAAAGAGAGAGATAGCGAACTTATCATCTATACCGTAGAAAAAGCGGCGGTGCTCGCCGCCAAAACAAGCGACGGTTTCGGCCTCAAACTGATGATAAAAAAACTTTCGCCAACTACAAAGACAAAAAAGGAAAAAAAGAAAGATTCCGATATTTTTTTGCTGATAGTAGGCGGAGTTTTCAGCGCCGCTCTTTTTATCTTGATCGTATTTATGTTTAGCGCCAAAAAAACGCCTAAAATCAAAAAAAAGAGAATAAACGTAGAAAATCCCAAAGAGAAAGAACTCAATATAAGATTTGAAAAATCGCTTGACGAACACAATAAACTAGCGCTTATATCTTTTAGAGGCGTAAACTATCTTGTTATCATCGGAAGCACAAATATCTTGCTAGGCAAATATAAAGAGAGCGATATAGAAAACGAAGAGGATTTTAACAAGCTAGTAGAAGAGAGTCAAAGCCATATAGAAAATATTTTTTCACAAAAAACCGATAACGAACCTCTTAACGAATTTGATCTCTATAAAGAAAAGGCTAGCAAGGAGTTTTAAAACATTTATCTCATATAAAACTTTTCAAATCTGCTTTTAACCCTGATTTTCCAATAAAATTTGTCACAGTAGTGCTTTTGCGTAAGATTAAGACTTTTTAAAAATTATGAACTCTTTCTCCAAAAAATAAGTCAAAAAATTTTTAATAGCCAAAAACCTGGCGTTAAGTGCTAATGTAATAAAGTCTATTGCAAAATCCGTGTTTAAAGAGTTTTTCAAAACCCTACGACTCAGAAACCCTTGGCTTTAGCCACAGGGAGAAAGAGTCGTCGCAAGGCTTTTACTAATAGTATCACCCTTTATATGGCTTAAAAACGATTTTATAATCTTTTTGATCTAGGTCGTAATTTTTAAATTTTTCAAGAATATCATCAGCCGGAATAGTTAGTACTTCAGAAGGTTGTATTTTATATGCTTCCGCCGCTACGCCATACCTTACATCTATTGTGTTATAATTAACATTTCGCGCTCTAGCGCATTTGTCAAAAATATTTAACGTTGCTTTAGTATAGCATTCATACAATTCATCAGCATTGTTAAACATCATCTCTTTCAACTCTTTTGGCATTAGAAATCTAATATAGTTATACCCCTTCTCCTTGGCAATTTTTGCAGTATAGTATATTGCTGATGCAGGATTAAACATTCCTGTTCTTAACCCCATTTCTTTATTTCTCAACACTACAGATATGATTGCTTTTTGTTCCTGCGGCTTTTCAAGCGCCGTGTACTGCACCTCTCTGATATTAGCGCAACCGCTTAATATCAATAAAACAATAAATGAACTTAAAAATAGGGTAATTTTTCTCATTTTTTCTCCTTTTTTTTAAAATATTCCCGCAATAGATTTGCTGACTTTATCTTCTAATACAGGTATTGCTTCAGCTAATGTAAGGTTCATTTTTACAGCTTCCGCAAAAACCCTTGTTTTTTTCTCAATATAATTTGTCTGATATGTTTGTGCGGTAGAGTTAGTTATAGCATCATTGAGACGTCCGGCTCCGTCTTTGCTTCTTATCGGACCTGAAAACTCGTTCATAAAACCGGCTCTTGCCTGATTACTTATACTTGCTTGTCCTTCGGTATTTCCTGTTGTTGTTGTTACTTTTTGATCTATTTTTTGTCTTACAACAACATCAACTACCATTCTAAATATTTCATCTTCGGTAGCTTTTGCAACCAACCCGCCTACAACTGCACCGGCAATCGCTCCTACTAACGTGTCTGAACCTCCTCCGTTCGCTCCCGCCGCTGCTCCAACAACCCCTCCGGCACTAGCGCCTCTTGCGGTATTTGCCTCTTTTAAGTTATTTGCAAACAAGATGTTTGTCATCAAGACAAATTTAGCCGCTTCAGGATCATCAACGATTTTATAACCTTTTTTCCGCAATTGAGCTATCAGTTTATCTTCCAAATTTACCTCTTGTCCGGAAGTGTTCCTTACTACAACATATACAGTTTTTTGCTCTTTTTTAACCGGATCCAAAAAGATTGAGCGTGTCATTTTTGCCTGTGTTTGCAGACTAGTTGTGGCGCAGCCTGTAAACAGGCTTACACTAAGGGCTCCAACCAATGCCAAAGATAGGTATTTTTTCATATCCATCCTTTCATAGAGTTTTTGTTTTTTAAACCCGGATTTTCAATAGAACTTGCTTCAGTAGCTTTTTTTCTTGAGATTTAGAAGCTTTTTAAAAATTTTGACTCTTTCTCCTCTGGTGCAAGTCGAAAATTTTTTGTTTTCCAAAAACTTGTCATTTGCCGCTAATGTGATAAAGTCTTTTGTAAAATCCGAGTTTATTTAAGTTACGTTTATGTCATAATTATATTGGATTTTAGCGACAAATAGTGTCGATTGCATAAGTTCAAAAAGATATGGCACTCCTGTAAGGAGGAAAAGGAGTGCAAATCAGATACACATTACAAGGGGTTAGAGGGTATAAAAGACTAGAGAGGATATATTACAATTCGCTTATGATAAGC
>JALWIX010000049.1 GCA_027082175.1 Campylobacterales bacterium
CAAACTTGCAATCCTTTCTGACAATGGTAGTGAATTCAAAAAAGAGTTTGACGCTTTAATAGAACAAAAAGGTCTCACACATTATTGGACATATCCTAAAAGCCCTAAAATGAACGCACATAATGAACGTTTCAATAGAACTATTCAAGAACAGTTTGTTGATTACTATGAAGACCTTCTCTTTACAGATTTGGAAGAATTTAATAAACATCTTGCTAATTGGCTCGTCGATTACAATACCAAAATACCACACTATTCACTTAATTTTAAATCTCCGGTAAAATACCTTCTTGAATATCATAATGAGTGCCATATGTTATGGACTTATACACGATTTGTGATTTTTTATTATATGAAGGTTTAAAGAGGTTTTAGAAGTAAACAAATTTCCGAAAGTTGCTAAAAGTTTGGAGTAGTATGTATCGATTTTACTCAATCCCCTCAAAGTGAGCTAACCAAAAATCTTCGCTTGTTTTTCTCGCTCGATTTTCTTCTAGGTACACAAGCCTTTCGTATGCTCATCACGAAAATCCTAGATTTTCAGACTCCCATATACTCAAGGCTTTCGCTCGGGCACAAACGATAAGCAGTTATCGTTCTAAAGCTTCGCTTTGCCCTCGCTCACTCAAAATCGGGTCTTAGTTGTAACAAAGAATGATGACTACAAATGATGTAAATGAGTGGAAAGTCTCAATCCCCTTCAAATCGGGTCTTAGTTGTAACTAAGCCCGTAAATATTCCATACGGGCTTTATATTGTAGTCTCAATCCCCTTCAAATCGGGTCTTAGTTGTAACTCAAGGCGTTGTGAACAGCGGTAAACCGATTATCCTTGAGTCTCAATCCCCTTCAAATCGGGTCTTAGTTGTAACTTGATAGCTTTTGCTGAAGGGTTATAAAAATGAAAAGTCTCAATCCCCTTCAAATCGGGTCTTAGTTGTAACACATAGAAGTCTGGGATGAGAAATTTAAGCGATACATTACCCGGTCTCAATCCCCTTCAAATCGGGTCTTAGTTGTAACTTGTAGATGAAGTAAAGAAGCAAAAAGGATCGTTTAACCGTCTCAATCCCCTTCAAATCGGGTCTTAGTTGTAACCCTATAAAAGGTGCCGAAAAGATGACCGGTCCATGGGTCTCAATCCCCTTCAAATCGGGTCTTAGTTGTAACATAAAATTGATAAGGGGGATAATGTTACCCTTATCAATCGTCTCAATCCCCTTCAAATCGGGTCTTAGTTGTAACTTATTTTAAATTTGGTAATTTTGATTTTACCGAAGTAGAAAGTCTCAATCCCCTTCAAATCGGGTCTTAGTTGTAACTTAAAAAACACGGGCTAGAAGATGCTCTATCGAGTCTTGCTCGTCTCAATCCCCTTCAAATCGGGTCTTAGTTGTAACGAAGGGCTAATCGAATAAAGCCCTTCAGCCAGCGGTGTCTCAATCCCCTTCAAATCGGGTCTTAGTTGTAACTCTTGCTCTAGAGCAAGACCGCAGAAAGAGCGGAGGTGCAACAAAGTCTCAATCCCCTTCAAATCGGGTCTTAGTTGTAACAAGTTTCCGAAAAAATAATATAGGAGGAAAAAAAATGACAAATATGTCTCAATCCCCTTCAAATCGGGTCTTAGTTGTAACTTGGACGCTTTTGAGAAAAAAGCGTCCAAGTCCTACTAGTCTCAATCCCCTTCAAATCGGGTCTTAGTTGTAACCCGCGTTTGAAAAGATTGATAAGGGGGATAATGTTACCCTTATCAAGTCTCAATCCCCTTCAAATCGGGTCTTAGTTGTAACTGATAAGGGAGATAATGTTACCCTTATCAATCTTTACAATACGTCTCAATCCCCTTCAAATCGGGTCTTAGTTGTAACAAAATAAAAGAAAAAACGGAGGTGCAACAAAAAAAACAAGTCTCAATCCCCTTCAAATCGGGTCTTAGTTGTAACAAACTTCCTAATGAGTTGCAAAACAATTTTCGGAAGTTTCCGAAAGTCTCAATCCCCTTCAAATCGGGTCTTAGTTGTAACAGAAAGGAGTTAAAAATGCGTGATCTTAATATACTTAAGTCTCAATCCCCTTCAAATCGGGTCTTAGTTGTAACACTAGAGCAAGACCGCAGAAAGAGCGGAGGTGCACCCAAAAAGTCTCAATCCCCTTCAAATCGGGTCTTAGTTGTAACGGCAACATTTTGTTTTCAAATACCCATAAGATCGAGATTCTAGTTTAACAGTAGTTTTCTTAAAGTTTGCTTTATAACCCATTTTTAGCCTCTCTTAAAAAGATAGTTCCCCGTAAAATCGATACTTTAAGTTTTGTTTAATACTTAAATAAAACTTTAATAAAAATTATCTAATGATAAAGATTTCATCCAAATCAAAAGCTATTCCCATACTTATACCGCTATTTTTGATTTTATATATCCTTACGTCATCTTCTTTAGGATCAATTATTTCGTTTAGTTTATCCGCAATCTCATAAATTTGCTCTTTTTTAAAATTTTTAGCAATAAATATAGAATACTGCACTCTAACTAACTCCTTTTCTAAAAACTTCGCAACCTTTTTTAACCTTTTTTGATCGCTTATATCGTAACATATCAAATAATCATCTTTTTTCATAATTTATCACTCTTCCTAAAATATACCCATAACCGTCAATCATATATAGTTTAAAAGATCTAGACAAAAGAAACAGATCATATAGTGAAATATCTACGTTAATATTTAAGTAAACAGCGGATATATTTCTAAATGAGATTATAAACTCTCCATCTTGGTTTTTAATATTTATATATCCGTCATAAACTTTTACTTTTGCTTCCGATTTGATGATGAACTTTTTTCTATAAGCTCTCTCATTTTTGCTATCTGCTCTTTTATCGAAGTTTCTTGTTCTTCTAAAAAACTCTTTAGCTGTGTCCATAACTTTTTCCTTCCGTTTTGGGTTAGATAAACTCCACTTTTACTTTTGGAAAAATCACTAATCGTCAAATTTTTTTCTATAAACTGATACGCTACAAACCTATCTATGTCCGCTCTAAAAAACTCCAATATATCCGAACTCAAAGCCATGTGTTCTCTAAAAGAGGTATGTAGATATCCTATAAGCGGTTCAAAACCGTAAAAATTGAGCCAGGTAGAGATCTCAAAATAGTAAATCGTATATATATACGACAAAAGCGCGTTTACAGGATCAAGCGGTGGATTTTTGCTTCTTTGGCCTTTAGCTATAGTTTTTGGAAACATTGAAAAGTAATACTTAAAATACTCTTTTGCTAAACTACCCTCGATACCCAAAAGAGTTTGTAGATCATTTGCCTTTTTTAACTCTTTTAAAATTCTGTTTTTTTCAAAATTGAGCTTAAAATGCTGTAAAGTTTCGTAAGATTTTTCTATCTTTGTTTTAAGTATAAATTTTGCGATTTCCAATCTCTTATCAAGAGCGAGATATTGACTCTGTTTAAGGTGAGCGTTTTTTATATATTTTTTTTGAATATGTATAAATTCCTTTGGATTCGTCGTTACAACCAAAATCGCAATATCGTTTTTTGCCAACTTAGAGAGATCTTTTAAAGTTATGTCGGCTTTATATGTCAATATAAGAAAATCTATCGATTTTAACGGTATTTTTATATCGTTTTCTAGTATCAATACCGAATTTTTTATATTTAAGTATGAAGTTTTATCTACTATTACTCTGTTCATACGACAATAGTTCCTTTATCAAATATCAATCGTTTTGCTTTTCCAAGTAGTATAACCCGCTCTTCAACTTCGATTATGTTTATCTTGTCTTTTTCGATATCTATTTTTAAAAACAGTCTTTTAGCCAACTTATCAAGCTCTTTTTGAGACAAATAACTCTCTATCGCACTTTTTTGGCCGCCAAAAGCAAAAGAGTAAGCTACCTTTCTTACTCTATAAAGCCTTTTTTTATCCGCAATATCGTAACAGATAAGATAGTGCCTAATCTTCATCTTTCGTTCTTTTTAAAGATGCGGTAAAACTACAGTTTTTTTGGATTGCTGCTTGTTGAAGGGCTTCATACTTGATCCTTTAGTTTTTAGTTATTTTATAAGGATTAAGCGCCAAAACTTGTCGTTAACTATTTTTTTAATAAAGTCTAATGCTATATTTTTTAATCTATCTTGTAAAGATTTTGGAGAAACTATCTTCATATAAGGAAGCCATTTTTAGCCAGAAACAGGATTTCGTTTTCATTATTTATTTTGTAGAAAATTTCAAGAGAACCGTCATCATACTCTTTTAAAATCTTCTGAGAAGATAAAAACTTTTTTACTCTCGGCAAATATCAGTTTTATTAGATAAATCCTAAAATAATCTCTAATCTATTTTCAATGTCCAACAATTCCTTTTGGGTTAAAACCGTCAGTGGTTTAGATATTATTCTATTTATATCAATAGCTCTTATCTGATCACATAAAATATCAGAATCTTTTTCTAACTTATCTCTTTTTTTTATTCTAAATCTCAGCGGATATGCGTCATCTATAAGTTTTGTAGAAAGAGGAAGTATTATAATAGTAGGATGTAAAATCTCTTGTAGCATATCCGTTTGCAAAACCAATACAGATCTAAGCTTTCCTACTTCATTGCCTTTTTTCGGGTTGAGATTTGCTAGATATATCTCGCCTCTTTTAATCATATTTCAATCCGTCAAGATTTGTCACTTCCCAGTCTTTCATCTCATCTTTCATATTTTCTCTAACTTTAAATGAAGCCTCTTGAACTTTTTTCTTCAAATTTTTTTTATACAGATTTTTTTCATACTCTTTAATTGCTTCTCTAATA
>JALWIX010000050.1 GCA_027082175.1 Campylobacterales bacterium
TTAAAAAATAACACCTCTCAAAGGCATAATATAAATTAAATGCAAACTCTTCATAACCTATGGCCACTTCCCCTTTTTCTATATAATATTTTTCAGATATTTTTTTAACATTATCACTTATTTTAGAAAATTTTATATTGTAATTTTCTACATATCCCATATCTCCTTTGAAAACTAGCTCACAAGGAAATGCGTCAAATATCTCGTTTGCAACTACAAAAGCCTCTTTTGATCTCACCTCTTTTAAAGAGCCGTAATGTTTTAACTTTATCAAATCGCCAAAAGAGTTTTTAAAATACTCTTTTTGAACTTTTTGCAACGACTCAAAAGGCTCTATTATGTTAAAGGATAGAGTTTTTAAAAGATCAGGCTTCAATGTGTATATAAACTCTATAATATCAGCAAGAAGATAGCCTTGATGGGCGCCTATCTCGAAAACTTCAGCATTTTTGGATATCTTACCCTCACCTATAAGCGTTATAAGATGTTTTGCTATAGCTCCTCCAAAAAATTTACTAACGCTTACTGCGGTATAAAAATCGCCCTCTTTGCCTATAGCTTTAAAATTTGCGTAATATCCGTCACTATCATATAACCAATTTTGCATAAATTCACTAAATCTTACCATTTTCCACTCTTTTATAAAGTTCCAATAAAGCCATCTGCTTTTCTATTTGATATATTTTAATGTCAAGTTTCCTTGCCTCTAGCGAATTTTTCATAGTCTCTATATCATATACCGTCTTTTCGCCAGCCTCAAATTTCTCTTTCGTATCTTTGTAAAGTTTCTCATATAAAGAGATATCCTCTTTTGTCAGCTCTATCTTTTTATCTATAAGTCTAAGTTTTCTCAAAACATTTTTGTATCTATTGATTTCTGCCCTTTTCATATCTTGAGTTAATAGTTTAGATTTTAAATAGTCAAGTTTTGTAGATTCGATATTTCTAAAAGAGTTGATATCAAACAAGGGCATAGTGATCTTAAATCCATAATCTTTGAAACTCTCTTTTCCAGGAGGCATATAAAATGAACCCGTAATCTCCTGAGTATTATAACTAGCGGTCAAAGAAAGAGAGGGTAGATATCTTGCAATTGTCATATTTTTAAAATATCTTTTTACCCGCTCATCCTCTTTTGCCTTTTTTATAGAGATATTTTCTCTTAAAAAATCACTTCTTTTTATTAGAGTAAAGCGAGGCATTTTTAGAGTGTTTGGATCTTTATCGCTAATGTCTCTAAAACTTTTTAATATATCTTCCAAAGTAGATTTTAGCTCTATATATTTTAATTCGTTTTGATTTTTAGCCAAAATAGCCTGGTCTAAAAAAGAGCTGTCTATTATACCGCTTAAATACTGCTCTTTTTTCCTTAAAACATCGATTTTAGAGTTTTTGATCATATATTTTTGCTTTTTTAATAGCAGTTTAGTTTTATTGTAGTTGTATAAAAGATTTATGGCAGTTGCTATAAGCTCCTTTTTTTGCTCTTTAATAGATAGATGAGAAAAGATTTTATTTGCTTGCGCATATTTTATAGCGAAGTATATTCCTCCACTTTTAAATATGGGTTGATCTACAATAATCCTAAAACTTCTGTTTTCCTGATCTAGGCCATATTGATCGCTTTTTGTGTAAGAATAGCTCATATTGATAGGATTTATCCAGCTATCTTTTAACTTTTTCGACTCAACATCGCTCTTTTGAAAATCGATATTAAACTCTTTTTGCTTCAACTCAGATAGAATTGAGTCGTCACTTATCAAAACTAGAGGTATTAAAAGCAAGATTTTTGAAAATTTCATTAAAACTCCATCTCTCGACATTATCTATTTGACATTAGCAAAAAGTAAGCGCCAATTTTATATCTGTTCACTAACCTTTAAAATTGCCTTTTCAAATCTTTTAATACCTTCATCTATCTCCTCTTTTGAGATAGTAAGAGGCGGTAAAAATCTAACCGTATTTCTTCCCGCTTTTAAAACCAAAACTCTCTCTTTAAAAGACTCTTCTATGATTTTGCTCAAAATCTCGCCACTTTTGGCTCTAAGTCCTCTCATAAATCCTAGCCCCACACTCTTTTGAAAAATATCGGAATATTTTTTTGCCATTTCGTTTATCCTATCTTCAAAATAGACCATTCTCTCATCCAAAACGCCCCTATTTTTCTCATCTTCCAAAATATCCAAAACCGTATTGGCGGCTGAACAGCTAAGGTAATTTCCTCCAAAAGTGCTTCCGTGATCGCCTGGTTTGAAAATATCTTTCAATCTTGTCATAATAGCGCCTATCGGTACACCGCCGCCAAGACCCTTAGCCAAAGTAATGATATCGGGCTCAATTTCATAAAGATTGCTAGCCAACAGCTCGCCGGTTCTATAGATTCCTGTTTGAACCTCATCTACTATCAGCAAAATATCTTTCTCTTTTAAACTTTTTGCAAGTTTTTGAACTTTAGCTTTATCCTGAGGTTCCACTCCGCCCTCACCCTGTATAAGCTCTATCATAACCGCTACCGTATGATCGTCTAAAAGACTCTCTATAGAGTCAATATCTTCAGCGTAAACAAATCCGTCGGGAAATGGACCAAAATAGGTATGCATTGCCTCCTGCCCTGTAGCCTTCAAAGCGGTGATTGTTCTTCCGTGAAAGGAGTGTTTTAGGGTAATTATCTTGTATCTTTTTACCTCTCCGTCAACTTCGCCGTATTTTCTAGCTATCTTTATGGCACCTTCGTTTGCTTCCGCCCCGCTGTTTGCAAAAAATAGCCTCATGTCGTATCCGCTAAGTTCAACTAACTTTTTAGCAAGTTTCGCTTGCGGTTCTATCAGATATAGATTGGAAATATGTATAATATTTTTTGCCTGATTGCAAATAGCTTCGGACACTTTTTTATTGCCGTGTCCTACACTTACAACTCCTATACCGCTTGTAAAATCTATATAGTCTTTACCCTCTTCATCAAAAAGAGTAGCGTTTTCGCCTCTTTTAAAATTTACGTAGTTTCTCGAATAGGTATGCAAAACATACTCTAAATCTATCTCTTTTAGATTCATCTTTTTTATTCCTTTCTAAATCTTTTAAAATATTCATCTATCTCTTCTCTCATCTCTTTTCCAACTTCCTCAAAAATTTTAAGCAAATTTTCATAACTTCCACTACCACCTAAAAAATCCCAAAACTCTTCGGCAACTTTTAGTTCATTTTCTAAATCAAGCATACCTGCCATTGTCCAACGACTATACGGTTTTGGGTAATAAGGATTATAAGGAATCGCTATAAAAGAGTTGACATTAGTATCCGGATATTGGGTTAAATATGCAGCACACCATAAAAGAAGCATTCTTTTAAATCCAATAAATGCGCCTTTATTTGGTTTTGCAGTTTTGATATCAAACATAAAAATATTATTTTCTTTTTTACAAAAAAGGTCAACTTTTGTAAGTTTTACTTTTTTTAACTTACCTATAAAAAGATTTTTTCGTATTTTTTCAATCTCTTCTAATTTATTTGGTTTTGTTGCCCCTCTTTCTAAATCGATAATTATCTCATCTATAACTCTTAAAGCTCCCTCATAAACCTCTTTGCCAATATCTTCTTGTTTTTTTGTTTCATCAAAAAAATTTTGTGCAAGCAATACCCCAACAGGCTCAAAAATAGTAGTCCCAAAATTTGTATTTAATGAATGGATAAATTGATACAAAGCCAATCTATCTTTTCCAAGAAGCGCTGTATGAAACGGCATATATGCGGGCTCTTTTGTCTTTTCATAATCATCAAATTTTTTATAAATTGTATATTTTAAAAGTTCTTTTATCTCATCCAAAACACACTCTCCACATAAGGATTCTTATCTTTTTCCACTCTATTTAATACAGGTCTTTTAAACTCTTCAATTATTTTTAGTCCCGCTTTTTGTGCAATAATTGGATAAAGATTAAATTTATCGTTTGCGACAATAAAAATATTTGCATCTTCTTTTAAATATTTTTTAATATTTTTCAAAACTTTTGCAACTCCTTCAACATACTCCCTTCTTGCACTCTCTCCTTTCCCTTTAAACAAGGGACCAATTTCAAGTTCATCTTGTCTTTTAAATCCAAAAAGTTCATAAGCGTATTCGTGTTGTTCGTGGTAATTTATAAGTCCTACATATGGCGGAGAAGTAAAAATACCGTCAATTTTTTTATGTTTTACTTTCTCAAAAAGCTCTTTATCTTTTCTTTCGAGTTCGGATAAAATATCTAACTCCCTGCTGTCTCCTACTAAACAAATCTGTCTTGTATCGCTTCTTAATGTATCAAATTCGCTTACCCTTTTAATGGTATCTTTAGTATATCTTTCCCACCAGTTATATATTGTAAAAAGAGGTTTGCAGATTTTACCATGCTTTTTGCAATAGTAGGGCTTAGTTACAGGTTCTTTTAAAGTTGCAAGATCAGAATGGGTTGTAGCTCTACAGCTTCTAATGGTTCTACTCAAAATAAGAGCCAAAAGTTTTTTTGTATTTTTATTTTTTACTTTTTTTATTTCTTCAAAAACAAACTCTATCTCTTTTTGTATAGGCAAAATATACCAAGTTTTTAAAAAACCGCTCTTTTCTTTGTTCTCTATTTCTAAACCATATTTTTTTAACAAATCAAAATATTTTAGTAAAAACTCCTCTATTCTTTTTTTACTATACTCTTTTTCATCTATGCGTTCTTCTCTTATCCATCTTTTAAAATCAGGCGATGGAAAAAACTTTTTATTAAAATCAGATAAAATATCATTCAATTCTTCATCAAATCTAATATAGCTTTGTTTTTTTATAAAATTTTTTAATTTTTGAGTAATTTTTTTTATTTCAATCTCTAAATCCAAAATATCATATTTTGCAACTTTACAATTTGAGATAAAAGCATTAAACGGTGAAATATCAACACCTATAGCATCCATTTTTAGCTCATTTGCCACGACTAAAGTCGTTCCGCTTCCTGCAAATGGATCTAAAACAATATCTCCTTTTTTAAAAAAAACTCTCTTTTTAAATTCGTCTATATGATCATCCAAAAAATATTCAACAAGTTGTGGAATAAACTTTCCTTTATAAGGATGCAATCTATGAACATGCTTTGTCCTATCTTTTTCTTTTACCCAATCAAAGGATAGATGCCAATTGATATCCTCGAACTTTTGTTTATATATTTTCTCTTTTACTAAAGATTGTTCATAATATCTTTTTAACTCATCGGCTAAGATAAACGTTTTACCCTCTTTTTTAATTTTTTGAACTCTTCCATATTGAATTAAGTAAGAGATATTTGACGGTGTTATCTCTTTCTTAAACTCCCTACTTGCCCACTTACTTGCTTCTTGTATGCTTAAAAGCATCAGCCAACCTTCCTAATTTTAACTTTAACTTCTTGAAAAACTGCGTTATTGCCGTAATTGTCTGTTTTTGGAGGTGTAAGGAAGTTTACTTTTTCATTTCCGCTATAAGCCAAAACCGAATCTTCTCTCAACTCTTC
Source organism: Campylobacterales bacterium (assembly GCA_027082175.1). Lineage (GTDB taxonomy): Bacteria > Campylobacterota > Campylobacteria > Campylobacterales > Nitratiruptoraceae > Nitrosophilus_A. The sequence goes on from JALWIX010000050.1 coordinate 5,508, forward strand.
CTTGACTCGCACTTCAAACTCAGCTTCTCCGTAAGATGAAGTTACTAAAACTTTATCGCCGTCTTTTAACAAAGTTGAAGGATGCACGTATAAAAAATTGTCTCTTTTAAATTGGGAGTTAAGGGATGTTTTGCATTTTGGAGTTATTAGATAAAATCCTTCTTCCTCATGATTAAACTCATCCTCTACTTCGTCTATAAAACAAAAGAGCCCAGCGTCGGTATAAAACTCTTCACTATATGGAATATCCTCAAAAGAGGGTAGCTTATAATACTCGCCATCTTTCATAAGTTGCTTCTCATACTCTTTTATATACTCCTCTTCACTTTTTAGCCCATCAAATCCAAATCTTTTAAACATCTCTTTCGTAAACTCGTATTCGCTTATTGCGTTTTGGTTATCTTCTATTTTGGGCATAATTCCCACATATTCGTGTCCATAGCTAAATCTTATATCGTTTTTTTGTAAAAAGTTTTTTGCAGGGATTACCAAATCGGCCATCTTAGCGGTTTCATCCATGTATATGCCAAATACTACCGTAAAACTCTTTTCTAATCCCTCAATAACTCTTTTTGAATTTGGCATAGTTATAACGGGGTTTGAACCTTGAATAAAAGATATGTCAAACTCTCCAAAATCGGCCACGGCTTTTTGTACCCTTTTAGCCTCAACTTTTAACGGATCGTTTAGCTCAACGGAGGTATCGCCCAAAAAGCCAACTCCGCAACCCTCTTTTCCAAAAAGTCCAAGCATTGCCGCAAGAGAGTCTATCATCCTTACGACTTCCGTTCCGTGCGAGTATTTTTGCACTCCGTTGCCGACCAAAATAACCGTTTTCATACTCTGCATAAGTTCAGCCAGTGTAGCGATATCAAGTATATCCACGCCTATTTTATCAACGGTAGAAACAATTCTATAGGTTTTTATGAAATCTGCGAAAAATTCATAATCTTCGGTTCTATCTTCTATGAAATTTTCATCTTCCGCATTTTGCATATATACAAATCTTGCCAACATACAAGCAAGTTCCAAATCTGTCCTTGGGCGTATCTGCAGATGCATTGCCGCTTTTTTGGCAATATCAGTTTTTACAGGGTCTATTACAACCACGGTTTTACCGTTTAAAAACGGCAGGATATGAGAGTTGGTTGAAGTTATATTTCTTCCCCAAACGATAACAAGTTCACTCTTTTGTATCTGCGTTGTAGGCAGTATGAGATTCTTTCCCCTTCCCTCTTCGATCCCCAGCTGTCCCGCCGCGTCACATAGACTCCCAACTGTTAAAACCGCGCCGTATTTTGCAAAAAATAGATCGGTTATAGCTTGCATTTTGCCAAAATTGCCGCTTCCTCTAAAGTGTAAGACCTTTTTAGGCTCACACTTTTTAAGCCTCTCTTCCAAGATATCTAAAGCATCGCTAAGCGATATCTTCTCCCCTTTATAATAGGCGCTATCAAGCTGGGGAAAGTTGTGATAGTGATTCATTTTATAACAAAGATGCCCTTTGGTTACGGGATGATCTTTATCGCCTCTTAATTTATCTTCCAAAACAATACTGCAAGCGTCATAACAGTCTAATGGACAAGTCGTTTTTTTCATTTTATCTCCACCTTTACGATTTTAGAAAATATTTTAGGAGCTTTCAAAACTATCTCGGCTCTATAAGCTGAAATATGCACGGGATCGGCAACTTTATAGATTTTAGAAAATTTAAGTTTTGTCTCTTTTCCGTCTATATATATCTTTTTGTTTTCAATATTTTCAATCTCTTCTTTATCGAGATATATTACGATTTTGGCTTTAGAGGTGTCCGCAATATCCGCTAGTTTAGTTCCGATAGCCGCAAAATCGCCCTCTTTAACATGTATTTTATATACATATCCGCTAACTTTTACACTCTTCTTTTCCAAAATATCCTTAAGTCTTTTGATATTGTACTTTATATCTTCTATCTGATTTTTTAGATTTTCTATCTTCTCTTTTTGATTTAGATATTGATTGTTGGTTAACAAAAAATCTGTCAATTTAGCATCTTTTTCAAATTTAGACTTGGTTTTAAGGTCTTTAATACGCTCGTAATTCTCTTTTTTAACCCTGCTTAACTCTTTTAGATTTTTAAGTATCTTTATATCTGTGTGCAATATATTTTTGAGATTTTCAAGTTTGATTTTCAAAGATTTTAAATTTACTTCATCAATTTTTGAATCAATCTTTATAATTTCGTAGTTTTCGACGTTTTCTCCCTCTTTTGAAAGATCGCTCTTAACAACTTTACCGCTAACGGAAGATTTTATAGAATATATCTCAAATGGCTCTATTTTAGCCATATGCACGGAACTAAATCCAAAAGAAATTAACAAAAAGATTAAAAAAATTTTCTTCATTTTTCTATAGCTCCCCATATTTTAGTAAGCTAATTTTACTATAATAATCAAAGGAAAGCGGAAAAAAACGAATTATACTACGTTAAAGAATAAAATCATTCCCTTTTTATCTTCATTTCTACGTGAAGCTATAGCTTAACTAAACTCTTTATAAATTTTTTTAAACCATTCAAGTTCATCAAGACTCTCCCAAGGATACTCCTCATATCCGACTTGTCCTTTAGCGGCGGTATGTACGTAGGTAAAACCTCTTTTTATCGGCTCATCTAAACCAAACTTTTTTGTTATCCAAGAGGGAGTTAAAGCAAACTTGTCTTTTATTAGAAGAGACAACTCTTCGTCTTTTAAAGACGTTTTTGTAGTGTGCATAGTATCAACAGTAACCGAAAGAGGTTCTGAAAGCCCTATAACATAAGAGATTACTACTTTAGCTTTTTTTGCTAAACCTGACGCAACTATATGTTTTGCTAACCAACGAGCGGCGTATAAACCGCTTCTATCAACTTTTGTATAATCTTTTGAACTTTGCGCTCCGCCGCCTATCGGCGCATAAGCCCCATAAGTATCAGCTACAATTTTTCTACCGGTAAGTCCAGAATCAGCTATAGGTCCGTGTATGATAAATTTGCCCGTTCCATTTATAATAAACTCCGTATTCTCGTCGAACATATCTTTAAACGAGGATTTTTTTAAAATAAGCTCTGTTACTATTTTTTTAACCTCTTCCTCACTTATTCTTGAGCTATGCGATTGGGCGACTACCAACTTATCGACTCTTTTTGGCAAATTATTATCAAAGTTGTCTTTTGAGCCATAATCTAAAACAATCTCCGTTTTCAAATCAACTCCAAAAAATTCGCTATTTAACTTTGCATGATTATATAGAATATCCCTAATTTCTCTTGACATCATCAACGCCATCGGCATAAAATCCTCTCTCTCGTCCGTCGCAAAACCAACCATCATTCCTTGATCGCCCGCTCCTATCTCCTCATCTTTATCAACGCCGAGACTTATATCCGGAGATTGCCTACTTACAAACACCTCATAATTTAACTCATCAGGATAGATTGTCTCTTCGTTTGAAAAACCTCTTTCGGGATATCCTATATATCTTAAAGCCTCTTTTGCGCATTGCATATAAAAATCTTTATCTATTTTTTTGTCTACTTTTACTTCGCCGCCGATTATAACGTTTTTGCCTACCACAAAAACTTCAGTCGCTACTCTAGCATTTTTGTCAATTTTTAATAACTCGTCAACTATCTTATCCGCAATAATATCCGCGCACTTATCTGGATGTCCCGGTGAAACTGATTCCGAAGTATATAGATACATTCTCTTATCCTTTCACTTTTTTGGTATTATATCAAATGAAAAATTTTAAGGAGTTGCCAAAAACAAAATATATTGAAAAATCCTAGATGCATTAAAAATGGTGTTTAAGCTATACGAGCTACATCAATATTAAAGAGGCAAAAATGGCTAAAGATTTCAGTCAATATAAAGAGCAGTTAAAAGAGTTGGTAAAATCTAAAGGATTGAAATATTCGTCCCAAAGAGAAGATATACTTAAAACGCTTTTCAACTCTAAAAAACATCTAACACCGGAAGAGATATATACGGAAGTAAAAAAAATCAATAAAAATATAGGTTTAGCTACAGTATACAGAGCACTCTCATTTTTGGAGAGCGAGGGACTTATAAACTCAATATCGTTTGGAGTAGAGGGAAAAAAATATGAACTAAACAGAGGAGAGCATCACGATCATATGATCTGTTTAAAATGCGGAAAAATTATAGAGTTTTTTGACGAAAGATTAGAGTCGCTTCAAGAAATTATCGCCCAAAAACACGACTTCAAACTTATAACTCACGAACTAAATATGTATGGTATCTGCTCAAACTGCCAAGAAGAAGAGAGTTGAGAAACTCTCTCTAAACTTTAGGAAGTTGCCAATTTTTATAAAACGCAAAAAGTCTCAAAGCCAAACCGAACAAAAAAAGCGAAACCGTAATAAATATGTTGTTTTCGTAAAATCTATCTGCTAAGAAGAGAAAAGTACCTATTATGATGGATATGCTTCCATAAAATTCCGCTTTTAAAATCATAGGAACCCTGTTAAGCAAAACATCTCTTAAAACTCCTCCTCCAACAGCAGTTATCAAAGCCAAAAGCACCACTCCAAAATAGTTCAACTCAGCTTCAAGTCCTATCAGGGCTCCTGAAATAGAAAATGAGGCAAGACCTATAGAATCGCTAATGATAAAAATCTTTCTTTTTTGGAAACCGAAATTTTTATGAAGTTTCAAAGCGATAGCAAAAACAATAACCAAAAGAACTATCATTGAAGGCAAAAAGTTAACAAAAGAGTAAGGAAGCTTTCCAACTATTACATCTCTTATGATTCCGCCGCCTAAAGCCGTTAAAAAAGAGGCTATAAAAACTCCTAAAAGATCAAGTTTTTCTTCTACGGCCACCCAGAAACCGCTTAAAGCAAAAGCGGCTATCCCTATAATCTCAGCAATCTCTAATAGTGTCATTAATGTGCCTCGCCGCTTTTACGGCAGAACTGAAAGCCCACTGAAAGTTATATCCTCCAAGTTCTCCCGTAACATCCAAAACTTCGCCAATAAAATATAGATTTTTAACTTTCTTGCTCATCAAACTATTTTTATCTATATCTTTTATAACCACTCCTCCCTTTGTTACCTCTGCTCTTTCAAAGCCGAAAGTCCCTGCTGGTGAAAATGTATATTTTTCCAAAAGTTTCAATCTTTTTAAATCCTCTTTCTTCAACTCTTTGATCTTTTTGTCTTCAACGCCTACAGAGTTCAAAAAAAGTTTGGAAAATCTTTTAGGAAAAGGCAGCAATGTTACAATCTGTTTATACTGATATCTTAAAAACTCCTCCACTTTTTTTCCGTTTAAAAAATCGATAGTTACGCCACCTTTGTCCCAGTACAACGAAGCGTTAAGTATGGCAGGGCCGCTTATTCCTTTATGAGCAAACAAAATATTGTCTTTAAAAATTTTTTCTTTGACTTGCACAACGGTCTCAAAAGATATACCGCTTAGTTCTTTAAACCAAAACTGCTCACTTTGAACCGTAAAGCCAACGAGAGCCGGTCTCAAAGGAGCGATTTCGTGTCCAAATTTTTTAGCTATTTTATAACCTATTTCAGTAGCACCTATCTTTTTATAGCTAACTCCTCCCGTAGCCACGACGACTTTTTTCGCATAAAAATTTTCTTTAGATGTTTCTATCAAAAAAACGTCATCGACTCTTTTTACATCTTTAATTTCTCTATTCAAAAAAATCTTTTTTTTCTCTATCTCTTTTAAAAAAATATCTATTAGTTCTTGCGAGCTATGCGGGCAAAAAAATTGGTTCTTTTTTCTCAAAACCGGTGAACAAGAGCGTTTTTTTAGCCATTTAATAAGCTCTTCGTTAGAAAATCCGTTTAAAACCTCTTTTACAAATTCGGATTCGCCAAGATAGTTTTTGAAAGAGACTCTTTTATTGGTTATATTGCATCTGCCTCCGCCTGAAATCTTTATCTTGGCTCCTATACTGGAGTTATGCTCAATCAAAGCGTAATCTTTACCCTTCAAAAAAGAGGCGCACATAAGTCCTGAAGCGCCAGCTCCAAGTATAGCTATATCCAATACTTTTATGTCACACCTCTAGCGGGTTTTTCTCAAAAATCAGATAATCTATACTTTTGTCGTGAGTAAAAGTCTTAAGCTCGCTCTTTTCGTCGCTCTTCATAAAAGTTTTAAAAGCTGCCGCCATATACTTCCCGACACTGTCCGAAAGCCTTTTATATTCTTTGGTATTAAAATTGAGATATGTTGTCATAAAAACTTTTTGCGCTTCTTTATCGTCTATGCTCATATTTAAAGCTACTTCCACAAACTCTTTGCCGTTTTTCCCTACAAGCTTTCTTACGCTAACGATCTGACCTATAGCCCAAGTATAAATTTTCGCAGCCATTACTTATTTTTTATCCCGCTAATTGTGTGGATATACCTATAATCTATATCTATCTTTTTCTCTTTTGGCAAATAATCTGAAAGTCTGCTTAAAACATCATCTAGATCACTAAAAAGATAATTTGCCAGACTTCCGGGAATAGGGTTTATCTCATTTAGATAAATATCTCCATTTTTAACAAAAAAATCGCATCTTATTAAAGCTCCGCAAAAAAGCGGATCGTAAACCTTTTTAAAAGCCTCTTTTATTCTGTTTTCTAGATCATCTTGTATTTGAGCCGGCTTTATCTGTTCTCCTCTTGAAAAATCGAGATATTTTTTCTCAAAATCCAAAAAATCCATCTTTTTAGGCTCTTCAATGATGGAAAAAATAAACTCTCCCGCTTTACATCCGGCTAGATTGTACTCTTTTATACCCTCAATAAAAGGCTCAACTATAACCTCATCATCAAACTCAAAAGCCACATCCAAAGCGTAGCTCAACTCATTATCCTCTCTTACCACGCTTACCCCGATAGAGCTTCCAAGTCTCAAAGGCTTGATAATAACCGGATATTCAAATCTTAAAGGCTTTATCTCATCTTTTTTTATTATCTGATAATCCAAAACATTTAATCCCAGCTCTTTTGCAAACATTTTAGTAAAATGTTTATTAAAACTAATAGCGCAAGCCTCAATCCTAGGACCTATATAGGAGATTTGATAAAAATCCAAAAGAGCCGCGACTTTACCGTCTTCTCCGTCTCTTCCGTGAATAAGGTTAACAACCGCATCGAGATTTATTTTCTTTTCGCCCAACAATCCTTTTTGATAAAAACCGCCTCTTTTCAAAATCAGTTGAGTTGAGTTTTTATACTCTTTAGAGCTGAAATATTTCGATTTCATATTTTTTTTATCTATCAGATAAAAATCTCTGTTTTCATCCAAAAAAATAAAAACGGTATCGCTTTTTAATCTCTCTTTCAAAACTATGGCGCTAACTATGCTTATCTCATGCTCGAAGCTGCTACCGCCGAACAAAATAGCGTATCTCATCAAACCCCTTTATATTTTTTGAATTTTTTTCAACGCCTCTTTAACCAAAGATGGCGTATCGCAAGCAGTACACTCTTGTAAAACTTTTTGAATTTGATCTTTTTTGAATCCCAAAGATTCCAAAGCCATAATAGCTTCTTGATGTGCGGATGTCAACTGAGGAGTCGAACCCTCTAAACTAAACTCCCCAAGCTCAACCAAAATCCTTGATGCGCTTTTAGGACCTATTCCTGGGACTTTTTTCAACAAAGTCACATTCTTTTCCTCAACAATCTTTACAAACATATCGGGCTTAAAAGTTGAACAAATAGCCATAGCGACTTTGGGTCCCACACCGTTTATTTTTATGAGTTTTTCAAACATAATCTTTTCGTTGATATCCAAAAAACCGTAAAGAGTTTCGCTATCTTCTCTGATTATATGAGAAATATGAAGTTTTATATCTTGCTTTTCTATCTCGCTACTACAGTTTACGGAAACGAAAACTTCGTAAATAACGCCATTTACATTTAAATGTATCGAAGTTGGCTCTTTCTTTTCCACTTTTCCTATAAGACCGACAATCAAATCCAGCTCCAATTTTTTTTCGTATTGTAGTAAAAATTCTTTAGATTAAGTTAAAAATAGAAATCAAAATATTATTTGTTTGTATTAAGTACAAATTTGATATATTTTCATTAAAAAAGCGACGAAATGCTAAAAAAGATTTTTACCAACAGTTTTGGAATACTTATATCTAGAATACTAGGTTTTATAAGAGATCTTTTAACCGCTTCAATACTTGGAGCAAACATATATTCCGATATTTTTTTCGTAGCTTTTAAATTCCCTAATCTTTTTAGAAGAATTTTCGCCGAAGGCGCGTTTGCTCAAAGTTTTCTTCCCTCATATATAGCTTCAAAACATAAAAATAGATTTGCGGCTGCCGTTTTTATCAGATTTTTTACAATAATTTTCATCTTTTCCATTTTAGTTACGCTTTTTTCTCCCCTTTTTACAAAATTGATAGCTTTCGGCTTTGATGAAGAACTTATAAACAAAGCCTCTTTATATGTGGCTATCAACTTTTACTATTTGGATTTTATCTTTATAGTCACTTTTTTAGCCGCTCTTTTACAATACAAAGAGCATTTTGCGACTACCGCTTTTTCAACCGCGCTGCTTAATCTATCTTTGATATCTGCGCTTATAATTTTTCAAAAAAGCGAAAAGGAAAATATCGTTTTTGCTATGAGTATAGCCGTTTTAATAGGCGGCGCTTTACAGGTTTTAATACATCTTTATATCTCTAAAAAACTAAATATACTAAAAAGACTGATACTATCATTTAAAGAGTTAAACAAAAAAAGAGAAAAAATAGAAGAGGATTTACAAAAATTTTACAAAAATTTTATCCCGGCCATATTAGGCAACTCGACAGCTCAAATATCCGCATTTTTAGATACTTGGCTCGCCTCTTTTTTAGTAAGTGGATCGATTAGCTATCTTTACTATGCCAATAGAGTTTTTCAACTCCCTTTAGCTCTGTTTGCCATTGCGACAGCTACGGCGCTTTTTCCATCAATCTCAAAAAAGATTAAAAACAGAAATATCGAAGAAGCTCAAAAAATATTGAAAGATAGTTTTTGGTTGCTACTGTATTTATTAACTTTATCGTCTATTGGAGCCGTTATGCTGAGCGAAGAGATTATTAAGCTTTTATTCGAAAGGGGAGCGTTTAATTTTGAAGATACGAAAGTAACGGCATTAGTTTTAAGTATGTACTCTATAGGGCTTATTCCGTACGGATTAACAAAACTTTTTTCATTATGGCTTTACGCCAATCATCAACAAAATATCGCCGCGAAGATAGGAGTCTACTCTTTAGTGCTAAATCTAATATTTTCACTCGTTTTTATACTATATCTTCAAGCTGCCGGTCTTGCGTTAGCCACAAGTTTAGCTGGATTTGTTCTATTTTTCTTGACTATAAAAAGATTCGGCATTAACAACTTTTTCTCATTTTTCGATTTTAAACGAGTTTTAATTCTCTTTTTATTAGTCTTAATAGAGATTGTAACGCTTTTTATTTTAAAAAGTTTATAAGCGAATAAAAATTATCAAATAAAGTTTTTGATTTTAAAAAAATTTTATCTTTATAAGATAAAATTACACTCTTATTTTTGGCAGTGACATTTTTAGAACAATTTAGTTTTTAATTTATAGGGAATATAATATAATTAGTTTTTATATGTTATACTTGTCTTTGCAACGATTGCATAAGGGTTGATAGATATGCGTAAAAATAAAAAAAAGATATTTAGCGGCTTATGCTGCGCAATTGTTTTGATTATATTTACTACTAGTCTAAATTCGAAAGATAACGAACAAAGAATAAAAGAGGAACTAGAGTCTCCTCAACTTAAAATCCCATTAAAAGAAGCTCTAGGCGAAGAAAAATACAAAAAGGAGATAAACTCCGGCAAATATTACTATGTGGGAAATTCAAAATGCAGACTTTGCCACAGAGAGTTTTTTATAGGGAGAAAAAAAGATAAACACGATTTTGCTTTTAAGAGATTGGTAGAAACAGGATACGAAACCAATCCAAAATGCCTAGTTTGCCATACGACCGGTTTTGGCGTCCCAACCGGATTTAAATCAATAGAAGAGACCCCAAGACTCGCAAACGTCCAATGCGAAGGGTGTCACGGACCTGGGAGTCTACATATAAAAATCGCTAGAAAAACAAAAAAAGGCGGCGGCTTTTTAGCAAGCCCCAATGATCCAATAACTCAAAAAAAGATGTGCAACGCTTGTCATACGGAAAGATGGAATAGGTCTTATCACAAAAATGATTTAGACAAAGTATATAAACTATATAAAAATCCCGATCCAAGAAAAAGAAAAGATAATAAAAACAAACAATGAAAAAAAGTAAAATATTTATAAAAAACAATATCGTAGTTTTGCTTGTACTTTTAGTTTTGTCTCTATCGGCAATCTCATTTTATAATTACAATATTCAAAAAAATCTTTTGTTAAAACAGATGCAAAGCGACTCTAAAGATATTGTAAACTCCATAATATCAGCTATAAAAAGATTTCAAGAAATAAAATCTACTATGAATCTACAAAAACTTGTCAGCGATATGTCCTTGGGTCTCGATATTTTTGAGTTTAGATTTTTAGCTCCGGACGGAACTATAAAAAACTCTATGTTTAAAGATGAAATCGGAAAAGTCTATAACTCTTTAAGTTTTAGAAGAACCATGCAAGGAGATCAAAAAATAGGCGAGTTTTTCTTTGAAACAAGAGATTACGTAAAAGTAATGGCAATATACTATCCTATTACTATGAACAATGATCTCATAGGAATAATCGATCTAGCCGTCGAACTTCCGCAGTACTCGTTTTTTGAAAAAAGAGTTTCGGAACTTATACTCTCACATAGAAAAATAGACCTTTTAAATCTTTTAAAAGCGATAGAAGGCTCAATAAAAAACAGTATGACTATTTTCCAAAAAACAGATATAAAAACTTTTTTAAAAAACTACGTAAAACATGCAAAAAATATCTTGCAAATCTCTATAATAGACCAAGAGGGCAAAGTATTGGTTAGCAGTAACGAAGGCATCATAGGTAAAAAAATCGATGATAATAAACTAAAAAATAAAAAGATAGTAGAGTTTAACGGCCGACCCGTTTATAGAATGATTATAGAAGATTCGGTATTTAACAATGAACACAAAAAACTTCTGCTGCTTATAGACGCGGCTCCTTACAAACAAAATGAGACTAGACTCTTAAACACTGCTTTAAGCACAAGCTTAATAGCTCTATTTATAGCTCTATTTATCGCTAGAGCTATTTACACTGCAGCAATAAAACAGTCTCAAGAAGAGAAAGAGAGACTGGAAAAACTTGTAAAGGAGAGAACTAAAGAGATAGAGCTATTGAGTAAAACAGACTCATTAACCGGACTATGGAACAGAAGATATTTAGAGGAGATGTTGGAGCTAGAATTTAAAAGAGCAAAAAGATATAAACATCCCGTTTCTATAATGATAGTGGATTTAGATCATTTTAAAAAAATCAACGATACTTACGGGCATTTAGCGGGAGATGAAGTTTTAAAAGAGAGCGCAAAAAGAATATTGTCAACCTTAAGAGAAACAGATTTTGTAGGGAGATACGGCGGTGAAGAGATAGTTGTGATTTTACCTGAAACAAAGTTGGACAAGGCTATAAAAATAGCAAAAAAAATTAAAGAAGCCATTTCTAGCAAACCAATAATCTACAAAAACAAAAAAATAAACGTAACCGCTAGTATAGGTATCAGCAGAATATGTCCAAAACATAAAAACTTTTATGAACCTTTTTCCGAAGCGGACGAAGCTCTCTACAGAGCCAAGAAAAACGGCAGAAATAGGATAGAAATATACTCATCAAACCCTCCTCACACATTTTCGATATAATTTCATCTACATTTAGACTACCCCAAAGGTTTCTCTATGAAAATTTTTGATAGCTCTTTAAAAAAAGAGGTGGAACTAAAACCTATAAAAGATAACGAGATTAGAATATATCTTTGCGGACCAACCGTTTACGACGACGCGCACTTAGGACACGCAAGAAGCTCCATAGTTTTCGATATCTTAAGAAGATTTTTGATTCAAAAAGGATACAAAGTCACTTTTATGAAAAATTTTACCGATATTGACGATAAAATCATAAAAAAAGTAAAGAAAAGCGGTAAATCTTTAGAAGAGATCACTTCGCACTATATAAAAAGATATCTTGAAGATATGGAGGCTTTAAATGTTTTAAGAGCCGATATTGAGCCAAAAGCAACCAAGAGTCTAGATGCAATGTTCGATATGATAGATAGACTTTTAAAAAAAGATTGCGCTTATATAACTAAGAGCAAAGATATCTACTTTGATACTTCAAAAGATGATCAATACTGCTCTTTAAGCCACAAATGCGATGAAGAGACCCTTAGCAGAATCGAGCCAAACCCTCAAAAAAGAAATGCGTCCGATTTTGCCTTATGGAAAGCTTGCAAGGAAGAAAATGATATCTGTTTTGACTCTCCTTATGGAAAAGGGCGACCGGGCTGGCATATAGAGTGTTCCGCTATGATATATAAAAATCTTGCTTACAAAGACAAAGAGTATCAGATAGACATACACGCCGGAGGAGCTGATCTACTTTTTCCTCACCATGAAAACGAAGCGGCTCAGACTAGATGCGCTTATAATCAAAAACTTGCCAAATACTGGATGCATAACGGTTTTGTAACCATAAGCGGCGAAAAGATGAGCAAAAGCCTTGGAAACAGTTTTTTTGTAAAAGATGCGCTAAAGGCGTATGACGGTGAGATTT
>JALWIX010000051.1 GCA_027082175.1 Campylobacterales bacterium
AATCAAAAATAGTAGATTTTTTATCGAAACTTTTTTTACATTAAACATTTGAACTTTCCATTTGTTTTATTAGAAAACAGAAAATTATTTTAATAATTTCTTTAAAATCAACTATAGCTAGTTGTTAAAAATTTATAACACATATATACTTATAGTTAGTTTAACTATAGGTAGTTTAATGAGTAAACTTTTAAGTGAAGATAAGATAGAACAAATTTATAAAACTATCGGCAACAATGTAAAGAAAATTAGAAAAGAAAAAGGCTACTCTCAATTAGCTTTATCGTTAGCTATTGGACATAAAGCGGTCGGGACTATATCTATGGCTGAAATTTATCATAATAAAAAACACTTCAATATTGCCCATTTAGCTAAAATAGCAAAAATTTTAGATGTTAGTATTTGTGAATTTTTTAAAGGAGTAGACGAGATAATAATGAGCTAATTAAATTAGATTCTAAAAGATATAGAAAATTATATTCACTATAAAACTAAAAAAGTACGCTTGCTTAACGCTTTTTAATAAAATTTTCAAACGTTCCTAAAAGGAAAAATCGTAACTAGCTTGAATGAAATCTAATAATTTTTTAGAGCATTCAACTATTTACTTTTTATAATTATTTACAACAGTAAAAACCAGAGCCGAAATAGGCACTAAAGATAGTCCCGTCATATATGCTATAGCATCAAACATCTTCTTGTCTATAAGAAATAAAACCGAAACAACCAAAAAAAGATAACCAAATATTCTATAAATAGACAAAAAACCGCCACTAGTTAAAATAAAGTTTTTTACGCTCTGTTTTGGACTCTTTAATCTTTTTTTCTCCTCTTCAAAAATCTGCTTCGCGTCCATTTGAGACTCTTTTGGCTCCTCTTCGTAAAGATTATACGGATCGTCTATTTTATCTATCAAGTCTTTATCGTCTAAAATATTTTGCTCTTTAGCCCTTTTTAAAACCAATCTTCTATAACCTAAAAAAGAGCCTCCTGTGACTATTAAAGAAGATATCATAGCTATTTGGGTATTTAAAAGATAAAGATAGTTTTTATTGATTAAAAAATAAAAAATCAACACTAAATCTAAAACTATTAAAATAAGGAAAAATTTTCTCATTTTTTAAACTCTAATAGCTCATCGTCATCTTCATCTTTTATTTGATAGTTTTTATATTTGGGATCGTTAGAGAGCTCTTCCAACTCTTTTTTCTGTTTTTGATACGCTTTATAGATATTTAAAATAGCTGCCCCAACTCCCCAAAAAACGCCCAACCATAAAAGCCAAGAGTAACCGAACATACTTTTCATCCATAACCCCAAACCCACGCCTATTAAAATTGCCACAACAACGGATACTCCCAGTGAGAGAGCCTCAGCTCCCTCGATTATTTTTCTATATTTTGGCGGCTTCTCTTCCATTTTTTCCCTTTAAAATTTTTATATCAGTTTAAAAACCTCTTTAGCCTTTTCTACAGTTTCATCTATCAAATCATCAGTAATAGGTGTAGAAATAAAACCTGTTTCAAACTGGCTGCAAGCAAAATAGACCCCTCTTTTTAACATCTCTTGATGAAACTTGGCAAATCTTTTCGTATCAGACTTTAAAGCATCGTCAAAATTCTTAACCTCGTTTTCATTAAAGAAAAATCCAAACATACTCCCTCTAACATCTATTTGTAAAGGTATAGAAGCATTATCCGCGGCCTCTTTTAATCCTTTAACTAAATTTTTAGCTCTTTTTTCAAGAGTTTCGAAAATCTTAGGTTCTTTTTTCAATCTTCTTACCGTTACAAGACCGGCAGCCATTGCTACGGGATTGCCGCTTAGAGTTCCGGCCTGATAAACGGGGCCTTCCGGAGACAATTGACTCATAATTTCCGCTTTGCCGCCAAAAGCCCCTACGGGCATTCCCCCTCCTATAACTTTACCTAAAGTAACCAAATCTGGTTTAACCGAAGTCAAACCAGACGCGCCTTTTAAGCTGGCTCTAAATCCGCTCATAACTTCATCAAAAATTAAAAGAGCTCCTTTTTCATCACAAAGCTCTCTTAAGGCTACTAAAAACTCCTCTTTAGCTGGAACCAATCCCATATTGCCCGCAATAGGCTCAATTATCACGCAAGCGATGTCATCGCTAGCTTCAAAACATCTTTTTACGCTATCAATATCGTTATATTTGGCTAAAAGAGTGTGTTTTGTTAAATCTGCAGGAACTCCGGGACTACTTGGATTGCCAAAAGTCGCGGCTCCACTTCCGGCTTGAACTAAAAGAGAGTCGCTATGACCATGATAACAGCCTTCAAATTTTACTATGTCATTACGTCCGCTAAATCCCCTTGCAAGCCTAATTGCGCTCATTACGGCTTCCGTTCCGCTATTGACAAATCTAACCTTGTCTATGGAGTCGAAAAGTTCTACAATCTCTTTTGCAAGTTCAGTCTCCAAAAGCGTCGGAGCTCCAAAACTCAAACCCTTCTTTGCCGTCTCAAACACAGCGTCTAAAGTCACTTCATCAGCGTGACCAAAAATCAATGGTCCCCAACTTTGAACATAGTCTATATATCTATTTGAGTCTATATCTATAAGATAAGCCCCTTCTCCTCTCTCAATAAAAACCGGCGTTCCGCCAACGCTTTTAAATGCTCTAACGGGTGAATCAACGCCGCCTGGAATATATCTTTGAGCCTCTTTAAAAGCTTTTATACTGTTATCAAACATTTTTCATCCTTTATCGATATATTTATGTGATAAAATTGTATAAAAATATTGATTAATAGCTATTAAAAGATTATAATCACTTTATGATTTATAGACATAGATATATTTTCTCGTTCTTAATAACTTTGATATTGTATATCGCTCTTTTTAGTGTTATTTTTATGCAGTTGAAAAAGATTGAGGCTCAAAAATTTGACAGAAAGCCAAAAACCTCAATCACAATGAACCTAAGTAGAGTCAATATAGATAAAAACGCGCCTCAAAAAACTACCGAATCTAAAAAAATGGTCAAAAAAACGACTCCTAAAAAACGGATTGAAGAGATAAAACCTAAAAAATCAAACAAAGAGACTGCGCAAAAAAAAGAAAAAATAGTTAAAAAGAAAAAAATTAAACAGGTTGAAAAAAAACCTGAAAAAAAGATTGTTAAAAATATTCAAAAAAAGAAAAAGAAAGTTTTAAAAAAGAGTAAAATCGTAAAATCTAACGAACGCAATATCACCAAAAAAGTTAAAAACAAGCCCATAAAAGTAGCCAAACAGGAGATAAAAAAATCCAGACAAAAGCCAATCCAGCCAAAAAAAGAGGAAAAAATCCCAAAACTCGAAGAACTTTTTAAAAAGACGCAACAAACAAAAAAAGAGACAAAAAAAAGCGAGGGGAAAAATCTGACCTCTTTTTTAAAACAGCCTAATCTACCCTCTTTGCAACAGATAAGCAAATCGATGGAAGATCAAAAAATAAACGAGCTATACCAGGGAGAGTTTGACTCATTTACCAAAGGACAAAAAGAGTTTATAAAAAACAATCTATCGGCTATCGGAAAAATTACTCAAAAATATCTTTACATAAGAGGCTATCCAGAATTTGCCGTAAAAACAAGACAAGAGGGGGTAAATATTGTTGAGTTTTATCTTCATCCCAACGGAGATATAAGCGATTTAAAGATCATAAAAAGCTCTAGCTACGAGATACTTGACAAAAATAGCCTAGAAACAATACTTGCAGCCTATAAAGACTATCCAAGACCCAAAGAGAAAACAAAAATTAGAATCTTTGTCCAATATAAAATCATCTATTGATATCTAACGATGTTTTTGGAGACGGTTTGCCTATGTAATAACCTTGCACAAAATCTACTCCTATATCTTTAACTATTTCAAAAATCTTTTTATCAGTTACAAACTCCGCTATAGTTTTTATATTCTTTTTTTGGGCATAATCGACTATCGTTTCTACTACGACCCTTGAATCTCTGTTTTGATCTATATTTTTTATCAAAGTTCCGTCTATTTTTATGTAGTCTATAGTCAATTTTGCCAAATATTCGAAGTTAGAATAACCCGAACCAAAATCATCTATAGCTATCTTTACGCCTCGGCGCTTCATATCTTTTATAAAAATGGAAACTTCCTCAAAATTTTCAATACCTTCCGATTCGACTATTTCAAATATTATCTTATTATAGACGTCGTATCTATCAAGAGTTTCCTTTATAAAATCCACAGTCTTTTGATTTAATATATCCTCTATAGAAAGGTTAATAGAAAAGGTTTTATCGAACTTTGAAAAGTATCTGCAACTCTTTTCAAACATTATTCTAGTTAAATATGTATAATATCTGCTTTTTTTGGCTATATCTAAAAAAAAGTTGGGCGTTATTGCTTTTCCATCCTCATCTATCAACCTCATTAAACATTCATACCCTTTTAGTTTAAAATCTTTTGTAGTGTATATAGGTTGAAAATATGGCTCTATTCTATCTTTATCGATAGCTTTTTTAATCTTTTTAACCCACTCCATATTTTCTTTATACTGCTTTTCTATATTAAAATCTTTATCGTATATTTTGTAAGGAACACTCTCTTTTCTAGCCAATTTAAGCGCAATATCAGCCTCTTCCAAAAGAGACAAACTATCCGTAGATGCTCCGACGGTTACTCTTATATTTAGCTCATTCTCATTATGCAAAAAAGTCATATTTTCAATCTTTTGCAATAAAATATCGATAAAATACTCTAAATCTCCTTTTGACATACTTTTATTAAAAAAAAGAGCAAACTCATCTCCAGATAATCTATATATTTTCGGAAAATCGGTCTTTATAAGATGTCTTAGTCTATTAGCAAAACCTTTTAAAATCTTATCTCCGGTTTCATGTCCGAAAAAGTCGTTGATCTGTTTAAAATCGTCAATATTTATAATTATCAAACTGCCTTTTTTAAATTTTTTCATATCCTTTATAAGACTAAAGCGATTTGGAAGCTTTGTTAAAGCATCTACGTATAACTGCTCTTTTAACTCCTTAGTTTTAATCTCTACTTTCTTTTCTAATATCTTATTTACGTTCTCTAGTCGTTTTGAATACTCGACAATCTTGTTTTGCATCTTGTTTAGAGCTTTAGAGATAGCGCCTATTTCATCATTTTTTTCGGAATACCTGAACTTTTTGATATTTTTAGGCTCATAATCTTCTAAGTCTTTTGCAATATTTTTTAGAGGTTTGATCAAAATATTTAGATAATATCCGAACATCAATATAAATATTAGCAATATAATCAAAAAAACATATAGAGCTCTTTTATATTTTTCTACTAACTTTTTATAATGGTGACTAGAATATAAAATCTCTATTTTCCCTAAGACTTTATCTGAATTAGGTCGAAGAATATCTTTTGAGACTATAAAAGAGTCGCTGTCTGCAATATTTTTTGACACCTTCTTAAAAACTTTTTTACCTTTAGTAACGGTGACCGCTAAAATATTTTCGTTTTTTATCAACTCGTTTAATATATTGTCAATATTGTCTTCCAAACCTAAAAAAAGGTCTAACCCTATCAAAGGTGTGACGGTTTTTACTATAAGCTTAGCCTTTTCTAGTTCCGTTTCGTAAAATGTGCGTTTAGTAATGCTTTCTAAAACAATATACGCCGCCAATATTATAGAAAAAGTGATAAGAAAAAAGTATGTCAATATCCTGTTAGATAGCGAAGTTTTAAACATTGCCTATTAACCTAACAATCCTAAATAAAGAAGGTACAAATTCAAAATCCTTAGATAACGCTTCGCCGTTCATATAAATAATAGGCTTTTTTTCTAGATTTACCGAAAACAAAAAGCCATATTGCAAATCGTTTTTATCGTAGGTAAAAGTTACGATTTTATATCTTTTTACATAAATTGACAACATTTTCAATCTATCTGGAACAGATTTTAAAATATACAGATAAGAAAAATTGTTGGCTTTTTCATTTAAAATATTTAGCATATCGATAGGTATAACCTTAAAACTATAATCGTCCAACCTTTCTCCATATAGAGTTTTTATCAAATTTTTAATAGATAAAGCCGTAAATAAATCGTCGTCGTCATAAACTATTCCAACTTGTATTTTACCTTTTATAAGCTTTTTATCTATTTTTTTGTCAAGTAAAATCAATTTTGGATAAATCTTCGCTTGCGTTTTTAACAAAAAATCATCATAACTGTACGCAAAAAGAAAAATCTTTGTCAAAAATATAAAAATCAATACTCTTTTCATCTAAAACTCTTTCCTTAAAGAAAACATTACGCTCCGCCCCTCCTGTTTATAATCTTCAGTATAAGTAAAAGGCTCGGAAGGATATCTTATATCGGCGTTAAAAATATTCTTAGCCGATAAGTTGATTGTATATCTATATTTTATATTCGTATAGTTTAAACCTATATCAAAAGTTATATAACCTTTTAAACTTTTTCTAGGATCGTAGGAAAATCTCCTTTTGTCACCGACATATTTCCCTAAAAGAGATACTTCAGTATCTGCGTTTAACTCATAAGTTAAATAGGTTTTTACCATATGCTTAGCGACATTTGCTAGATGTTCTCCCTTATCGTCTTTACCTTCAACAAAAGAGTAGTTTCCGTAAAATTTACTTTTTTGACCTAAAACGCCTTTATACTCCAGTTCAAAACCATATATATTCGTACTTCCCATGTTTTCATATCTATTTAGAGAGTTTAATTTGTCTATTTGATCTCTATTTAGAAGATAAAAAACATTGCATTGCAAGTATGTATCCAAAGAAAACTTTCTGATATAAGCGGCCTCAAAAGCGTTTACTATCTCGGGATTTAAGTCTTTATTGCCTATTCTGGAACTATTGTTGATAGTGTATAACTCTTGCCACGAAGGATTTCTTATTGATCGGCTATACATAAATTTATAGATATTTCTCGCAAAATTTAAAACAACCGCGACTCTGGGGTTTATCTGGGGATCGATGTGAGTATTGTCTTCGGCGTTTATCCCGTATGTCACAGCAAAATTTTCGTTAATTTCCCAATCATCTTGAAAAGACAATATTATCGAATCTCTTTTTGCTTGATCGTCAAAAAATGGATATGTGTCGCTATAATCGATAAGTCCCGGTAATATACCAAATCTATCTGTAGTTTTTGTCGTAACTTTGTAAGTCTCTTCTCTTGAGAGAAGATAGCCAAATTTGAGCTTATGGTTTTCAATCTTTGAATAATCAAAAAAGAGCGAATGGTATATAGTTCTTTGTTTTGTGTCGTGAATCCCGTAAAAACCGTCGGTATACTGAACTAAATTGTTGTTATCTAGCGGATTAGGAAAAACAATGCCCGGAGGCGCTAATCTAGCGTTACTATAAAATTCGTCAAATTTAACGCCAACTTTTGCGTCTATCTCAAACTCATTAACAAATCGATCCAATCCAAGCTCGATATAGTCGTTTAAAAACTTGGTATAGTCATCGCTTTCAGGAAGCATATAATTTATCCCGTAAGCGCTCCCATGCTTATAAAAAAGCTTTCTTGCTTTTAACGTAAAATCTTTATAATTTAAAGTAATTCCCAAAGAGTAGTTTTTAGTCCACAACGGAGCCTCTCCGCTTTGAGAAAATTGCGCATTATAACCGCCATATATTCCGGTCGATAATATATCGCTACTAGCAGGTAAAAATTTATCGTCTTGTTGATAATAAAAATCGGTAAAGATTTTTAAACTTCCCTTTTTGATTTTTTTAAAAAATCCGCCGCCTTTATAACTATAAGTTCCGGCTTTTAAAAAAAACCTATCGCTATTTTCTATATTTTTAAACTGCTCGGCATAAGTGATCACCCTGATAGAACCGGCATAAGCGTTTACCCCCTCCGTTTTGCTTCCGGGACCCCTTACCACTTCTATCCTTTTAATAATCTCGATCGGCATATAGAGGTATTCATTATAAGAGTCGAACATAACGTTATTGACAACCACCCCGTCCACTATTAGTTTTGACTGCCCGTAAGCAAACGGGTTTGATCCTCTAAAAATAGCGGTTTTGTTGTCTATATTGTCGGTCGCTATATCTACTCCCGGCACTAGTTCTAAAGCTTCCTTAAGATTTGTGACTCCAATTTTTTCTAACTCTTTTCCTTTAAAAACTGAGACGATATACGGTTGATAAGCTTCATTCTCTTTGGTTATAGTCGCTATGCGAGTCAACTCGTCAATATCATTTAAAATCTCCTCAACTATCTCTTTTTCGCTAGAGTGCGCATAAAGCGTAACACAAAATGATAAAATAGTTACAAAACATTTTTTAAAACACATTTGCACCCTTAAAGCTCCTTAATAATTCCGGATTATCTTTCTCCAACACGGAAGTATATAAAAGAGCGGGATACCTCATCCCGCCGTAATTTTGCAAATCGCCAATAATTTCGTATCTAATCTTAAATAATCGAAGAAGTCTTAAAAAACCAAGTTCTAAAGCGCCGTAACTATACTCAATCTCCAATCTTTTCATGTCTATATATATTAGTCTAATAAAACTAGTAATGATCAGCTTAGTAGTTTTGAAATTTCTAAACTTTTTCGCTATAAATATCCTTGAAATCTCTCCCAGCTTTTCCCTGTTTAAACTCTTTTTTATATCTTCATAAATAACCATATTGTTTTCGGTCGGATATCCTATTTGGGAACCATATATCAATCTAACCGTTGAAACTAAATTCCCATTCTCATCAACTGCCGCATAATGTATGGAAAACTTATCGTATCTATCTTTTTCCAAACCGTCAGGATAGTTTTTTTTATCAAAATATTTCAACTCATCACACAAAATTTCACATCTAAATCTAAATATTCGCTCCATTAATTCAGAGTTGTTTTTATCCACCTTAAAAAAATCAAGTCTCATAACATAAACCCACTCAATAAATAATTTTTATGGTATGATATAATATTTTTTATTAAGTTTTATTTATATTGTAGGATTTTTCAGTATATTGAGGGCATTTTTGTATATAGGCTCGTCTATAAAACCGTATCTTTCGTCAGCAAATCCGCTAACGCCTTTTTTCAACATCTCTTCAAATCTTTTCTTTATATATTTTGCTTGTTCTATGATATCCAAGGATAAAGAAAAAGTTTGATTAATTATATCTACCTGTTTAGGAGAAATCGCCCCTTTTGCGCTAAATCCCAAATTTTTCTCATAGATACACCACTTTTTAAACTCCTCAAGATTTTCATAGTCTTGATAAACAAAAGAAAAAGGAGTAACTTCGCAGGCTTTGGAGGCAACTAAAAAACGACTCAATATATAATCTATAGTGGGATTATTAAGTTTTAAAATCTCTTGAGAAATTTTTAAGTCGCTTAATAGGTCTAAAATCCCCAGATAGTAAATCTTAACCCTCTTGTCAATTTTTAGAGATTCTAGGTTTAAAAAGGCTTCTTTCGTCTCTATGGATAGATGCAAATCTATCTCTTTATCAATCAACTTCAAAGCTTTTTCCACATCTTTTGGAGTTCTTACTTTTGAAATTCTTATGGCGTCGGGTTTAAATCCGTTTAGATACTCTATCTCCTCTTTTCCCCCTTCTTCTAGAGGATTTACTCTAACCACCAATAAAGAATCGCTACTTTTTACGCTTGATAAAAAGAGAGACGCTAACCTTAACGCAATAGGCTTTAACTCTTTACTTACCCCGTCTTCAAGATTTATTATGGCGATATCCGCTTTTAAAGAGTCAAGTTTGTTTAAATGTTTTGGCCTATGCGCGGAAACCATTAAAGCCGATCTATAAAAACTCTTTTTGGTCTTTTCCCTTTTCGGTTTTTTAATATATCTTTCAATAGCCTTTAAATCTTTTTTTTTCACTAAACTCTCTAGCTCATCTATAAAACTCTTCTCAAAAATCATCTCTTATCCTCACTATTTATCATCTTTATATAATAATAAAGCGTTTTTATCTCGCTTCTTGTAAGAAAATAGCTAGGCATTGCGCTTTTAAACTTCTTACTGTTTAATTTTTTATAAAACCTTTTATACTCGACGTCTCTAATATCCGGCGCTTTTAAATATCTTTTTTTACCTTTTTCTATGTATTTTGCAATTATTTTGCCTTCGCCTTTTAAACCGTGACAATAGTGACACCCCACTCCTCTAGGATTTTCATAAAGCATTTTCGCATATTCGAATCTTGTAATAAACGAGTCGTCAGCTATTAGAGGCACAAAAAATAGTAGTAAAAAAAATCTCAATAAACTCCCTTTATATAGGATTTAAACCAAAACAAAATCTATTTTTGATATCATACCTAAAAAAATTTGAAGAGGAAATTATGACTATTTTAGATGGTAAGGCTTTATCATTAAAAATAAAAGAGGGAATAAAAAAAGAGGTTGAACAGTTAAAAAAAGAGAAAGATATAGTGCCAGGATTAGCGGTTATTCTTGTAGGAGACGATCCTGCAAGCCATACATACGTTAAAATGAAAGCTCGTTCTTGCAAAGAGGTAGGAATCTACTCCATAACTCATGAGATGCCAAAAGATATCAGCGATAAAGAGATTATAGAAACTATTGAAATGATGAATCAAAATCCAAATATAGACGGTATTTTGGTTCAACTCCCTTTGCCAAAACATATAGACGCAACAAAAATATTGGAAGTAATCGATCCAAAAAAAGATGTTGACGGCTTTCATCCGTATAATTTTGGCAGACTCAATCAAGGGCTTGATAGTTTTGTTCCCTGCACCCCTCTTGGAGTTATGGAGTTATTGAAAGAGTACAAAATAGATATTAAAGGAATGGACGCTTGCGTAGTAGGCGCTAGCAATATTGTGGGTAAACCGATGGCCGCACTATTGCTAAACGAGTTTGCGACAGTCGATATTTGCCATATTTTTACAAAAGAACTCAAATCCCACACCAAAAGAGCAGATCTGTTGGTCGTTGGAGTAGGTAAACCAAACCTTATCACTGAAGATATGGTAAAAGATGGAGCCATAGTTATAGATATAGGCATTAATAAACTTCAAAACGGTAAAATTGTCGGAGACGTTGACTTTGAAAACGTAAGCAAAAAAGCAAGCTACATAACACCGGTTCCGGGCGGCGTGGGTCCTATGACAATAGCGATGCTTTTAAAAAACACGATAAAAGCGGCTAAAAACCGTAACTAAATATTACATAAACATCGACTTAACAAATTTAGAAGGAAATAAATTGAAAGATAAACTTATAAAACTTTATCACTGGTCTAACACTTGGACAGGCACCGTCGTAATAGTTTTATTAATAATATTTTTCGTTGCTCAAGCTTTCGTGATTCCTAGCGGGAGTATGAAAAATACCCTTTTAATAGGCGATCATCTATTTGTAAAAAAATTCGCCTACGGAGTTCCGACTCCCCATATACCTTGGTTAGAGATTCCCGTTCTTCCAGATACGGATAAGGACGGTCACCTAATTGAGGGGCCAAAACCCAAAAGAGGAGATATAGTTATTTTTAGATATCCCGTAAACGAAAAGATACATTATGTAAAAAGATGCGTAGCCGTAGGCGGCGATTATCTTTTTCTTCATAACAAAGAGCTCTACTTGCACCCACATGAAGGAAACGATTTCGTAAAACAAAATTATCCTAAAGAAGATATAGTAGAGATAAACGGTTTGTTATGGGTAAAAAATCCTTACAGAAAAGAGCATCCCGGCATACACAACGATCCTGAAGTGATAAACGACGGAAGATATCCTCAAGAAATCTTTAATTTCGGTCCAATTGAGGTTCCAAAAGGCGAATTTTTTATGATGGGAGACAACAGAGATCACTCAAACGATAGTAGATTTTGGGGAAGCGTTCCATATAGATTGATTGTGGGAAAACCTTGGTTTATCTATTTTAGCTGGGACAAAAATTATGAAATAAGATGGGATAGAGTCGGAAAGAGCGTAGAAGAGATAGAAGAGGAGATGAAAAAGAGATAATTATTGGCTATTTTAAACTTTTTGCATTATTTCACATAACCGACACGCCAATGTAAAACTATAACAACATACAAGGAATCTCTTGGAATATATAAAAATTCTAAATATTATTACGATGATATTTGCGTTAGCGATAGCTATAATAGGTCATGAGATTATGCACGCGCTAGTAGCCTACAAATATGGCGATGACACGGCAAAAAATGAAGGAAGGTTGAGTATTAACCCGATAAAGCATGTTGATCTTGTAGGAACTATCATAGTGCCCGCGCTTTTATATTTTAGCAACGCAGGTTTTCTTTTTGGATGGGCTAAACCGGTTCCAGTCAATATAAACACGGTAATTAGAAACGGCGGTGAAAATGCGGCCATTGCCGTAAGTTTAGCCGGTATAACGTACAACTTCGCTTTAGCCGCTTTTTTTGCCATTTTAATAGCCTTTTTAGGAGAGCCTAACACACTATTGGAAACAGCAATGATTATGTTTTTGGCTCATTCAGTGCTTATTAACGTAGTGCTAGGCGTTTTCAATCTATGGCCAATTCCTCCTCTTGACGGAGCAAACGCGGTTATACATTTAGCGCAAAAATTAAAACTTTATAAAATAGTCGATTTTTATCATAAAATTTTCCCTTATGGTATGATTTTATTAATTATCATCATAGCAACTCCCTTAAGTTCGATCTTGTTCTTTCCTATCTATTATATTTTATATCTTTTGTCTTTATTTGCCGGAATAGATCTGATATCATTGATAAACAGTATCGAAAGGATTTGAATGAAAGTATATATCGCTACAGACCACGCCGGATTTGCGGTAAAAGAGTTTGTAAAAAAACTCTTTTTGGATAGAGGCTATATTGTGGAAGACCTTGGGCCAGAAGATAACTCTAGGGTTGATTATCCTGATTTTGCGCAAAAAGTCGCAAAAAAAGTCGCTCAAAGTCCTGGAAGTCAAGGAGTGCTTATCTGCGGAACAGGGATAGGTATGAGTATAGCCGCCAATAAGATCAAAGGTATTAGAGCCGCTGAAGTTTACGATTATTATACGGCTAAAATGGCAAGAGCTCATAATGACGCAAACATCTTATGTTTTGGAGAGAGAGTCGTAGGCAAAGGCGAAATAGAATCTATAGTGGAAGCTTGGTGTACCACTGAATTTGAGGGCGGAAGACACGCAAACAGAGTCCAAAAAATAATGGCGTTAGAGCAAACAAAGTGATTAAGTAATTTGTGTATTTGTCTATTGGTATAGTAGCAACATAAGACATTGGACCTTAGAATATTTTTAGGAGACAAGGGAAGTGTATGTGGTCGCCAATATTAACGTCAACACTAAAAACTCATACCCACATATAAAAAGGAGCTGATATGGGTATAGAAACTGCTGGATATATTATGTTCGGGATATTGATAGTGGCCATGGCTATTTTGAAATTTCTGATTTTTTGATTTAAGGAGCCGTAATGAAAGAGCTAAAAAAAGAAGAAAAAGATTTTTTACTCTCATCAATAAGAGATATACCCGATTTTCCAAAACCTGGAATCGTTTTTAAAGACATAACTACTCTTTTAAACAATAAAGAAGCTTTTTCTCTTTTAATGGAGCACTTAGAAAATAGATATAAAGATTACAACCTTGATTTTATTGCAGGTATTGAAAGTAGAGGCTTTATATTTGGCGCCGCTTTAGCGACTAGACTAGGTATCGGCTTTATCCCGGTTAGAAAAAAAGGAAAACTTCCTTATACTACGGTCAGCGAAAAATACTCTTTAGAGTACGGATATGATGAGATTGAGATACATATAGACGCTTTTAGAAATGAAAAAGGCGCCAAAGTTTTGCTTATAGACGATCTTATAGCAACGGGAGGAACCGCAGAAGCCGCCGTAAAACTTATCAATAAAATCAATGAAAACGTTGTTGAAGCCTGTTTTATTATAAATCTAAAATTTTTAAACGGCGAAGCTAAACTAAAAAAACATACAAACGTATATAGCGTATTGGAGATTGAGTAATGTATATACCAAAAAATAGCAAATACGATCCTGATAATTTGGGACACTTCGGCAAGTTTGGAGGAAGATACGTTCCGGAGACTTTAATGCCTATACTTTTTGAACTTGAAGAGAGCTATAAAAAACTCAGATTTGACGAAGAGTTCTGGAAAGAGGCAAGATACTATCTCGAACAGTACGTAGGAAGACCTACTCCACTTTATTATGCCCAAAATATCTCAAAAGAGCTTGGCGCTACGATATATCTTAAGAGAGAAGACCTAAATCACACTGGGGCACACAAGATAAATAATACTATTTTACAGGGACTTCTAGCCAAAAAACTTGGTAAAAAGAGAGTTATAGCCGAAACAGGCGCGGGCCAACACGGAGTAGCTACCGCGACTATGGCCGCTCTTTTTGGACTTGAGTGTGATATTTTTATGGGTGAAAAAGATGTTAAAAGAC
The DNA here is from genome assembly GCA_027082175.1 of Campylobacterales bacterium. Taxonomy (GTDB): domain Bacteria; phylum Campylobacterota; class Campylobacteria; order Campylobacterales; family Nitratiruptoraceae; genus Nitrosophilus_A. Next base: position 14,452 of record JALWIX010000051.1, read on the forward strand.
AAGAATTAAACGTCTTTAGAATGAAACTTTTAGGCGCCAAAGTGCATTCAGTCAAAAACGGTTCCAAAACGCTTAAAGACGCTATGAATGAAGCTATTAGACACTGGGTAACAAACGCTAGAGATACCTTTTACGTGATAGGAACGGTTGCGGGACCTCATCCTTATCCGATGATGGTAAGAGATTTTCAAGGAATTATTGGCTATGAGACAAAAGCGCAGATACTAAAAGCTGAAAATAGGCTTCCAAATTACGTAATAGCCTGTATTGGCGGTGGAAGTAACGCTATGGGAATATTTAACGCTTTTTTAGACGAAGAAGAGACAAAATGTATAGGAATCGAAGCGGGAGGATTAGGTCTAGATACCGGTAAGCACGGAGCTAGTTTAGCAAAAGGCACTCCCGGCGTTTTACACGGACAAATGAGCTACGTTTTGCAAGACGAAGAGGGGCAAATACTTGAAGCCCACTCTATAAGCGCTGGGTTAGACTATCCCGGTATTGGACCGGAGCACTCCTATCTAAAAGAACTAGGAGTAGTAAAATATGACAACATTACCGATCAAGAAGCCCTCGACGCCTTTGTATGGCTTAGCCAGAAAGAGGGAATAATCCCAGCTTTTGAAAGTTCTCACGCCATCGCATATCTAAAAAAGATGGAAAATATAAAAAATTCGCTTATCGTAGTAAATTTATCTGGTAGAGGCGACAAAGATATGGTTCAGGCAAAGCAGCTATTATCTTTTGATTAAGACCTCTAAAAATAACAGATTTAAAAAAATTTGGAATTTCGGCTTTAAAATTTTTCGTTTGTCAAAAAAGCTTACTCTAAGTAAAAAGCAAGCTAAAAGATTTCTTAGTTGATTACTAACTAAAAACGAAAGGATTAGATGAAAAAATTTTTCAACGAAAGAAAAGAGCATTTTGTAAATTTTGCTGTATTATTAGTTTTATTGGTTATAGGTTTTATCGCATATGAGCTTTATCATACGCCGGGAGACAATCTTGAAGAGAAGCTAACCAACTTATTAAAAGTTTATGGTTACGTCATACTTTTTATCTGGAGTATCATGGAGGGAGAAACCGGTTTGGTTATGGCCGGAGTTATGTGCCATACCGGACATATGACCGTGCCTCTTGCTATACTTGTAGCCGGACTTGGAGGATTTGTCGGAGATCAAATATATTTTTATATAGGAAGGTACAATAAAAAGTATATTCACAAGCAACTAAAAAACCAAAGAAGAAAATTTGCTCTTGCTCATCTTTTGCTAAAAAAGTACGGTTGGCCGGTAATTTTTATACAAAGATATATGTACGGGCTTAGAACGGTTATACCTATGGCGATCGGGCTTACTAGATATAGCGCGAAAAAATTTGCGTTTATAAATTTTATAAGCGCTTTTGTCTGGGCATCTCTTACCATAATCCCGGCATATATTTTTGGCGAAGAGATTTTAAAAGTTTTACACTGGGCTAAAGAACATTGGTATATCGCGCTTCCGGTAGCCGTAATCCTTGGAGGAGGGTTATACTACTATTTCCATAAAGTAACGCAAAAATAGTAAAAGGGGGATATATGAGATTTGAACTTATAGAGAAAAAAGTTTCCGAAATAGAAGCGGATTTAGAGATAGTATTTGTTATAGGAAAAAACTTTGAGCATAAATGGGTAAAAGACAAAGAAGAACTTGAACTTTTAAACTTTAAAGCCGAACCAGAAGAGATTGCGTTTTTACCTCACCAAAAAAGAGTTTATGTGGGAGTAAAAAATCTAGAACATGACGAAATACGTATAGCTGCGGCAAAGGCTATTAAAACTATAAAAAACAAAAAATTCAAATCCGCAAAAATTGGGGTTTATATCCAAAACTGTCCTATTACGAACATAAAAGCCGTAGTAGAAGGAATGATACTTGGAGCTTATGAATTTGATAAGTATAAAAGCAAAAAACAAAAAAGCGATCTTGAAACCATATATATAGCTAAAGAGGACTATTCCGATAAGAACTTTACGACTAAAAACGCTAAAAAGAGTATAAAAGAAGCTGTTATTGTAGCGGAAACGACAAATTTTGTCAGAGATATCATTAATACCCCGCCAAACGAAATAAACCCGGTCACTTTGGCAAAATTAGCCGAAAAAATGGCAAAAGAAGAAGATTTAGAGTGTAAAATATTGGATGAAAAAGAGCTAGAAAAAGAGGGTATGGGCGCATTTTTGGCAGTTGCTAAAGCTAGCGCAAATCCTCCAAGACTTATCCATCTAAGCTATAAACCTAAAAACGCAAAAGCTAAAATCGCTCTAGTAGGAAAAGGTTTAACGTACGATAGCGGCGGACTTAGTCTGAAACCCAGCGATTACATGGTTACAATGAAAGCGGACAAAAGCGGAGCCTGCGCAGTTTTAGGAATCATAAAAGCCGCAAAAAAGATGGAGCTTCCTGTAGAGATTCACGCCATAGTCGGAGCCGCAGAAAATATGGTTGGCGGCAACGCCTACAAACCAGACGACATACTAAAAGCCAAAAATTCAAAAACAATAGAGGTTAAAAACACCGATGCGGAAGGAAGACTAGTTTTAGCGGATTGTCTATGTTACGCTCAAGAAAAGATTGAGCCCGATTATATTTTGGATTTTGCAACTTTAACAGGAGCTTGCGTTGTGGCGCTAGGAGAGTATACGACCGGTGTTATGGGGTATAACGATGAACTAAAAAAGAGAATCTTAGAAGCTGCAAAAGCAAGCGGAGAGTTAGCCGCTGAACTTCCGTTTAACAGATATCTGCCAAAACTTCTTGAAAGCAAGATAGCAGACATATCCAACATCTCTTCCAGCAGATACGGCGGAGCCATTACTGCGGCGCTCTTTTTAAGCGAATTTATAGAAGAGAAAAACAAAGATAAATGGATTCATCTTGACATTGCTGGACCTGCATTTGTTCAAAAGGAGTGGGGTTATAACCCTTATGGAGCAAGCGGAGCTGGAGTCAGACTTGCCATAAAATGGCTTCAAAAAGAGTTTGTTTTCGATAAGAAACATTCGTAAATTATATATTTAGATATTTGACATTAGACAATAGACATTAGGAATTGGGAATTGGGAATTGGGAATTTTTTCCTTATCAACTTACCACCTTATCACCTTACCTCCTTCTTCTCCTTACTCCCCACTCCATACTCAACGCTACATTTATGCTATAATTCCATAAATTTAATTTTATTTTAAGGAATAATATGGGACTTAGCGTAGGTATAGTAGGACTTCCAAATGTGGGCAAATCAACGACTTTCAACGCTCTTACGAAAGCTCAAAACGCTGAAAGCGCAAACTACCCTTTTTGTACAATCGAGCCTAATAAAGCCGTTGTTCCGGTGCCGGACAACAGACTAGAAGAGCTGGCAAAGATTGTAAATCCACAGCGAATTTTACACTCTACTATAGATTTTGTCGACATTGCCGGCCTAGTAAAAGGCGCTAGTAAAGGCGAAGGGCTTGGAAATCAGTTTCTAAGCAATATACGTGAAACAGATATGATTTTACATATGGTTAGATGTTTTGAAGATGAAAATATTACTCACGTAGAAGGCGGAGTAGATCCGATAAGAGACATAGAGATAATAGAGAGTGAGCTTATCTTTGCAGACCTTCAACAACTTGAGAGAAAGATAGAAAAACTTACTCGCCAGGCAAAATCGGATAAAAAAGCTAAAACCCTTCTTGAAAT
>JALWIX010000052.1 GCA_027082175.1 Campylobacterales bacterium
CTCCTAATATTCTACTCTATCCAGGAACAAATCTAATAACGGTAACAAACAATGATCAAAACGGACAAATTAACTCGATAGTCTTAAAAGATGAACAAGGCGTAGATATAGCAACGATAGCTCAAAACGTAACAGATACGTTTAACGGAAACTTTACAATTAATACGCAAGGAAAATACTATTTTGTTGCAGATTCAAACTCAACAAATTGGAGTGTAACAATACAGTCGCCAAAGCCTTTTATAAAAGCTTCTAATTTGGAGATAGTTTTAGTTTCTCCAAGCGGTACGGAAAGCGTACTAGTGCATGCGCCAAACGGCTTGCCGGAAGACCAAAGATATGTTGATAATAAACTTAGATTTTACTCTACACAATTTATGGACGAAAAAAGCGACGGTAACTGGACATTAAAACTACGCGAAATCGAAGGCGGCACCTTTACTATAAATTCCTGGTCATTAACTATTCAAGGTCGTCCTAATCTCTAATCTCTTCGACTCTTTAGAGTCGAATCCTGTTTTGATATAATCTCTACGACTTTAAGTATAAGGAAAATATGATGAAAGAAAAAATATTGGAGATGCTACAGTTGCAAAATGAGCTAAATAACGATACGAATGGTGAAGATTGGAGAAAAGATATTACAAAGAATGGAAAAGTTATAAATTGGAAAAGATGTATCTACATGGAAAGCGCAGAGTTGATTGACTCTTTTCCATGGAAACACTGGAAAAACATTGAAGGGAAAATAGATATAGACAATATCAAAATAGAACTTGTTGACATCTGGCACTTTTTGATGAGTTATCTGTTGAAATTTCATAGTCCCATTGAGTTAACAAATATGATAGCAAATATATCTTCTATAAAAAGCGATATTAAAATACCTAAAAAATGGAGTAAAGAAGAAAATCACAAAATAGACCGGTTCTTAGATATTTTTGAGGAACTTATGGCTTTGGCATTGATTAAAACCGACGATGAGATATATCAAGAAACTCTTTTAGAACAGTTTTTTAAGGCTTGTGACAGTATTGAACTTGGTTTTGAAGAACTATATAGACTCTATATCGGAAAAAACGTATTAAATCAGTTTAGACAAGATCATGGATATAAAGAGGGGACATATAAAAAAGTATGGAACGACAAAGAAGATAACGTTATATTGCAAGAAATTTTGGAAAAAGAGAATGAAATAAACTTTGATACTCTTTATAAAAAACTTGAGGAGATATACGGTTCAACTAGCTGATTATTTATCTCCTCTATAGATAAGTTCTCGTTGCTCTTTTGGTTTTTTACTATCTTCTTGAATCTTTTTAACAACAAATATAGGAGCGGTAAAAACAAAAATTATTGAACCAACCAAAAAAGCGACTAAGATATACATTGGTATATGTTTTAGATGCACCTTTTTCATTTTTCGCTCTCTTTATCTACTAAATTTAAAGCGTCTAACGTATTTAACAAAATCTGTTTTTTTGTAACGAGAGGCTTTGTTAATAGATTTTTTTGTTTTTTATCAAGTTTCGGATTTGACAAAATCTTCATAAACTCATTTTCCAAATCTTTTAAAAGCTCATTCATACACTCTTTATATTTTTTATTTATACCCAATTATTTATCCTTCAAGCACTATTTTTTAGGTCTAAAAGCCTTTATAATCTCTTCATTGGTCTCTATATAAGGCCCCTCTATGAGATCTATACAGTATGGTACAGCCGGAAAAACCGCGTCCAGGCACTCTCTAATAGATTTTGGTTTGCCTGGAAGATTTATTATTAGAGAATTTCCTCTTATACCCGCCGTTTGTCTTGATAGTATTGCCGTGGGAACATATTTTAAACTAACCTGTCTCATAAGTTCACCAAACCCCGGCAAAATCTTCTCACAAACAGCCTCTGTGGCTTCCGGAGTTACATCTCTCTTTGCAGGTCCCGTGCCACCTGTGGTTACAACTAAAGCGCATTTTTCTGTGTCACACAACTCAATCAACGCTTTTTCTATCTCTTTTTGATCATCGGGAATACATCTGTACACTATTTCAAATTCGTTTTTTAGATAATCTTTCATTGTTTCCATTATCGCTTTTCCACTAATATCTTCATAAATTCCCGCGCTTGCTCTATCACTTGCCGTAATAACGCCAATCTTAATCTTATCCATCCTTATCCTTTTAATATGTGTCCTACATTTTTTATGAAGTATACTGTGCCAAATCTTTTAAAAAAATCATGTGCTTCATTTGAGTCTACTATTTTATCTTTTTCGCCAAGATAAACTTCTATATTTACTCCTCTCTTTTTTATCTCTTTTAAACTTTTTTCATCCCAAACATAATACAAAAGTCTATTTAACTCTTCTGATGTCCCAACCTTTTTATATTTTTTAATATCAAAATTAAGTGGATAAAGAACGTTTTTATAAAAATTTTCTATATATTTTTTTGGATCTCTTCTATAGGAGATCAATTGCAACTTTTTAAATTTTTCATCTTTTGTTTGAAAAAAAGCCGGCGATATCAATATAAGAGTATCTACCCTTCTTTTAGAGTTTTTAACATACTCAAAAGCCTCTATCGCCCCCTTGCTAAAACCGGCGACTGTAAAATCATTTTCTTTTAAGATATCTGCGAATAGCTCTTGTTCGTTCTTAAAGCAAAAGCCACTATAAAATCTCATCTACTACTCTTTTTATATCTTCATACGTAACAGACTCATTCTCCAGCAACAACTCTTTAATCTTTATAATACGTCTATTTTGAGAAGACAAAAGCTCTTTTATCTCGTGCATCTGTGAATCTAAGATAGAAGAAACATCACCCAAATCACCCATCAGTTTCTTTCCCATACCGTATCTTGTTACCATCTCTTCGGCTAACTGTTTGGCTCTATGGATATCTTCTGCTGCATTTGAGAACTCTTCATTGAAAAAAAGTACCATTGCCGCATATCCAGATAAAAAAAGTTTGATTTTAGCCAAAAGCTCATGTTTTGAAACTATCTCTTTATCTACATCTTTAAATCCACCGCCCGTTATACTAACTTTATCAAATTCTATCTCATACCAATAAGCGCTTAAAGCTTTTGCCGCCTGATATGTTGCTTGGATATCTTTTTCTTTTTCGCTAAAAGCCAAAATCTTTCTTTTTCCAAATAAAACCTTATCCCTAACCTCTTCAAAATCACTAAGCTCAACTATTTTTTTACCTTTTCTTAACGCATGAAGAGCAGCTTCGTTAACGAGACTTGCTAAAGCCGCTCCGCTAAATCCGACAGTCATTTTAGAAAGTTTTTCGATATCCACAAAGTGTGGAATTTTTTTTAGATAAACTTTTAAAATCTCCGCTCTCTCTTTGGCATTTGGAAGACTTACAAAAATTCTTCTATCAAATCTTCCGGGTCTCAAAAGAGCTTCATCAAGCATATCTATCTTATTCGTCGCCGCTATGACTATAACTCCGCTAGAATCTTCAAAGCCGTCCATTTCAGTTAAGAGCTGGTTTAACGTGGCCTCTCTCTCATCGTTTCTAAGACCTCCTCTAGCCTTCCCTACAGCGTCAATTTCATCTATGAAAATTATTGAGGGCGCCATCTGCTTCGCTTTGGCAAAAAGTTCTCTTACTCTTTTTGCTCCCATGCCTACATAAATTTGTACAAAAGCGCTTCCACTTTGATAAAAAAAAGGCACGTTAGCTTCACCAGCTACCGCTTTTGCTATCATAGTTTTCCCAACGCCAGGAGGTCCTATAAGCAAAACCCCTCTTGGCATTCTCACACCGAAATCTATAAATTTTTTAGGATTTTTTAAAAACTCAATAATCTCTTGTAACTCTTCTTTAACATCTTCTATGCCAGCAACATCTTTAAATCTTAAATCTGAAATGATAGGCTTTATTTTAGAAGAAAAGTCGTCAATCTCGGGCTGAGCTATATTTATCTGATGTTTTATGAGAGTTTGTTCTTTTTCTCTTTTTTTTGTAATAAATATAAGATATCCAAAAAACATAGCGACAATTATGAGTAAAACGATATCATATACATAAGAGTAGTTCTCTTTGATTTTAACCGGAATATTTTCGTAAAGTTTTGATAACTCTACCATATCTTTTGGTAGTTTATAACTATTTTGACCGCTTTTTATATATACATATCGCTCGCCAATCTCGGCGCTATCTATCATATCGTTTTTTAAAAGAGTTTTATAAGTAGAGTAATCTATCAAATCGGCTTTATCTTTTAAATACGCAAAAACCAAAATTGCGCTTATCAATAGCGCCGAAACAACTGCTACTATTTTACTCTTTTTAGAAACTTGCGTAGTTTGCGTCCTTTTTTGATTCATATTCGCTCACTTCTATCCAATTTCCTTTAAGATCAAGGTTGCTTTTTATATAGATTTTGTTGAAAAATTGATCCAACCCAACAAAATAATCGCCTTTTTTACCCTCTATCAAAATTTGCAATGGATTTTTTTTATTTCTAAATTCTAAATTTTTCCTATCAACAATCTCTTTAATGATTTTTAGCCTCTTTTTTGCCACATC
>JALWIX010000053.1 GCA_027082175.1 Campylobacterales bacterium
AAAACTTTTACGAGCAACTCTTTCCTTTTTATACATTTTTTAAGATTTTGCGTAATCGGCAAAAATCCTTGCATTTCTAACTCAATGCCTAAAAATTTTTTAGCGGAAAGACTCAACTTATTAAATACATCAACAGCCTCTTCTCTATTTTTTGACATATTAATAACAGTCTTAAAGTTATTATAGCCATAAATGTTATAAATTGACTTAATCAATGCATATGCGTCCATTAAAGCTGTAGGCTCCGGGGTTGTAATGATATAAGCTTTGTTTGAGGCTCTTAAAAAAGAGGCTATTTTTTCATCGATGCCGGCGCCGGTATCGATGATAACATAATCGTAGCGATAAGATATACTCTCTAAAGAGTTTATTAACATAGATACGGACATCTCATCCATGTCATCCAAAGAGTCTATCCCTGAAAAACCCAAAATAGTATCTATTCCTTCTATATTCAAAATCAGATTCTCAATACTCTCCCCGTTAAAAAGATTTTTAAGGTTTTTTGATGGATCGCTATTTAAAAGTATGTGTATATTAGCCATACCAATATCGGCATCTATAAGCAAAACTCGCTTGTTAAAATAATTTGCCATAGTAAAAGCGAAATTAACGCTAAAGTTGGTCTTCCCAACTCCTCCTTTCCCACTAGCGACAGTTATAAATTTGCTATTTTTAGCATTTCTCTCTTTTTTTACTAGTTCCCTTAAACCTTTAGCTTGATCTTCCATCACTCACCTAATATATAGTTTGCTACTCTTTCAGGATTTAAAAGCTTTATATCTTCAGGAACTCTTTGTCCCGTGCTAATAAACGATACGGGTATATCCATCTTGATTGGGAGATTTAAAAGGATTCCGGGTTTATAAGTCTCGTCAATTTTAGTAAAAAATATCGAATTTATAGGAAAAAACGTTCTATACCTATTTACTATTTCCGCGGCTTCGCTATTTTTATAGTTGCAACTAATAACCAAAGATATATCGATAAGCTCGTTTCCTCCACCTAAAATCTCTTTCATCTCGCCCAATCTCCAATAATCGTAATGGCTTCTTCCAACCGTATCTATTAAAACTATATCGATATTTGACATATTTGAAAGCGTTTTTCGTAAATTTTTTGAGTCGGTAACCGCAAAAAAAGGAATATTAAGTATATTAGCATACGCTCTAGCTTGCTGTATTGCTCCCACTTTAAAAGTATCGATACTTATAACCGCAACTTTTAGATTTTGATTTATTACAAGTTCGGAGGCGATTTTAAATAGATTTGTAGTTTTTCCCACGCCGGTAGGGCCGACAAAAGCTTTTATCTTTAAACCCCCTTTTTGAATTTTTAATGGACCTGTAAATTTTATCTTTTTCTGTACTCCCTTTATAATAGCTTCTTTAAAAAATGTGGTGTTTAGATCTAACTTGTTTGTATCTATATCCAAACCGCAAGCTTCTCTTACTAACATTTTAGCAATTTTCGGCTCCACCTCTTTTTTTAAAAGAGTATTAATAAGCTCCAATGCGTCTCCTGTAAACTCTTCAAACTCTTTAGTTGGAACGACAACCTGTTCATTATGGGGAGGGGTGGGAAAAACTTCGGGTTGAGAAGTTTTAAGTGAAGCTATCTTTTTATCAATCATAGCTTCAATTTTGGCTAAAAATCTATCTATCTCTTCATTTTTCTCCTCTTTAGCCAACATCTCTAAAAATCCCTCTTCTGGAGTGGGCACTTCAACAAACAGCACATATTTTTTTCTCTTTTTAAAAGGAAAAATACTCTTTTCCTCCTCTACTTCATAACTTAAAATCTTTAAATCATTTCCCAACTCTCTTTTTGCTTCTTCTATTAAAGCGTCAAGGTCATATCCTTCATACTTATTTATTTTCATTAACCTCAACCTTACCTATTATATTTAGTTTTATATTTGGTTCTATCTCCTGGTATGATAAAACCGCTACATTATTAAAATAGGGTTCTATTATCTTTTTTACAAATCTTCTTACACTGGCGGAAGTCAAAAGTACCGGAGTAGATTGTTGCAAAACAAACTTTTCAAGATATCCTGAAATCTGTTTAACAATCTCCTGCATAACAAAAGGGTCTAGAGGAGGAATAGAACCTTCAAACTCTTTTATCTTCTCTATTATATAATTTTCAAGTTTTGTCCCTAACGTTAAAGCATACAACTTACCATCTTTTGCGTATAAAGAGGTTATCAATCTCGACAAAGATTGTCTAACCAGCTCAGTTAAAATATCTGGATCGGTAGTTTTGTTAACATTATCGGATAATGATTCTATAATAGATAAGAGATCCTTTATAGGTATATTTTCTCGAAGTAAATTTTGCAAAACTCTATGAAGTATTGAGTAAGATACTTGTTCTGGAACTATCTCCTTTACTATAGGATATCTTTTAGCCAAAGCTTCTACCAGCTCTTTTGTCTCACTTCTTCCCAAAATCTCGTATGCATGCGACTTGATTGTCTCAGATAGATGCGTTATGACGACAGTTGGAATATCTACTACAGTATATCCTAACATTTTAGCTTTATCTTTTAAACTTTCATCTATCCAATAAGCCTTGAGACCAAAAGTGGGCTCTTTTGTCTCTTTACCTTCTATAGGGCCTTTTGTTGAGCCCGTATCTATGGCCAAAACTTTTCCGGTTTCAACTTCTCCTTTTGCTATCTCTATATCCTTTATCAATATTCTATAATCTCCCGGTTTTAACTCTAAATTATCTTTAATATGAATAAGCGGTATTATTAGTCCAAGCTCTTTGCTTAACTGTTTTCTTAACGATTTTATCCTTTTAATAATCTCCCCATGCTGACTCTCATCAACAAAAGGTATTAAAGAGTAGCCGATTTCTAAGGTAATAGTTTCAGGTTGAGAGATCAACTCTTCCGTAGTTTCAGGCTCTTTAGTCTCTTTTATAATCTCTTGAGCTTTCTTTTCCGCTTCCATTTTTTCTCTATTTTGCATATCTAGCTGCATCATATAACCAACTAAAGCGATCATAATAGCTAAAATTAAAAATGGAATAAAAGGCATACCAGGTACAATCCCCATAGCTATCAAAGCAAAAGATGCCATAAATAGGGCTTTGGGATAACTTACGAGTTGACTAAAAATCTCTTTACCCAAATTTGCTTGCGAAACGGCTCTTGTTACCATCAATCCAGCGGCCGTTGATGTAATAAGCGCAGGGATCTGACTTACTAAACCGTCCCCGACCGTCAATAAAGTAAAATTTGCGGCAGCCGTCGCAACATCCATTTTATGTTGTAAAACCCCTATTGCAATACCTCCGACAATATTTATAATTGTTATTATAATACCCGCAATGGCATCCCCTCTTATAAATTTACTAGCTCCATCCATTGCTCCGTAAAAATCGGCCTCTTTTGCAATCTCTTCTCTTCTTTTTTTCGCTTCTTGCTCATCGATAATACCGGCATTTAAATCAGCGTCTATGGCCATCTGTTTTCCCGGCATCGCATCAAGTGTGAATCTCGCCCCTACCTCAGAAATTCTCTCTGTTCCCTTTGTTATAACTATAAAGTTTATAGTAACCAAAACAATAAAAACAATTATTCCCACTACATAATTTCCTCCCACAACAAACTGCCCGAAACTCTCAATAACTTTTCCTGCGGCATTAGGCCCTTCATGACCGTGTAAAAGTATAGTTCTTGTAGTGGCGACATTTAAAGACAATCTAAATAGAGTCGCTAAAAGCAATAAAGAAGGAAAAGATGATATTTGTAAAGGATTCCCTATGTATACGGTGGTCATTAAGATAATCAAAGATAAAGTAATGCTGGTAGTTAATAATATATCGAGTAAAAAAGTGGGTATAGGTAAAACCATTGAGGCTAAAATAGCCAAAATCAATACAACAATAATTGCATCTGAGTGTTCATGAACTTTGTTGAAAAAAAGTGTTAACGCTTCTGACATATTCCCTCTGGTTAATTATTTACTATTTTTCTCATAAGTTTTTATAGCTTCTAAAAAATACTCTTTTATTCCTAACTTATCGCTATCGCCTATAGTTTTAGCCATCTGCATATCAAACATATCGAGATACATTTTTGATGAAAAAGACGAACTTAACATCCCTTTATTTAGCTCTTTTCTAACCTCTTTTAAAAAAATATGAACAAATTCCGTCTCAAAAGCCTTCGCCGCTTCATCAATGCTTTTTATGCTTGATAGATTTTTGATATCCCAATAGGTTTTTATATCTGTTTTTATCATACCTTATCCTTTAGTTAAACAAAATACAAAAACTGCGTTAAAATAATAAATCTTTGATTTTTATTATACCGCCTATTTTACAAAATTTACATTACTACTATTTTTGCGTGGAGCTTCCCGGCATTTTTTATAGCTTGTATAATCGCTATTAGGTCTCTAGGCGATATGCCTAATTCATTTAAAGCTTTAACCAAATCTTTAAGCGAAGGAGAATCTAAAGCGAAGATTCTACCTTTCTCTTCAGTTATTTGCGTGGTTACTTTTTGAGTCTCTACGGTCTCTCCTCCAGATAAAGATTGCGGCTGAGAAATAATCGGTTCTTTTTGAATAGAGACATAAATATTTCCATGTGAGACGTAAACCGGCGTATCTATCTTAATATCTCCGCTCATTATAACAGTGCCCGTTCTTTCATATATAACTATGGTAGGTTCGTTGTATCGTTTTATTTTAAGATTTAAAACTTTTGCCACAAAATCTACTTTTTTTATATCTTGTGGAAAATTTACTTTTATCGTAGCCGAATCTACGGCGGATGCCAAATTTTTTCCAAAAGCGTCGTTGATAACTTTTACAATCTCTCTAGCCTTAGCGAAATCCGGATGTTTCAATGTTAGCGTTAGATTTTTAAGCTTATCAAAATCAAAAGGTAAATCCCGCTCGATTATTCCGCCATTCATAACGACTCCGGTAGTCGTAAAATTTTTTTGCACTTTTCCCCCTTTGTTAGATTCGCTATATCCTCCACCGGTGGAAACGGGACCTTGCGCAAATGCGTAAATCTTTTTATCAGGCCCATAAAGAGGAGTCCTTATCAAAACTCCGTTGCCTATATCCTTAGCGTCGCCCAAAGAGGATACGGTAACGTCAAAAGTCATGCCGCTCTTCGCAAAAGGCGGCATATTTGCCGTTACTATAACGGCGGCGGCATTTTTTGTTTTCACGTCCTTTGGATCAATGTATATCCCCATCTTTTTAAGCATATTGGCAATACTTAAAAGAGTAAATTTTGTAGTGGTGCCGTCGCCGCTCTTATTAAGCCCTACAACTATTCCGTATCCGGTCAAATAGTTTGTTCTAACGCCCACAACGTTTACTTCGTCGCCGATTTTTATCTCATTCGCCAACAATAAAAACGGGAAAAATAGAGCAAAAATAAACTTTTTAAACATATTTATCCTTTTCGCCTATAGTAACAATTAACATAGAAAAAATTACAGTTGTCACTATATTTAACCCCGATTTACCAAAACCTATACAGCACAACTTATAACCCCTTTTTATGGCTATAAAAATTTTTAAAAAATCTTAATCTTACTCTAAAGACTACCAAAACAAAATCTATCGCAAAATCGATTAAAAAGGCCAAATTTTCATTAAAAATTTAGCTAGCCATCCCGGACTTTGGTTGTCTGCCATAAACCCCTCGCCGTTATACTCCACATACATATCTGAAATCTTTGATGAATCAACGTAATTATCTTGAGTTATATCATTTGGTTTTACAATGCCGGAAATCTTTAACACCTGTACGTCGTCATTGATTTTTATATATTTTTTCCCGCTTATATATAGATTGCCGTTACGATATACTTTTACCACTCTTGCAGAAATAGTCGCTACAAGGCTGGCTTTTCTTCTAGTGTCTCCTGACCCTGAAAAACTATTTGAGGAAGATTGGTTTAGTCCAAAAACCGTAGTTTTATCGGGCACCCTTTTATCCATAATTGTAGCAGAAGGAAAATCAAGAGTCATATTATTTGCTCTATTGGCTTGAGTATTTGCGCTTCCTTGTCCCGAAATATTTTCCATGACTCTAATAGTAACTATATCTCCGACATTATGAGCCTTGTCGTCGCTAAAAAGATTGTCGTAGCCACTGTACAACGAGCCCGGAGCGTTTGCGCTTTCGGATTGAGCTATTTTTGGAGGAGACTCCTTTATAGGGTAATTGACCACGCTTTTTTTGTTAGCGCAACCGCTTATGAAAAAAAAAGCAAAAAGGACTGATGCTATTTTGTATATTTTACGACAAAAGGAGCGACAACTTTGCATTTAATCACCTTGTTAGAAGAGATGTTTTTAACTTTTATAATATCTCCTTTACTGCCATTTTCAAGAGCCAATCCCATCAACTCTATGTTTATAAAACCATTAGAGTATAAAATTTTTACGCTTTTACCCTTTAAAACCATATAATCTGGAGATAAAAGATAGTCTTTTATTATACTATCTTTTTTTATATTCCTTTTAGCCACTTTTCCTATAACATCTTCTAACTTAAATGTATTGCGTAAGATATTTGTTACCGTCGTTTTTTTAAGATAAACATCGTCAGGCTCTATCTTTTTGCCTTTAGGTATATCTCTCTTAGCATATGGAATCATTAAAAAATATTTAACCTTTACGGTTACCGGCAAAGATATTCTCTTTTCGCCGTCTATAAAAATATCATATTTTAAATAGATATTGTTTGTCGTTTTCGATCTAATTTTGATCTTTTTTTCTATTTTCCCGTATGGTAAAATTATCTCTTTTTTGTTAATTGAAATAGATACTATTTCTATAGTATCTTTATATCTTTTTTTTAAAAAACTCTCTATATCTTTTAAGATTTGAAGTTGCGTCAATCTAATGGTTTCTCTTTGAACTATAACTCTATCTGGTCCAATTACCTCTATATTTTTTATATCGATATAATTTTTTTTTAAACTTTTTAAAACCTCGTCTTTGTCAATTTTTTTTATGCCTGCGTCTATTTTAGTTACATATATATCTTCTATAAATTTTTCTAATCTATTTTTTTTATCTTTGCCTGTAACATTGGCGATATCTTTTATATATACTTTCTCTTTTTTCAAATTTACGAAAGGGTAAAGCTCTATTGTGATTTTAGCCTCTAATATATTTGTAAAGACAAAAGCGTAAAAGAGCGCTACTATAAGCGCTCTTTTATCTTTAAGCTTTGAGAGTTGAAACAGTTCTGAGCATTTCATCTGCAGTCGTTATGCCTTTAGAGTTGATCTCGTAAGCTCGCTGAGCTACGATTAGATTAACCATCTCGTCAACTATATTAACGTTAGAACTCTCCAAAAAGCCTTGAGCAAGTTTGCCAAAACCGTCACTGTTAGGATTGCCTTCTATCGCTTCACCAGAGGCGATTGTAGGAACAAAAAGATTTTGACCTAACGCTTTTAGTCCTGTGGGATTTATAAATCTATAGAGCTTAATATCAGTAAGTTCTTCGGTAGTTTGAACGCCACCCTCATTTCTAACCGCAGTGACTTTACCGTTAGGACTTATAGCTATACTTATAAGTGTCTCCGGAGCGTTAACCTGAATATTCGGCGAAACTTTATAACCTTCTGGAGTAACCAAATATCCTTCATTATCCAACTGAAAATTGCCCGCTCTCGTATACGCCTCTCCACCGCCTGGAAGATCGATTTTGAAAAAACCAGCACCTTCAATAGCCACATCTAGCTCTCTTTCGGTCTGTTTTAAACTTCCTTGAGAAAAAATTTTACTAACGTCTGAGAGCTTAACGCCTAAACCTACTTGTATTCCCGAAGGCACTATATTTTCATCCGAACTCCTAACTCCTGGGTCTTTAATAGTTTGATAAATCAAATCTTCAAAATTGGCTCTACTTTGTTTAAAACCCACCGTATTTACGTTTGCTATATTGTTGGATACTACGTCAAGATTTGTCTGTTGGGCTTGCATACCGGAAGCCGACGTCCATAATGCTCTAAACATATCTCATCCTTTCGATTATCGATCTATTTTAATCTCTTACGCTTTTCCAATTTCGTTGCTCTTTTGTTCTAACATATCTAAAGATTTTATTAAGTTGCCGTATATGTCAAATCTTCTTTGCGTTGTGATCATTTCCGTCATCTCTTTTATAGGATTGACATTTGAGCTCTCTATATATCCTTGCAAAATTTTATACTCGGCTTCTATTTCATTGCCGATCCCTTTATAATAATTGTCTCCTACAGCTTCTATTTTATCATTAGCGACAATTTTTAATTTAGCAATCTCTTGTTGTTCTTGATAAATAACTCCATCCTCTCCCACGCTTACACTCTTTTTATGATCCAAAAATATTTTTTTATCATTACTGTCTAATACGTAATTTCCTTTTGAATCTACCAAATACCCTTCACTATCTATAAAAAAGTGTCCGTTTCTAGTTAGATACTGCCCTCCTTTTGATTCAATAACGAAAAACCCTTTACCCTCTATCGCAAAGTCCAAAGGATTATCGCTTATTTTTAAAGAGCCTTGAATATCCACAACCGGCGTTTCTTCAAATCTAGGAAAAACAAATAGATGGTTTGAGTCTCCTCCGTTTTTTTCTATTCTTTGACTCATCTCTTTTAACAACAGTTTCTTAAAGCCAGAAGTATTTACATTTGCCAAATTATTGCTTATAGTATCCAACTGTTCCATAGCTCTGGAACTTCCGCTAGCTAGAACATATATCGATTGAAGATTTAACGCCATATCTATTCCTCGTCTAAAATTTTCATTCTATCTTCAGGAGTTATAATATTTGTTATTTTAATCCCAAAATTATTTTTTACGGTATAAAGCTCGCCTTTTGCGATCAATTTTCCATTAACTTTTAAATCAACCGGCTCGCTTATAAGTTTATCAAGTTCTATTATACTATTAGGGTTTAGTTTTAATATCTCTTCTATAGGTATTTCGGTTGATCCTATCTCAACCGTTACTTCCAATGGTATATCCATTAATAAAGAGAGTTTGGAGCTTTCGCTTTTTTCATAATTATCAAAAGATGGCAAACTCTCTTCCACGGGACTTTTCTCATCCTCTTCAGACATAGCTTCAGCTTCCCACTGAGCTGCTAAATCCTCTTGATCCACACTCTCTTGAGACTCCTCTTCAGATGCGGTCTGTTCAGCCCACTGAGCTGCTAAATCCTCTTGATCCACACTCTCTTGTTGATTATCTTCGTTTTTTATCTCTTCACTCATTTTCGGCCTTTATTTCAGACTCTTTTATTAAAGCGGCATATTTATCTTTAACTTTACCCAATTTGCATTTAAACTTTGGAACTTTTTCCACCAAAAGAAACAAATCTTTATCTTTGTCTATATTCAAGATAAGCTCGTCGCCTACTCTCCAATTCAATATCTCTTTTAAAAAAAACTGCTCTTTACCTAACTCTAGCGTAACATTTACTTTCAATAGATTCAGTCTATTTTTTAACCTCTCTTCCCAATCACTATTTTCTTCTCCTATAAACTCCGTATATATAATATCCTTTATCGGGATAAACATACCATGCGGAAAACAGAAAAATACTGGAGCTTCGTATCCATCGACCTCTACGTTACATTCGACAACGACCACCTTTTCGTTACCGGAAGTTATCCTCGCAAGAGAAGGGTTTAATTCTAACGATTTTTTCTCAACGCTAATAGGATAAAAGTTTTGCCAAACATCTTGAAAAGTTTTAAGAGCAATATCTATAAAATCCCCTATGATTTGCACTTCAAGTTTGGTAAATTCTCTTCCTTCAACCTTAAAAGGTTTAGCCGGACCGCCAAACAGAACGCTTACAATCGTAAAAACAAGTCTTGAATCAACAACAAAAAGCGCGCTCTCTTTTAAAGGTTTCATAGTTATTGTAGTATAGCTTGATGGCAGCGGGATTTTTGACATAAAAGTATTAAATCTTGTTACATAAATATTTTCTTTAGACACCATATTGATTTTTGGCATAATTTTTCTTATCTCTTCCCTAAATGATTTGACCCATCTTTCATAAATGATCTCTAATCCAGGCAGTCCGCCTTTTTTTATACTCTCTATCTCGCTAAAATCAAAAGGATATTCGTCACTCTTTTCTTCGGTTGTTTCCTCAGTATCATTTCCTAAGAGCGCGTCTATTTCATCTTGAGATAAGAAATCTTGTTCAGACATCCGTTCCCTTGCGATTTTTATAAAAATTAAAAATATTATAGCGATAAATTAGGGTTTTTGCAATAATTTTCACATTTTTTTCACATTTTTTCTTAAAAAAAACGAATACTATAAAAAATTACGGATTATTTAGCATAAAAAAGACCCATAAAAATTAAAAATTGCTTGAAGAATTTTAAATTTTAACTCTAATATTTTTAAAAAGTCTCAAAAAATAAAAATATCTGTTTTTGTTTTTAAAAAATTTTCCAAGCGCTAATTTATAAAAAAATTTCCGCTAGCCTTCGTAAAATCTTATTTTACAAAACTTTCTTTTAATATTGTAAGTTTAAAATCTATACGTACTCCTCTCCGCTTCCATAATCTATAACGCCTTTATTTATAAGCGCTTTTATCTCTTCGATAATTTTCTTTTGAGCTTTCTCTACCTCACTCTTTTTCATAGGTCCCAAAACTTCCATGTCTTCTACAAACATCTCAGCGGCTCGTTTAGACATATTTGCTAAAAATTTATTTAAAATCTCTTCAGAGGCTCCTTTTAAAGCGACAAGTAAAACATTTTTATCAACATTTTTAAGTATTTCGATGATTGCTTTATTATCAAGCTTAATAATATCTTCAAACTTGAACATTCTCTCTTCGATATTATTGGCAAGTATCTCATCTTCTTTTTTAATATCGTCCAATATCTCCTGTTGCGTCTCTTTCGGCAGCGCGTTTACAATCTCCGCGGCTATATCAATCCCGCTTAATGCCTCTTCTTTTCCGGCTCCCATCGATGACAATTCCTCTTCTAAGGTATTCGCTACAACTTTTAGAGTCTGGTTTGAAATCTTTTCAATAGAAGCTATCCTCTGAATAACTTCTTCTTGCACGTTTGTTACGCCCATTCTTTTGGGAATAAACTGTAAAATTTCGGCTGCCTTTGAAGGTTTGATTTGCGAAAGAATCAATGCTATAACTTGGGGATGCTCGTTTTTTATGATATTTGCGATAGCTTTAGAGTCAAGTTTCTCAAGCTCTTTAAATATCTGCTTGCCCTCTTGAGAACTAAAAGTCTCTTCAAGTAGCCTCTCTAACACATCCGGAGGCAAAGCCTGCTCTAAAATTTTCTTTAAATGATCAGGGGCTAGTTTAACTGGCGAAACCTGTCTTAGATACTCGTAAGCTTCATCCAAAACGGCTTTTAGTTGCTCTTTAGTAGGCGTCTCTACCGTTAAAAGCGCCTTTACTAGCCTTTCAATCTCATGCTCTTTTAAGTGTTTAAAAATCTTTACGCTTTTCTCTTCTGGAAGCGCGGATAGAAATATTGCGGCCTTTTTGATTCCTTTTATGTCGCTTTTTTGTTTCTCTTCCAACTGATATCCTTCAAAAACTACTTTATAGTTTGAAATATTTTATCTAATTAACATAGAAATTAAGCTAAAAATTTTATTAAATTGCCGATAATACAACTATAAAAGATAGAGAAATCAATTTTATTTATGTTTTTTTTGCATAATTTTATATGGTTTTGATTAACTTTAATTTTAAATTAAAATTAATTATACGATAATACCGAATAAGCGTTTTTATAAAAAAAAAGCTAAAAGGAAGAGCTGAAATGTTTAAAAACAAAGATTACGAGATAGCATATAAGCATCTGGAGAAATCCAGGATAGAGAGCGAAGAGGCGACAAAAAATATTTTAAACTATATAAACGAATCTTTAGAACTCTTAAAACAGTTAGAAAGTTTACAGACTAACGATTCCCTTATTAAAGAGCTACGCGAAAATCTAGAAAAGTCTCTAGTTTCATTTCAGTTTCAAGATATCATTTCGCAAAGATTAAAAAAAGTGGAGGAGTTTTTATTGCAGGCAGATAAAACTCACGGTCCGGTAATAGCCGGAAAAGAGTTAAAAGAGTTTGCTTGGGAAAATGAAGTTGAACAGGAACATATAGACGATATATTAAAAAGTTACGGATTGTAAGGATAAGTCATGAAACTTGAATTTAATGATGACATGAGAGAAATTTTTGACGAATTTATGCTTGAAGCGGAAGAGATTTTAGAAAACCTAGATCAAGAACTAGTGGAGTTAGAAAACGATCCCTCCGATAAAGAGCTTTTAAACAAAATCTTCAGAGGAATGCATACTCTAAAGGGTGGAGCCGGCTTTTTAGGTCTGGAATCCATTATAGAGCTCGCTCATAAAATAGAAAGTATTTTTGATAAATTCAGAAATGACGAAATGAGCTTGGATTCCGATAAAATGGATATTATTTTAGAGGGCATAGATACTCTAAAAAACGCCATTGGAATGTTAAAAGAAGAGCATGAAATTCCGGACAAAGAAGATATAGCCGATATTTTGAACAAACTTGATCAACTATTGGAAGGAAAAGAGATATCTTCAAATGAGCAAAATAGCGATATGACAAACGAGGAGTCTTTAACGCAAAACGGCGAAGAGAGTAAAAACGAAGATTCAGAAAATGAACTTGAGATTGTATTTAAAGAGGACGTTGATCCAGCTATACAAGATATAATAAAAAAATATCCAAATATGAATTTTAAAGAGATTTTAGACGAATTGATTTTGCTGCCTCCGGAAGAAAGAGATATGACCCTCATAGAAAAAATTGACAAACTTATAGAAGAGGGCAAAGATGTTGAAGACTTAATTGTGGAAGTAAGAAAAAAAGAGCGCGAGAGTGAGCCTGAAAAACAAACCGATGAAAAAGAAAACGCGGTAAAAAACAACAACTCAAAAGAAAACGAAAACAAACAAAAAAAAGAGAACGAGCCAGAAAAAGAGAGCCAAAAACCTAAAAAGAGCTTAAAAAAAGAGGAAACAGAAACCATAAGAGTCGATATCGATAGAGTTGAAGTGTTAATGAATTTGGTAGGAGAGCTGGTTTTAGATAGAAACCGCATAGTAAAACTAGCTTCAAGATTTTCCAATATCGATAAAGAATCGGAAGTCGCCGAAGAGCTAAACGAAGCGATAGCCGGAATGAGTAGATCGGTAAGCGATCTGCAAGAGGCTGTTATGAAGCTAAGAATGCAACCGGTTAAGAAAATTTTTAGCAAATTTCCTAGAATCGTTAGAGACTTGGCAAAAAAATTGGGTAAAAAAATAAATCTAGAGCTTGAAGGCGAGGATACGGAGATTGATAGATCAATTTTAAATAAACTTGAAGACCCTCTTATCCATCTTGTAAGAAACTCCATAGATCACGGTATAGAGACGCCGGACGTAAGAAGAGCTTCCGGGAAAAACGAAACAGGCACCATAAAGTTAGCGGCTTTCCAAGAAGGCGACAGAATAATCGTCTCTATAGAAGACGACGGCAAAGGCATTAATCCGGAAGTTATAAAGAAAAAAGCGATAGAAAAAGGTTTGATAAAACCGGAACAAGCCGAAAATATGAGTGATAAAGAGATATATGAGCTGATATTTTTACCGGGCTTTTCAACCGCAGAGCAGATTAGCGACGTTTCGGGAAGAGGCGTTGGAATGGACGTTGTGGCCTCTACCATAAACTCGCTTAGAGGAACTATAGAGATTGATAGCGAGCCTGGCAAAGGCACCAAAATAACAATGAAGCTACCTTTAACGGTCGCCATAATAAGAACTTTGATGGTTGGCTCTAACGATAGAGTATTCGCCATACCTATCTTCAGCGTAGCCGAAATCATCCAATACAACCCAAACGACATAAAAGACGTGGGTCACTACAAATCTTTAATGTTAAGAGACAAAGTTTATCTTCTTTTTAGCCTAAACGAACTTTTTGAATTAGAAAAAGAGGGAGAAGAGAAGTTTGTTATAATCATCAACGTAGGGGAAAAGAGTATAGCCATAGCGGTAAACGACCTATACGGAGAAGAGGAGATAGTGATCAAGCCTCTTGGCAAATTGCTAAGCGACGTTCACGGTATAGCGGGCGCCACTATAACCGGAGACGGAAAAGTGGTGTTAATACTTGATATCAACTCGTTGATAAACGATAAAAAAAGCGAATTAACAGGAGTTATATAATGGCTGAAATGGAAGTGCTTGGTATCAAAGAGTATTCTAACGAATACTCAAAAAATGACGAGAGGGTTATCTCATTTAAATTAAACGAAGAACTAATAGGTATAGATATAAAAAAAATAGTTAAAATAACCAAAAAACTAGACATAACTCCTGTGCCTAAAACAGAAAAATTTATCTTAGGCGTTATCAATCTAAGAGGAAACATCGTTCCGGTGGTTGATTTAAAAAAGATGTTGGACTTGTCAGAGGAAAAGCAAGAAGAGCAAAAATTTATTTTAGTTATCGATTCTGAGTTGGGCAATATAGGTTTAATGGTAGATGAGATTGAGGGAGCAAACACCATAGAACTCAACGAGATACAACCTGCGCCTATAAACGCTATAGGAATCGACTCCAAATACATCACCGGAGTTGTAATGGCTAAAGATGAGGAGAGCGGCGAAAAGAGACTTCTTATATTATTAGATATCGATAAGCTTTTTTCAAATGAAGAAAAAAATTCAGAAGAGACATAAAAAGGGCTAAAATGAATAGTAAAGAGATGTTGCCGAAAATCCTTGAGACCGGGGCTAATGAACTTGAGATTATAGATTTTAGAATGTTTGAAAAGCTTGATGACGGCACGGTTTACGAATGGATACTAGGGGTAAACGTGGCAAAAGTAAAAGAGGTTATTCAAAAACCTGAAAGTATTTTTAAAACTCCCGGACTACCTCCGGAAGTGGAAGGCGTTTCAAAAATAAGAGACGACGTTGTCCCGATAGTAAATCTAGCCAAATGGATGAAACTAAACGAGCCTGAGGATAAAAGCGGGAAATACGTTATAGTAATGGAGTTTTTAAGAGAAATTATAGGTATCGTGATCCATGAAGCAAAACGTATAAGAAGGATCAAGTGGACAGACATAAACAAGCCGCCTGCAAGTATAGACGAAAAACTTGGGGGCAAAGTGGTGGGAGTTATAGAAGTTGAAGACGGAGAGCTTCTTTTGCTTCTTGATTTTGAAGGTATTTTGGATGAATTGGGAATGATTAAAGTATTTAGAGTGGATGAGACTCAAGACGAATCTTTCTCATCAAACAAATATAAAATTTTAATTTTGGACGATAGCCCGGTAGCTAGAAAAATCATCAGAAATATTTTAGAAAGCGACGGTCATAAAGTGTATGAAGTGCAAAGCGGTCTAGAAGGTCTTAAGTTTCTTGAGGATATGGAACAAGAAGCAAAAGCCAAAGGCGTAGATATAACTGACGAGATACAACTAATCATCAGCGATATAGAGATGCCGGGAATGGATGGTTTGACATTCACAAAAAAAGTTAAAGAGCATCCAGTCTTTTCTAAAATACCTATCGTTATAAACACATCCCTTTCTGACAAAGCTACCGTCGATAAAACGAAACTTGTCAAAGCCGATGCTCATTTAGTAAAATTCGACACAAAAGATCTGCTGCATATTGTGCATCAGTATGCTATTAAAAAATAGGGAGGAAAAATGGCGTTGCCTGATAGAAATATAAAGATTTTAGTTGTTGACGATATGGCCACAATGAGAAGAATCATAAAAAATCTTCTAAATCAGCTTGGATATAAAAATATAGATGAAGCCGAAGACGGACTAGCCGGGCTGCAGAAACTAAGAAACGGAAAATACGACTTTGTTGTAACCGACTGGAATATGCCTAATATGACAGGCCTAGAAATGGTGCAAGAGATAAGAAAAGATCCAAATCTTAAACACCTACCTATATTGATGGTCACTGCCGAAGCGAAAAAAGAAAACGTCATAATGGCTATAAAAGCGGGAGTCAATAATTATATAGTTAAGCCTTTCCCCGCTGAAGTTTTAAAAGAGAAAATGGAAAAAATATTTGCCGCAAGAAAATAAAAGGAGTAAACTATGGGTAAAAAAAATCAAAACGAATTCGAAGCAAAAGAAGAGTGCAAAGAGTACGCCAAAAAGATAGAAGAATTAGAAAACAATATTGAAGAGACAAAGTCTCGTCTAGCTAGAGAGTGGATGGAAGCCGCACCGGAAATCGCTCAAGCAACTTTCAACGGCGCTATAGTTCAAACAGGTATTTTTAGATTTAAAAACAGATTTATTGAGCTTAAAGACGGGCTTGATAACGTTACCCTAAAAAGTGACGAAAACTTAAAATACGCCGAAGAGTTACTTGAATCCATAAGCAAAGTGGAAGAGGCGCAAAAAGTCACCAACGACTACATAGAAGAGGGCGAGGAGACTTTAGAAAAAACCAATAAAGATATCATCGAATCGGTCAAAGCGATGGACAATCTAACAAAAACCACCGAGGAACTAAAAAGAAGGATTAGCGGTATCGATCACGTTTTAAACGTTATTTTAGAGATAACAGAACAGACAAACTTACTTGCCCTAAACGCAGCTATAGAAGCCGCGCGCGCAGGAGAAGTGGGAAGAGGTTTTGCCGTAGTTGCGGACGAAGTTAGAAAACTAGCCGAAAAGACTTCAAAAAGCGCCGGAGAGATCAGAGACGTAACCGTTTCGGTTATGGATGAGATGGACAACACCTCAAAAGTCGTAAATCACGCAAAAAGCATAGTTGAAGACAGCGCGGAAGGCTCCTCAAACGTCGCTAAAATATTTAAAAAGATAAAAGACAACAGCAACTCAGTTACAGATTTGATAAAAAAACAGGTCGATTTAACTAAAAAACAAGAAGACAACACTAGAAACTTATCTAAAGAGATAGAGAGTATAAGCGAAGACCTAAATCAAGTTAGAACTTTAGCCGAAGCATTAGGAAAACAGATAATAGACTCCATAGAGCACTCTAAAACAGGTTTTAACATTCTCTCAAAAGAGTTTGATACCCCATATACCAAGATATTAAACGCTATCAACGATCATTCCGTATTTTTGACAGACGTAACAAAGATTTTGGATCTCGACTCCAACAAAGAGCTACAAGATTTT
>JALWIX010000054.1 GCA_027082175.1 Campylobacterales bacterium
TAACCGGTTCGGTTAAAAATATTTTTATATCTTCTACGATATAAGGTTTTCCCTCTTTAACGTGATAAAGAAGTTTAGCGTTATAAGTGTTAAAATCCACTCTTAAAAATGGATTGCTGACTTTAGCATCCAGATATCCCTCTCTCATATATAGGTCTTTGATCCTAGCGCTGTCATACTCTAACTGATCCATTTTCAACTTGCCATCGTCAAATCCCCACATCCAGCCCAAAAAATCACGCTCTTTATTTGCTACGATATCTTCTATCTCATCTTTATCAAATGCTTTTAAACCGCAAACTTCTAATTTTCTTATAATAATATTTTCACCCTTGTTTACTAAAAAATCGACCTCTATGCTTCCGTTTGGCAAAGTTTTTGTCTCTACCTCGACTACGGTATCATAATAACCTTCTTCTCTCGCTTTTTGTATGATTTTAAGTTTAGCCTCTTCTATCTTCTGCTCATCATAAATATCGCCCTTTTTAATACCTAAAATCTGAGGAAGCTCCTCTTTTTTACTCTCCAAATATCCCGTAACGTCTATTTTTGAAATCATAGGCTTTTCAACAAAATGAAAAGTTAAAACTCCGTCCTCTTCCGTTACCCAAATATCTTTAAAATAGTTTAGTTTATAAAGCTTTTTTATAGCTTTATCAATTTTGTCAATATCTAGTTCGCTGCCTGGGTGGAGTCCTATCATCTCTTCTGCGATGTTTGGCGATAGATGAATCAATCCTTCAAATTTAATCTCTTTTATATTTTTAGCTTGCAAAAGCAAAGTGGACAATAACAATAAAAACCAAACACTTTTTTTCATTAATTTGCCTTAGGTTTAACTAGATTTATTTAAGGCCTTAGTTTACCAATATTTTGATTAATCTTGATTAAAAGCGAGGCTAGTTATAATAATATCTTCTAATTTTGTTTTTAAGGGTTACCATGACTGCTGGAATAGTTGGTTTAGGACTTATGGGTGGTTCGTTGGCTTTAGAGCTAAAAGAGTTAGATTATGTAGAGAAAGTTTTAGGATATGATAAAAATGAAGAACATAAAAAAGAGGCTTTAAAACTAGGTCTAGTAGATAAAACAGTTGACTTTGATAAGATAAAAAAATGTGACGTAATATTTTTGGCTATTCCCGTAGAAGGCATTATAGAAGCTTTAAACACTCTTACCGATATTGACGAAAAAACTACCGTTATAGATTTAGGCAGCACAAAAGAGAAAATTGTAAAAAATGTTCCTAAAAAGATAAGAAAAAACTTCGTAGCGGCACACCCTATGACAGGTACGGAAAAATTTGGCCCCGAAGCCGCATTTAAAGGACTGTACAAAGATAAAATACTTGTTTTATGCAATATTGAAGATAGTGGAGAAAAACAGAAAAAATTATCCGAAAAGATTTTTAAAGATATAGGAATGCAGATAGTTTATATGGATGCAAAAGAGCACGATAAACATGCGGCCTTTATAAGCCATCTTCCACACGCTATCAGCTACGCATTGGCAAATAGCGTCTTAAAACAGGAAGACCCTAAAAGCATATTGGTATTAGCCGCAGGCGGTTTTAAAGATATGAGCCGCCTTGCAAAAAGCTCTCCTTCAATGTGGACAGATATTTTTAAACAGAACAAAAAAAATCTCCT
This sequence comes from Campylobacterales bacterium, assembly GCA_027082175.1. Lineage (GTDB taxonomy): Bacteria > Campylobacterota > Campylobacteria > Campylobacterales > Nitratiruptoraceae > Nitrosophilus_A. The sequence goes on from JALWIX010000054.1 coordinate 1,650, forward strand.
CTTATCTTTAGAGGTTTTTAAAAAAGAACTAAAAAAGGCTCAAAAACTTATTGAAGAAGATAGATGGGATGAGTTAAAAGATTGGATGGAGTCGGCTAATACTCTCCATAAGATTCTTTAATTTTTTGGTAATTTAATACAAAATACCGCTCCCTTTTCCCAATTTCCAGCAGTCAGCTCTCCTCCACAATGTTTCTCCACTATTATCTTACTCATATATAAACCGATTCCGGTACCATTTTTATTTTTTGTACTAAAATATGGATCAAATATTTTATCTATAATTTCCGACGGTATGCCACCGGCATTATCTTTAACTACAATCTTGTTTTCAACAATCTCAATTTGAATTAATGGTTTATCAACACCTCTTTCCTCAAAAGCGTCTTGAGAATTTTTTATTAAATTTAACAATACCTGTTTTAATTCACTCGAAAAAGTTTTAACTTTTAGAGGATTTTTACGAATAATCTCCAATTTTACACCTTTAATCTCCAAAGGATGCCGCACTATACGAATAACATCATCTACTATCTTGTCTAAAAAAACCTCCTCTTTTTCTCTATTTTTTTTAAAAAAGTTTCTAAAATCTTCTATAGTTTTACTTAAATGGTTCGTTAACTCTAGAGTTTGTTTGGTTGCAAAAACAACATCCTCTTTTGTAAAAATATCCATTTCCGCTTTTAGATTTAACTCTAATGTCACACTACTTATAGCGTTTAACGGCTGTCTCCATTGATGAGCGATCATATTGATCATCTCGCCCATTTGAGCTAATCTTGATTGCGCTAAAAGTTGCTTATCCTTCTCTCTACTCTTTTTTATCTCTTCGCGAATCCTCTTCTCTAAGTTTTCGTTGATTTTCCTTATCTTTTCAGAAGCTTTTTCAAGTTGAATCAATCTTTTTCTATCTAGATATACTAATACCAAAACAGTCGCCAGCAAAAATAACCCAAGTGTTTGAAAATTTACAAAAGCTTGATAAAATTTCCCAAGAATATCGTTTATTAACAATGACTCTTTTACGGAAAAATCTATACTCATCATAGCTACCGTTTTGTTTTTATATAAAATAGGCTTTAGATATGTGTACCATACCCCTTTAACATTCTCTTTGATTAACAAAGGTTTTCCGGTTTTGTAAACCAAATCCCAACTCTTTTTGTCTAGAGGTTCGAAAGGTTCAGCAAAAGTCTCATCGGAACCGTCAAGTAATATAGTAAAAAAATCTTTGCGTTTTGTGACGACAAAAATATGTCTATATTTCGATCCGCTTAAAAGTGTTATAAACTCATTTAGCTTTTTTCTCAATCCATTGTCATTTCTCAATCTATTCTCTAAATCTTCTATAGACAGTTGCTTTAAAAATTTACCCGTTAACTCCTCTACAGACATTACGTGATGTTTAAGTAATGTATCTTTTATATTTTGGGATATATTTTTATATTCGGCTCTTAAAAAATAGATTGCACCAACAATAAAAATCGCCAAAAAAATCAAAACGGCCAATGAAAATCTTTTTCTCATCGCAAATATCTTTGATATTTCTTAGGCAATTTTAAACGAAAATACTTAAGCCCTTTTTCTTTAAAAAAGAGTTGCGGCCTTCCGTAACGCCAATAAAACGCCGCAATTGAGTATTTGCTTTTATTAAAAGAGCGATAATTTAAAGCAAAAAACGGCTTTATGCCGCACTCTTTCGGATAATCTTCAGCAATCACCACATCGGCGTTTTCACATCTATTTACAATTATAAGTTCCGGTTTTTTTTCCAGCCCGTTCAAAATCTCATTTTTTTCTATATACACTTTTATGGGCTTATTAAAAAGCAAATTCAAAACCTTTTGAATCAACCGCGCTTCATAATCACTAGCAAATAGTAAAATTTTAGTATTAAATATAAACAATAAAAAAAGAGCTCTTATCAAAACGTATACTCCATACCTATGCTTATTTTCCTTTCCAAAATCTCAATAGGAATCTTAGTCGTTTGATACGAATTTGGATCTATAACCGTAAAATTTTGCTTAATATAAGAATCAAAAAGATTTTCTCCCTTAATTTTTATTTTCATATTTTTATTTATGTCAAAACTTAAAGCTAAATTGACGTTTAAATAATTTTCTTGTTCCTTATCGTCATAAAACCAATCTATTTCACTCTCCAAATCTCCCCAACTAAACGTGTTAAAATTTCTAATAAATCCCATGTACTGCACAAGAGTATTTGATGAAGTAGGCGAGTATTCCGGCAAATTATAGATTTTATTTATGTTAAATCCTATATGGAGCTTATCAAAATCGTTATACTCCTGAACAATCCTAAAAAGAAGCCTTAAATACCACATTTTTTCCTCATAAGGAGCAAGCAATAATGGATTTTCCGGCGAGGGCATAAGATAGTTGTCTCCATCTAAATACGTTAGATCGACAACATATCTCCTTTTGCAATCTTTAACTTTATATATTACCTCCTGAGTCAAAAAAGTATATTTTTGCAAAGGGATTTTTTGTAGAGGATTTTCTAAAAAGATTGAATGAATCATATATAAATCTGGATAAAAATGAAAAAGCGACGCAATCGTTTTAAAAGTCCAATCGTTTTTTAAGTAAGTTATAAAAAATCTATAATCGGTAAAACTATCGTTTTGGTTTGAATTGGGAGCGTTATAAATTCCGTGTCAGTTGGATAGTTAGATAAAATAAAGAGAAAGGACTGACATGGAAGAATTTGATTTTAACAAAGCAGTAAAAGATTTGCTTGCAGGGAAGAAGATAAGTGGTA
>JALWIX010000055.1 GCA_027082175.1 Campylobacterales bacterium
GAGAAGATTTTTGGAATTTACTCTCTTTTTTCAAAAGAGAGTTAAAACGGCGCTTATTTAGCGCCGTTTTAGTTAAAGTTGAGGTCCTGCCTTTGAATAATCAAAGTTTCCTGTATTTTCATATCTTTTAAAGTTTTTGATGAAAAGCTCGGCTAGATGCCTTAACTGTTTATCGTAAGCTTCTTTATCCTCCCAAGTGTTTCTTGGATTTAGTATCATAGGCTCTACGCCTTTAACCGATTTAGGCATAGCAAGGTTAAAAATAGGTAGAGTATCAAATTCTGCATCGTTAATAGAACCATCTAAAATAGCATTTATGCAAGCTCTTGTAGCCGGAAGGCTCATCCTTTTCCCAATCCCATAAGGACCGCCTGTCCATCCTGTATTGACAAGATATACATTAACATCATATTTTTCTATCTTCTCTCCCAAAAGTTTAGCGTAAACAGTAGGATGAAGAGGCAAGAAGGCTTCGCCAAAACAAGCGCTAAAAGTTGCCACGGGTTCGGTGATTCCTCTTTCGGTTCCGGCAACTTTTGCCGTATATCCGCTTAAGAAATAGTACATTGCCTGCTCTTTTGTCAATTTACTAACAGGCGGTAAAACACCAAACGCGTCGGCGCTTAAAAATATTATATTTTTAGGGTGAGGACCTTTTAGGTCTTCTTTATGTTTACAAATATGGTATATCGGATAGCTAACTCTTGTATTTTCGGTTTTGGAAGAGTCGTCAAAATCTACGTTTCCTTTTTCGTCAACAACTACATTTTCCAAAAGCGCGTCTCTTTTTATAGCCGCATAAATATCAGGCTCTTTTTCAGCGTCAAGGCCGATAACTTTAGCGTAACAACCCCCTTCGAAGTTAAAAACCCCCTCTTCGTCCCATCCATGTTCATCATCGCCTATAAGACGTCTGTTTGGATCGGCGCTTAAAGTTGTTTTTCCGGTGCCGCTAAGGCCAAAAAACAGAGCGACGTCATTTTTTTCACCTATATTTGCGGAACAGTGCATAGAAAGTTTGTTTTCTAACGGGAGCCAGTAGTTCATCATGGAAAATATACCTTTTTTTATCTCGCCTCCATACCATGTTCCGCCTATAATCGCTACATTTTCTTCAATATTGAAAACTATGAAAACATCAGAATTTAAGCCATGCTCTTTCCATCTTTCATTTTTAAGATCGGCGGCTACATACATCGTAAAATCTGGAGAAAAGTCTTTAAGCTCTTCCTGGGTAGGTCTAATAAACATGTTTTTAACAAAATGAGCTTGCCAAGCTATCTCCGTAACAACTCTAATTCTTTTTTTGCTTTTATCGCTTGCTCCGGCAAAGGCGTCCATAATATAGAGGTCTTTGTTTGAGAGATACTGTTTGGTTTTTTCAAAAAGCTCATCAAAAATATCTTTGGAGATAGGTTGATTTATTTCGCCCCAGGCGATATATTTTTCACTTGGCGGCTGTTTTACGAAATATTTGTCTTTTGGACTTCGTCCCGTAAAAATACCGGTATCCACCGCCACCGCACCTAATGTTGTCTCAATCCCCTCTTTTTGTTTGAGCTCATGTTTAAAAAGCTCGTCAAAATCTAGATTATAATATACGTTTTTGACACCAGTTAAACCTAGTTTGTCAAAATCATTTATCTTCATTTTTAAAGCCTTTTTAAAGTTCAAAAATTTTGTAATCAAATTGTAGCACTCTTATGTAACATTTGCAACAATTACCGTTTTACGGCACCTTTAAAAAGGTCAATGCTCATGTGTTTTTGCATATTCCGGCGTGCAAAATATACCGCAATGACATTTTCCCTCTTGGGGTATCTCTTTTTCTATTGCAGGTTTGCATGGACAAATCCTATCATCTGCGCTTTTAAATTTTCCATTCTCTTCAATTACCATAAAACATGGACAATATCTTTTCCCGTAAAGCATCTTATTTCTTGTCAAACCCATAGTAACTCCCTCGTTTACTTCTGGATTAGGATTATAAACCCATCCGAACTGTTTGCATACTTTATCGGTAAACTTTTTTGTTTTTTCCATCTCTTGTAAAAACTCATCACTGCTCATATCTATCGATTTCATATTCTCCTCCTTAGTTGTTAGAGTGTGCCTCTTTGAGTGGGAACAAAGAGACATTCGTCAAGCTCCTCTTTTTCTATCGTAAATCTATTTTTGATAAATCTTGTTATTATCTGTCTCCCCTCTTTTTCTATAGGCGCCACTAATATTCCGCCGTTATTAAGCTGCTCCAAAATATTTTTCGGGATATTTTTCAACGATGCTGAAAACAAAATTCTGTCATATGGCGCAAACTCCTTCCATCCAAGCATACCGTCAGAGTATCTAACATTGATATTTAAAATATTAAGTTCTTTGAACCTCTTTTTAGCGTCCCAGACAAGTTTTTCTATTCTTTCTACGCTAAAAACTCTTCTAAAAAGTTTACTTAGTATTGCGGCCTGATAACCGCTGCCACAACCTATCTCTAAAACACTATCCGCCCCTTTTGGCTCTAAAAATTGCGTCATTTTTGCAACGGTCAAAGGGGAGCTTATCCACTGATTTTCAGAAATAGGAAGAGCATCTAGTTTGTAAGCGTGATGTTTGAATCCTACCGGTACAAATATCTCTCTCGGAGTAGATGCGATAGCACTTTTTACATTGGAATCTAAGGGGAAAACTTTATCTATCTCGTCCGCTAATTTTTGACACTTTTGAAGTTCGACTCTTTTTAAAAACTGATTCATAAACCTATATCCATGTATCTTCTCATCTTTTTGATATCTCCAAAGTCGCACTCTTTAAGCAATAGAGTTTTTCTATCGTCTCTATATGGTATTCCAAAAGGGTCTATTATGGCGCTGCTTTTTGCCATATCTTCATTAGCGCTGTCACTTGCCACCAAAAAGCACTGATTCATCAAAGCAAGAGTTTCCGTAAATTGCTCGAAATGTTTTTTCCTAAGTTTTCCCCACATCGCAGGAACTAAAATAATATCTGCGCCTTTTAGCTTTTGCCATATCTCTAAAAATCTAAGCTCAAAACAGATTAAAAGACCTACTTTTAACCCGTCTATCTCAAAAATCTCTATATCGTCTAAACTACCTGCGCTAAAGTAGTCCGTTTCACCGCCAAATTTGAAAAGTTTTACTTTTGGCTGTTCATAAACCACTTTGCCTCTATAAAGAACTTTCGCCACATTGTAAAATTTTTCATTTATCTTTTCAATCATTGTAAAAACTAATATTTTATTTTCAGAAATCTCCAACAACTCTTTAAGAGCTTTTTTCCCAAATTCGGCCGCCTCTTCAAATCTATCATAGGCAAAGCCCGTAAGGCAAACTTCCGGCGCTACGGCTATGCACTCATTTGGCGTTTTTGAAAAAAGTTTTTTAAGCGTAGATAGATTTTTTTCAAAATTTTCTTCGGTTTTAAACTGTAGGGCGCACAAATATTTTTTAGAAGTCATCAAAGCTCAAGCTCCCTTTGCTATAATTGGTTACGTTACCTTCAAAAAAATTGGTTTTTTGCTCATTAAATTTTGAAAAATCGTCTACCCATTTTATCGGATGTTCTACGTTATACATAGGTTCAAGCCCTACTCTTTTTAACCTATCGTCAGCCAAATATTTTATATATTGCTCGATAAGTTCGTCTGTTAATCCCAATATCTGTCCCTGAGTTATATATTTGCCCCAACTACTCTCAAGCTCAACCGCTCCTTCAAACATTTTGTAGACGTCGTCAATAAGTTTTTTTGTAAAGAGTTCCGGTCTCTCTTTTTTTACAGTGTTAATCATATTTTGAAAAATTAAAAGATGCGTCACTTCATCGCGCTGGATAAATCTAATCATCTGAGCGGACCCTAACATTTTGCCGCTTCTAGCCAGCGTATACATATAGGTAAATCCACTATAAAAATAGATGCCTTCTAAAATTTGGTTGGCGAACATTGCTTTAACTATATTTTCGTCGCTTGGATTTTGAGCTAGTTCTTCATATACTTTAGCAATATAGTCGTTTTTCTGTTTTAATTTTAAATCTTCTCTCCAAAGCTCATAAATCTCATCGGTGTTTTGGCTTATACTGTCAACCATCACGGCATAGCTTTGACTATGAAGAGCTTCCTCAAAAGCTTGCCTAACCAATATTAGATTTATCTCCGGAGCCGTAATATACGGGTTTACATTGTCTATTAGGTTATTGGTCTGCAAAGAGTCCATAAATATAAGTTGCGCTAAAACTTTGTCATAAGCCAGCTTTTCCGCATCCGTTAAAAGCTTATAGTCTCTTGCGTCGCCTGTCATATCAACTTCTTTGGGAAACCAGGTGTTTGCCAGCATCATCTCCCAAAGATTGTATGCCCACTGATACTTTATTTTGTTTAGTTCAAATATTCCAGTGGGGTCTCCGCCGAAAACTTTCCTTTCATTTACGCTTTCATTGGAGTTTGGATTATAGATTTTTTTTCTATGATACACCATTTTTCCCTCCGATAGGCTTTAAAAAGAGAATTAGAAAACAAAAAATCTCTTGCTTTATAACTCTCTTTTTTGCAGATTTTTAAGTTAAACATTATAAAATTTTCTACTTAAAATGAGGTAAAGGAAATAAATTGAAATTTGCTACTACATTTGGCGCATCTAAAGCAGACAAAAACTCTAAAGAGTATAAAGAGGGTATAAAACTTGGACTATTTTTGTCCAAAGCGGGATATATAGTCAAATGCGGTGGATATCAAGGACTTATGGAGGCAGTAAGTATAGGAGCGTATAAAGCTGGAGGAGAGTGTGTCGGAGTTACTTTAGAGAGTTTTGATCAATTAAGGCCCGAAAATCCATATCTCACAAAAAAGATTGTATGTAAAACATTGTACGAGAGATTGGAAAAGTTGATAGAAGATAGCGGACTTTTTGTTGCCCAATCTGGGAGCATCGGGACATTAAACGAAATTTTTATGATTTTGGCATTAAAATATGGCAATTTTAAACCGGATATCAGAATATGTTTGATAGGAAAAATGTATAAAGAGATGGCAAAATGCTCCTTTATTGACGAAAATTTTGTTAAGAATGTAGAGATATATGAAAACGTTGACGAGTTTATAAAAAAAAGCAACATATAATCATTCATTAATATTAGGCGAAATGGTTGAGCAGTTAAGCTATTTTTAACTGCTTAACCATTTTCATATATTTTAAGTAACTAAACTATCTATTTTTTATACTTTCTACCCACTCGATCATAGAAGCGTTACCTTCAGGATTTGGAGCTTCCATAAAAGATACCACAAATCTATCTTCATATTCGCAAATACCTATACTTCTTGGCCTAACGCCCAATACTTCCGGCTTTGGCAGTTGTTTGCCAAAACAAAAAATTATATTTTTAGCCTCGATTATATTTTTGTCATATACGGCTTCTTCTAAACTTTTTGTATGAGACAAATGATCAAATATCCCTATATAAGTTGCTACCTTATGATTTTCTATACGCCCTTTTAGATATTCTAAAATATCCTCTACATTTTTAAAACTAGTTTCGTTTTTATTAAGTTCCAACACATATAGGGGGTATTTATCCATAAATTCTATCTTTTTCATATCTCTTTTCTCCTTGAAATTTATATGAAATTTTATATGCTTATAACTTTTATAATAATAACTAATTATTTGTAGCTCTAAACTCTAAGCAAACAGAATTTATACAGTATCTAAGATTTGTTGGAGGCGGTCCGTCAGTAAAAACATGACCAAGATGCGCATCGCATTTTGCACATTTAACCTCAGTTCTTATCATTCCGTGTGAGGTATCTAACTCCTCTTTTATAGAATTTTTTGATATAGGCTCAAAAAAACTTGGCCATCCCGTGCCGCTCTCAAATTTGGCGCTAGATGAGAAAAGTGGTGTTTCACAGCATTTGCAGATATATATGCCTTCTCTTTTTTCATTTAAAAGTTTTCCGGTAAATGGAGGCTCCGTTCCTTTTTCAAACATAACATAATACTCGAAATCTGTTAACTTTTTTTTACAGTTCATATTCTCCCCTTTTTTTAAATGACGATTTATTTTAGCTAAAAAAGTGGAGATTATTAAGGAAGGTTGAAACAACTTGAATTTTGCATTAGATTTTTATTTGGGTAATATTAAGTTTATCCAATAAGCTAATTGTATATATCTGTTGAACTGAAATATTAAAACATTACAAATTTTCAAATTATGAAAACTTAATTATAGAAGATTTTAAAATTGATATCTATCAACTTTATCTATATTAAAATATGTTATGCTATAAAGTATTGCTGTAAAAAATACGGCTAACATCAGAAAAACCAAAAAAGGAGCGTTTATGGCTTTTAGTAAACCTGAGTTCAAAGAAAAGTATGACAACTATATCGGCGGGAAATGGGTTTCGCCTATTGACGGGGAGTATTTTGATGATATTTCTCCTATAGATAATAAGCCGATTGCAAAAGTTGCTAAATCAAATAAAAAAGATATAGATTTAGCCGTAAAAGCCGCTTGGGAAGCATTTGAAAATCATTGGAAATATGTTTCCGTTACTGAAAGAAGCGCTATTTTAAACAAAATAGCAGATAGGATGGAAGAAAATTTAGAGATGTTGGCTGTAGTGGAGACTTGGGACAATGGTAAACCAATACGAGAGACTTTAAATGCCGATTTGCCATTGGCTATTGATCATTTTAGATATTTCGCTTCCGTTATACGAGCTGAAGCTGGAAGTATAGCCGATCTAGATTCAAATACTGTATCTATGGAGATACATGAGCCTTATGGAGTTGTGGGGCAGATAATACCCTGGAATTTTCCATTACTTATGGCCGCATGGAAACTTGCTCCAGCGCTTGCGGCAGGCAACTGCGTAGTTCTAAAACCAGCAGAGCAAACTCCTGTTTCTGTAATGATTTTGATGGAGCTTATACAAGATATCGTTCCAGCAGGAGTAATAAACATAGTCAACGGCTTTGGACCAGAAGCTGGAAAACCTTTGGCGTCGCACCCAGATATTAAAAAGATAGGATTTACCGGTGAAACCACTACCGGAAGGCTTATAATGCAGTATGCTTCGCAAAACCTTATTCCAGTCACATTGGAGCTGGGCGGCAAATCACCGAATATATTTTTCGATAGCGTAATGGCTGAGGATGATGAGTTCTTAGATAAAGCTATAGAGGGATTGGTTTTATTTGCTTTTAATCAAGGAGAAGTATGTACTTGTCCATCTAGAGCTTTGATTCAGGAAAATATCTACGAAGAATTTATGGAGCGGGCACTTAAAAGAATAGAAGCTATAAAACTTGGAGATCCGCTAGATACTTCTACAATGATGGGAGCGCAAGCATCAAAGGATCAGTTTGAAAAAATATTAAACTATATCGATATAGGAAAACAAGAGGGAGCCGAGCTGTTAATAGGTGGAGAAAAGTTTGACAATCCGGTATATCCGGAAGGATACTACATAAAACCTACTGTTTTTAAGGGTCATAATAAGATGAGAATCTTCCAAGAAGAGATTTTTGGTCCGGTTCTAAGTGTCACGACATTTAAAGATGAAGAAGAGGCGCTGCAAATAGCTAATGATACGATATATGGATTGGGCGCCGGCGTCTGGTCTAGAGATGTGCATCAAGTTCACAAAATGGCAAGGGGTATTCAAGCTGGCCGTGTATGGGTAAACTGTTACCATCTATATCCGGCGCATGCTTCTTTTGGAGGATATAAAAAATCTGGAATCGGTAGAGAAACTCATATGATGATGCTAAATCTTTACCGACACACCAAAAATATTCTTACCTCTTATGACAAAAAACCTTTAGGATTTTTCTAATGGCTTATAAAAGAGTTGAAGCGACGGAGGCTGCTAAAAAAGTGATTGACCGGCTTCGCCAAGAACATGGCGAGCTGGTATTTCATATGAGCGGAGGATGTTGTGACGGATCGGCTCCTATGTGTTTTCCGAAGGATGAGTTTATTGTTGGCGCAAGAGATATAAAGATAGGCTCTATACATGGTTGCGATTTTTATATGTCAGAAGATCTTTTTGAATATTCAAAACATACGCATACAACAATTGACGTGACTGAGGGTAGAGGTTCGAGTTTTTCACTAGAAATACCGTTAGGACTTCGATTTATTGCCATTTCTAGACTTTATACGCCGGAAGAAGAAGCTGATCTAGAACCTGTAGAGTATCCGGAATAATCGGCCGATTTAGGCCGATTAATAAATAAACGATAAGCGTTATATTATTGACAACCCATACACTCCATACTTCTATCTGCTACGTCACTAGCGACTTCGGGTGATTGACTCCTTAAATAGTATGTTGATTTAAGTCCAAGTTTCCAAGCGAGCGTATAGATTTCGTGTAGATATCTGCCGCTAGCTTTATCCAATCTTATAAATATATTTGTGCTTTGGCCTTGATCTATCCACTTTTGTCTCACAGCCGCGGCTTTTATTAAGATTTTTTGGTCAAGATCGTAAGCTGGAGTATAGTACGCCCATGTCTCAGGAGATAGATTTGGTACTACTACAGGGATAAGTCCGGAGAGATTTTCTTCAAACCATTTTCTTTTATATACCGGTTCTATAGTTTGTGTTGTGCCTGTTAAAATAGAGATGGAGCTTGTGGGAGCTATAGCCATAAGATAGCCGTTTCTCATACCGTCTCTTTTGACCTTTTCTCTCAAAGCGTTCCAATCATAAGTATACCCAAAGAGTCCGCCACGATTTGGAGTAAGTTTTTTCGCTTCTTTATTTGCCTTGTCTATAGGCATAACTCCTTTGCTCCAACTCGATCCTTCAAATTCCGGATATTTGCCTTTTTCTATAGCAAGATTTGACGAAGCTTTTATTGCGTTATAGCTTATCGCTTCCATTATTTCGTCAATCTTTTCAAAATGTTCGTCGCTTCCCCACTCTATTTTATGCTCGGCTAGCATCTGAGCTTCACCCATAACGCCAAGTCCTATAGCTCTCGTTCTTAAATTTGTGCGTTTTACTTTCTCAAGCGGATAAAAGTTTAGATCTATTACGTTATCTAACATTCTTATTGCGATAGGCACAACTCTCTCGATATCCTCTTTCGTATTGACTTTACTAAGATTCACACTTGCGAGATTACATACGGCAGTAGCTCCGTCAATCTTATCTTTTTCGACAATAAAAACTTTTTTGCCCTCTATACTATCTAAGGCCGTTATTTTTTTTGCTTTTTTTACTATGCCTCCGTCTACTTCAACTATTTCGTTTTCATCGTATAGATTAACGCTTCCGTCTTCAAACTTAACTCTTATCTTATAGTAATTAGGTTCTGTATTTTGAAATATTTCAGTGCATAGATTGCTGCTTCTTATAAGACCGATATGCGGGTTAGGATTGCATCTGTTGGCGTTATCTTTAAAACAAAGAAAAGGACTTCCTGTTTCAAAATAGCTTAAAAGAATTTTTTTCCAAAGCTCTTTTGCTTTGATTTTTTCTTTTATTATATCTTCTCTTTTTTCGTATTCTAGATATTTTTTTTCAAACTCCTCTCCCCAAAGTTCCGCGAGCTCTTGCGTCTCATAAGGGTCAAAAAGCGTCCATATGCCGTCCTCTTCCACTCTTTTCATAAATAGATCGTTTATCCATAGAGCCGGGAAAAGATCATGCGCTCTTCTTCTCTCTTCCCCGCTATTTTTTTTGAGGTCTAAAAAATCCAAAACGTCTATGTGCCAAGGCTCAATATATACGGCAATAGCCCCTTTTCTAGTTCCTAATTGATCAACGGCAATTGCTATATCGTTTGTAATTTTTAAAAATGGAACTATTCCCCCTGCCGCATTTTTGTGTCCGTCAATATAGCTTCCCATGCCTCTAACTTTCGTCCAATCCCAACCAATTCCTCCTCCGTATTTACTAAGAAGAGCCATCTCCTTGTAGCTATCGAAAATTCCTTCTATATTATCGGGAGTGCTTCCTATATAACAGCTGCTAAGCTGGTGTCTAGGAGTTCTTGCGTTAGACAAAGTCGGTGTCGCCGCCATTACTTCAAATTTTGACAAAATATCATAAAACTTTTTTGCCCAAGTTTGAGAGTCCAACTCATTTTGAGCCAAAAACATTGCCACAGCCATAAACATATGCTGCGGAAGTTCAATAGGATTATTGTTTTTGTCTTTCAAAAGATATCTGTCATACAAAGTCTTTATGCCTAGATATGTAAATTGAAGATCCCTTTCAGGTTTTATATAGTCGTTTAAATCATCAAGATCATATTTCTCTTTTAATCCAGGAACAATTCTTCCCTCTTTTTCGCCTTTTTCAAAATACTCTCTCAAGTGTATATATCCTGTAAATCCACTCACTTTATGGTAAAGATCATATAAAAAAAGACGAGCTGCAACATATGTCCAGTTGGGTCTGTCAACATCAATCTTATCTACGGCTGTTCTTATTAGAGTCTGTTGAATCTCTTCCGTAGTGATTCTATCTCTAAACTGAATTCTGGCGTCAACTTCCAATTCGCTTTGACTTACTCCATCTAATCCGGCTACGGCCGCAGAAGTATATTTTTGGATCTTAGATATATCAAGAGGCTCGATTCTACCGTTTCTTTTGATTACTGTTAACATTTTTCCCCCTATTTAAAGACCCTGTCAAAAATTTTATCCACATTTTTAGTGTAGTAACTATAATCAAAACATTCTCTTATCTCATCATCACTCATCTTCTCTCTTAACTCTTTATCTTCTAAAAGATATTGCAAAAACAGACTTTCTCCCTTTTCGTTTAAAGGAGGATGTCCCTCTTGGATCTCCTCCCAAACTTTCATAGCGTTTCTTTGAACTATCTTATAAGCGTCTTCTCTACTTACGCCTTTTTTAGGAAGTTCCAAAAGTACCCTTTGGCTAAAAACCAGTCCTCCGGTTAGATTTAGATTTTTCATCATATTTTTTGGATAAACTACAAGATTGGCCAATACATTGTTTAGCCTATGAAGAGCAAAATCTAAAGTTATAAATCCATCAGGCAGTATAAATCTCTCTACGCTAGAGTGACTTATATCTCTTTCATGCCATAAAGCTACATTTTCTAAGGCCGGAATAGCCATGCTTCTAATCTGTCTAGCAAGTCCTGTTAAGTTTTCGCTAAGAACTGGATTTCTTTTATGAGGCATTGCCGAACTGCCTTTTTGTCCCTTACTGAAATACTCTTCGGCTTCATAAACTTCAGTTCTTTGAAAATGTCTTATATTTACAGCTATCTTCTCTATAGTAGAAGCCACAAGAGCCATAGTCGTAAAAAGTCTTGCATATCTGTCTCTTTGAACTACTTGGTTTGAAACAGGAGCAGGTTTTAATCCGAGTTCTTCACATACATACTCTTCAAGCTCAATAGGAGCATGAGCAAAATTTCCCATAGCCCCACTAACCTTACCTACGTTTATTACTTCTAAAGTCTCTTCAAGGTTTTTAAGATGTCTTTTAAATTCATCGTACCATATAGCTAGAACTAGACCAAATGTAATAGGTTCGCCATGGATTCCATGGCTTCTGCCAACCATTAAAGTCATTTTGTGTTCATAAGCTCTTTTTTTGATAGTTTCCATAACCATTTTTACATCTTCGATGATAACTTTCAAACTGTCTCTCATCTGCAACGCTACAGCGGTATCGATAGTGTCAGAGCTCGTCATACCGTAATGAACCCATCTAGACTCTTCTCCCAAAGACTCCGCCACACTCGTTAAAAAAGCAATAACGTCATGTTTTGTCTCTTTTTCAATCTCTTCTATTCTTTTTATATCAAATTTGGCATTTTTAACTATCTTTTCCATATCCTCTTTTGGAACTAGTCCAAGTTTGTGCCAAGCTTTAACCGCAGCTATCTCCACATCAAGCCAAGCTTGATATTTAGCCTGCATAGTCCATTTTTCAGCCATCTCTTTGCGCGCATATCTCTCTACCATCTTTTTCCTTTATCATAGAACTTATCTTGTCAAGAATAATATTATTGTGATATATTATCAAAAAGAGGCTTAAATAATAGGACGATTTTTTTATTATCTTAGTATAACTTTTTGTAATAATAAGGAGATATTTTGGCGTTTGTATTTAAGAGATTTTTGGTTGAAAATGAGATTAAACTTTTTTTGTATTTGATGAAAAATCTAGGCATTACTCAGGGGCAAGCGCAAAAGATGATCGATACAAAAAAAGTCTATCAAAACGGTCTGCCTATAACTGATAAAAAAGCGATTGTTAAAGGAGAAATTGATATTTTGATTTTTGAGCCCAGCACAAAAGGATTAAAACCTATTTTTAAAACTAAGGATTTTGCGATATTCGATAAGCCAAGCGGAGTTATAGTCCATCCAAGAAACAGAAAAACCTCCTACTCCATACTAGATGAAGCTAGAAAATTTTTCGGCAAAGACGCTAATGTTATCCACAGAATTGACATGGAAACAAGCGGCCTACTTTTAGTAAGCGCTAACAAAAAGGCTGAAAAATACTTAAAACAAAGATTTGAAGACAAAAGAGTGAAAAAGGGTTATCTAGCATTGACAAAAGGGAAAATTTTTAACAACCTTTTTATAGACGCTCCCATTAAGAAAAATAGAGACTTCTCTAAAATACGGCTTAAAGTGTTAATAGACCCAAAAGGAAAACCAGCCCAAACCATAATCAAACCCATTAGATATTACCCCTCTATCAATGCTACTTTGGTAGAAGCGATACCTTTAACTGGAAGACAGCATCAGATAAGAGCTCATCTGTTTCACGTGAAACACCCTATTGTCGGCGATCCAATATATGGCGTTTCCACTGAAAATGCCATAAGATATCTAGATAGATTGATGGACGAAAGTGAAAGAATAGAGACAACAGGCCACAATAGACTGATGCTTCATGCAAAATGGCTAGAGTTTGATTTCATGGGTACCGTATATAAAATATATTCAAAAATCGATTTTGAAAAAGAGATAGATAAGATTATAAATAGAAATAGATAGGGCTAGAGCTATTCCTTCTTAAAAAAAGTAACATATATAAATCCGCCTAAACCAATAATAAACGTTACGGCTACTATAATTAACATAATATTATCAAGTATCGTCATTCTTTGTCCTCGTCCGACTCTATTGAAATCTTAACAAAAGCGACAACCATAAAGATAACTACTATTATTAAAAGCGTTACCATTATAAGCTCATAATTTTTAAACGGTATTTCCACTTCTCACCTCTTTCTCTTTTAGTTGTCCACAGGCTGCGCTTATATCTAGTCCTTTTGATTCCCTAATAGTACAAAGAACCCCTTTTTCCAAGAGATATTTTTGGAATCTATTAACAGCTTCAACATCTGGTCTCTCAAACGGTGATCCAGGATAAGGATTAAAAAGTATTAGATTTACTTTAGCTTTAATTCCATTTAATAGTTTAACCAATTTTTTAGCTGATTTTAGATCATCATTCACATTTTTTATGATAAGATACTCAAACATTACTCTTTTTCGCACATCTACAGGAAACTCCTTAACGGCTTGAATAATTGACTCTATATTGTAAGCCTTATTTATAGGCATTAACTCTTCTCTAAGGTTATCATCTACCGCATGGAGGGAAATAGCAAGCAAAACACCTAGTTTTTTTTCTCCAAGTTTTTTAATTTTTGGCGCCAAGCCGCTTGTAGAAATAGTTTGACGCCTTGGACTTATAGAGAGTCCGTTTTCTTCCGAAAATATTTTTACTGCCTTGGCCACATTGTCCAAGTTGTCCAAAGGCTCTCCCATTCCCATATAGACAATATTAACTCTTCTATTTGAAGCGATTCCATTGTCCTTCTTAATAGCTAACACTTGTGACACTATTTCACCTGCTGTCAAATTTCGTACAAATCCGCCCTTTGCAGTTAGACAAAAAGCACAACCCACTTTACAACCTACTTGAGAAGAGACACATACGGTAAATCTCGTATGTTGTATTATATCTCCATTTTCGTCTCTTTTCTCTTTTTTCATTGGAAGTAAAACTGATTCTACCGTGTGTCCATCTTTAAGTTCGAAAAGATATTTTTTACTGCCGTCTATACTCTTCTCTACTTTAAGGATTTTAGGTATATATATATCGTAATTTTCTTTCAATTTTTTTCTAAGCTCTTTCGGGAGATTGCTCATATTGTCAAAATCATCAACATATTTTTGATAAATCCATTGATATATCTGTTTGGCTCTAAACTTTGGATTAATATCGCTCTCTAATTCATCTTTTGTTAAATCTAAAATGTTTTTTTTCATTTTTAATACTCCGTTATCTTATAAAAAACAACTATCATATACTCCATTATATGATAGTCCCCATCGCTACCTGCAGTTATCTTTTCATAATCTTCATTGTCGAGAGCCGGAGTTATTTTTACATCCAAAATATTTATAACTTCTATATCTCCTTCTTTCTCAGCAAGATTTTTTTTGATTGCTTTATGTAAATCAGATCCATACGGTTTATAATAAAATTCTAAAATTTTAAAAGGGTGATTTTTATATGTTATTTTCATCGTAAACCTTTAAACCTATCTTTGATATACTCTTCTAGAAGTCTCATGGATTTTTTATGATTTTCTTTAAAGGATTTATGCGCGTCTTTATCACAATAGTTTGTTACTATAAATATTCCTCCTGCAGGTATCTCAAATTCTTGAGCGACTTTTAGAACTGAGAAGAACTCCATGTTTTCTAAACCGATTCCGTTTTTTAAAAAATGTTTTGAATAGCTTTTATCAGTAGTAATATAGTTGGATGAGTTTACCAATGTTTCATGTGAAACATTTAGTCCTTCGCTAATTATTACATTGTCAATAGGAGTATAACTTTTATTGTCAAAAAAGCTTAACTCAATCTGACTAGCGCCTCTACTTTGTACAATATCAAAAATTTTATACTTACCGTAACTTCCGGCAGTAGCTATAAAAAGAATGAAATCAGGTTTATCTAAAAGAGCGAGTCTAGTTAAGTTTATAGAACTATCAATAAGACCAATCCCTATTGGATACGCAAAAGAAAAAGTTTCAAAACCGCCGGCGCATACTATCATAATCGCACCGGTATGCCGTTATTTATCAAATAATGTTTTAATTCCATTATATCAATTTCCTTATAATGAAAAATACTAGCAGCCAAAGCCGCGTCTGCTTTACCGAACGTAAAAACTTCTTTTATATGCTCCATAGCTCCGGCGCCACCGCTTGCGATGACAGGTATTTCTACAACATCGCTTATTTTAGAGGTAAGCTCTAAATCGTATCCGCTTTTTGTACCATCTTTATCCATAGACGTTAGAAGTATTTCGCCGGCGCCTCTGTTATAAACCTCTTTAGCCCATTGTATCGCGTCTATACCGGTATCAATGCGGCCGCCGTTTATAAAAACGTTCCAGCTCTCGCCTACTTTTTTTGCATCTATAGCAACAACTATGCATTGACTGCCGAATCTTTTCGCACCCTCATCTACAAACTCAGGTCTTCTAATAGCCGCAGAGTTTATACTTACTTTATCACAACCAACATTTAATAGTTTATATATATCGTTTAACTCTCTTATACCGCCTCCAACAGTTAAAGGTATAAAAACCTCTTTCGCAACCTCTTCTACTATATGAACTATTGTGTCTCTATTTTCATGTGTTGCGGTTATATCTAAAAAAGTTATCTCGTCTGCGCCCTCTTGGTTGTACCTTTTGGCTACCTCTACAGGATCGCCCGCATCTTTTAAACCTACAAAATTAACGCCTTTAACTACCCTACCATCTTTTACATCTAAACAAGGTATAACTCTTTTTGCAAAAAATTCTTTCATTATTCCCTCTGTAAATTTTTTGTAATTATACTATTTTTTGATATTATAACTTCTATGGATAAAAAGAGATTTTTAAAAGTTGTAAATATTTTAAAAAAAGAGTGTGAGAAATGGGATGCGCCTGCTATTAGATTATCGCGGCACTATGGCTATAAAAGAACACCCTATACTATTTTGATATCAACACTTTTAAGCTTTAGAACAAAAGACGAAGTTACAGTTGAGGCGGCGCACAGACTTTTTAAACTTGCGGATACGCCTAAGAAGATGATCGCTTTGTCAAAAGAAGATATAGCAAAAGTTATTTATCCAGTCGGTTTTTATAATCAAAAAGCGAAAAATATCTTAAATATTACTGAAATATTGCTAAAAAAGTATGATGGTATAGTCCCGGATAGTTTGGAGGAATTGACATCTATAAAAGGCATAGGCCAAAAACCGCTAAAATAGTGCTAGAAAACGCTTACAAAAAACCATATATTGCGGTAGACACACATGTACATAGAATCTTAAATCTTTGGGGATTTATACATACGAAAAGAGCTGAAGAGACAGATAAAATAGTCGAAAAATTATTAAATGATAAAGAAAAGATTGGACTAAACAGAGTTTTAGTCTCTTTTGGGCAAATTATTTGCAAACCACTAAGACCCGAGTGTGAAATATGTCCGGTAAAAGAACTTGTAGAATGTAACGGATAATTTAACTCTATGCATAAGTTCAAAAAGATATGGCACTCCTGTAAGGAGGAAAAGGAGTGCAAATCAGATACACGTTACAAGGGGTTAGAGGGTATAAAAGACTAGAGAGGATATATTACAATTCGCTTATGAT